>JAUNQH010000015.1:31389-40674 GCA_030536295.1 Clostridia bacterium | reverse complement strand
AGCAAATAAAAGCGAGGACCGGCTGCCGCAGGGCAGCCGGTCCTCCGTTTACGGACGGCGTCATCCGATGGTGTATTTCGCAACGGGCGTGTATTCTTCGTCTCCGGCGTCGATGAACAGTTCCCTCGCCGCGCTGATCTCCTTTTCCGCCATGATGATCTCCAGAAAACAGAGAAAAATACCGATATCGATCCTGTTGAAGTATCCGACGGCACCCGCGGGCATGATGCCGCGCTTTCCGGGCTTTTTATACCGGAAAACGGTCAGCGTGCCGGCTTCGCTTTTCACATACCACGGCTGAGAGTTGCATGCGCTCGGCGCGAACCGGGCGATCTCCGCCAGACCGAACGGATCTCCCTGCCAGATCTCTTCGGACGGCTTTCTTTTCGCTTTGTACATATTCTTCCGGAACAGCGATCCGTCATTTACCTTGCGGATCGCGATCATGATCACATGATCCAGACCGTCATACGACGGCTCGTCCGGTTTCCCGATACCGAACCATAAGGTGCCGATACCGCGGGAAACAAGATACAGATCCAGCTGTTCACCCATATAGCCGGCGTTCAGCAGGTAATTATCCTTTTTCTCACTGTAGATCAGGATGCAGTATTCGGCATCGCGCCTGAAATGAACTTTCGAGGACGGAACGATCCGCAATGCTGTTCTGATATCCGGATACAGCGTGCCGAACGTGCGCCAGGCGCTCTCGATCTCCCGGAGCTCCTGAATCGTGACGATATCGGTACCGGTGCCCCTGAACAGATGAAATGACTTTCTTCTGAAAATGTACGGATACAGATCATTATTCAGCAATGCGTGTCCCTCCCGAACAGTTTTATTGCCCGCATACAGGCATTATACACCGGAGACGGACCGGCATCAACCGGAACGGGGCTGCTGCGAAACCGGTTATTTTTTGCACATGATCCGGTTACATAACAGGTGCGGGATTTACAAACATTTCTTTCATCGGTTATAATGTATACAAAAGCCGGAGGCGAGCAAAAAATGCTGATCGAATACGGCAATACGGTGGTCGTTCCCGCATGGGAACTGATCGAGGAAGTGCCGACGGGATATTCCAGGATCTATTATGTGACAGAGGGCGACGTGATCTATGAAGCCGCCGATGCCAGGCGTCATCTGACACCGGGCCGTCTTTACGTGCTTCCGTCCACGATCCCGTATCATGTGTGGCGTGAGAACGGGCAGGATTTCGCGTGTACCTATCTGCATGTGGATTTTCCGAAATACCGTGTGAACGGGCTGATCGAGCTGCAGGTCGAAGAGGGGACCTGCCTTTATGACTTTATCGGTGCCGTGATGAAAGCGATCCGCGAGGAAAGGATCGGCCTGCTGGAGCAGATGGCGGAGAATTTTTCCTGGTTTCTGAACGGAAACGAGCACTTCATTCAGAATTCGGTCATGCTGAATAAAGTGCAGAAATACATCGTTAAGCATATATCCGAGGAGATGACCATTGAAAACATGAGTCAGCTTTTCGGATATCATCCGAATTACTTTATCCGTCTGTTCCGGCAGGAAACGGGATACACGCCCTATCAGTATATCGTGCAGATGCGGATGCAGTATGCCGTGATCCAGCTGAACAAAGGCCTGCCGAATGACGAGGTATGCTATGCATGCGGATATACGGATTCAAGCACCTTTACCCGGGCTTTCAGAAAATACTACGGTGTCGCGCCGCAGAAATACCGTAAAGGATACCGCAAGCCGTAAACGGCGGTATGTTTGCGCGGTCGGAACGCGATCCGGTCGCTTTTTGCTGTTGCCCGTGATTCACGGCAGGATCCGCATATTAGTTTTTGCACATTATTTGTTCGGGGCTGCACTTTTCGTATACCGTTTCTGTTGTTACAATTATGCTGATTTTGTGGGGAAAAAGACAAAACAGACAGGGAGGGATCGGTATGACCGGTGTGAGCGTGCGCAATCCGCTGAAACAGCGCAGTGCTTTCGGTCGCTTCCTGTATAGCTTTACAGGATATAAAAAGTATCTGGCGCTGACACTGATGTTTCTGCCCGTTGTGGTCTACTTCATCATTTTCAAGTATGTGCCCATGGCAGGCATTGTGATCGCGTTCAAAAACTATAAGATCAGCCAGGGCATCTTCGGCAGCGCGTGGTGTGGGTTTGACAACTTTACCAAGGTGTTCAAAACGCCGACTTTCGCGCGTTCTGTGACGAATACGCTGGAGATCAGCGGGCTGAAGCTGCTGTTCGGCTTCCCCGCGCCGATCATTCTGGCACTGATGCTGAATGAAGTGACCCATGTGCGTTTCCAGAAGACGGTGCAGACGATCACCTATCTGCCCCACTTCCTGAGCTGGGTCGTACTGGCGGGCATGTTCCAGCAGCTGCTGAGCCCGAACAACGGTGCCGTGAACGCGATCCTGCGTGATGTTTTCGGCGTGGAAAAGTCATTGTATTTCCTGGGAGACAACAAATATTTCCGCGGTACACTGATCGTAACGGACATATGGAAAAACGTCGGGTGGTCATCGATCCTTTATCTTGCGACGATCGCCGGTATCGATCCGGCCCTGTATGAAGCGGCTACCGTGGACGGGGCGACCCGCTGGCAGTGCACGAGGTACATTACGATCCCGTCCCTTGTATCGACCATCGTGGTCATGCTGATCCTGAATGTCGGCTCCATTATGGACGCGGGCTTTGACCAGATCTTCAACCTGTACAACAGCGCCGTGTACAAGACGGGTGATATCATCGATACATATGTTTACAGATACGGTCTCGGCGATATGAAGTACTCCATGGCGACCGCCGTCGGCCTTTTCAAGAATCTGATCGGCTTCGTGCTGGTGCTTGGTACCAATCTGATTGCCAGGCGGATCAGCGGCGAAGGCATCTGGTAAGGGGGCGGTGAAGAATGGTCAAGAGTAGATTCACCGTCGGCAAGGCGATCATCTATCTGGTCCTCGCGCTGCTCAGCGCGTCCATCGTGATCGCGTTCTGGCATTTGCTGAACCTGAGCCTTTCCCCGAGCCATATCGCGACGAAGGGCGGTCTGCTGCTGTATCCGAAGGAGTTCACGCTGGATAATTACGCCCGCGTGATCGATAACCGGTACATCTGGCTGGGCTACAAGAACACGATCATCCGTACCGTGATCGGCACGGTGCTGCAGCTGTTCTTTACCGCCATGGGCGCGTATGTGCTGAGCAAGCGGTTTTTCCCGCACCGCACATTCTGGACGCTGTTCATCGTTTTCACGATGTTCTTCTCCGGCGGTCTGATCCCCAGCTATCTGGTGGTCAAGAACCTCGGTCTGCTGAACACCTACGCTTCCATGATCCTGCCGGGCTTTATCAGCGCGTATAACATGGTGATCATGCGGAACTATTTCCAGAGCCTGCCGGAGGAGATCGAGGAAAGCTGCCTGATCGACGGCGCCGGCCGGTTCCGTATTTTCCTGCAGTTTGTGCTTCCGCTGTCCAAGCCCATTCTGGCGACGGTGGCGCTGTGGCTGGTGGTCGGACACTGGAACAGCTGGTTCGATGTGCTGATCTATATTTCGGATGATACCAAGTTTACCCTGCAGATCGTGCTCCGCCGGATCATCATCACCGGCTCCAAGGAGATCCTGGATACCAGCGCCGCGGCGGCCAATGCCGATATGGAAGCGACGGTGTCCTCCGAGGGCCTGAAAGCCGCGTGCATCTTTGTGACCACGCTGCCTATCCTGTGCGCGTATCCCTTCGTGCAGAAGTTCTTTGTCAAGGGCATCATGATCGGCTCCCTGAAGGGATAATGAAAGGCTCTTCACGGAAACCCGGGCTATCCGTTCTTCATTGCAGCAAAGAGATATCGCGCCTGCGGGCGCGACCAAAGGGCTTTGCGATCGATCCGCAAGCTCAATGGTCGCAGCTCAACACTGTTGAGACTGCTCCCTTTCGCTTGAGAAACTCATTCACGAAACTCCCGCCACCGGCGGTCGTGAATGAGATTTCCCTTTGGAAACCTTCGCAGCATAACCTTTACCATAGCCGAACTTTCCGTGAAGAACCTTATGAAACGGATTTGACCGTCTCCGGACGGATCAAACATATTAAAAAGGAGGTATATCCATGAAAGCTACCCGTATTCTGGCTCTGGTTCTGGCTGTCATGATGCTGGTCGGCATCGTGCCCGCCATGGCAGACGAAGAACCCATCAAGATCTCCGTCGCCGGCTATATGTTCGGCCCCGTCGACAACGAAAAAGACGTTATTACGCCCGCTGTCGAGAAGATGCTGAAGGAAAAGCACGGCATCAATGTGGACATCGAAGTCGTTTACATTGAACAGGCCAACTATGCCGAGATCCTGGGCACCCGCCTTGCCGGCGGCACCGCTCCCGACGTATTCCTGGCTCAGAGCGACACCAAGCTGAACGAATACTATGACCAGGGCGTTATCAAGACCTGGGACGAGGAATTCTTCAAGACCAACGCTCCCGACGTCTACAAGTTCATCACCGAAGGCGCTGCCTACGGCGATCTGATCAATGACGTTGATGCGTGGAAGAAGGCTTCCATGAAGGACGGAAAGATGGTCGTGATCCCCTCCTTCAAGCCCGACGGATCCATGCCCTACAAGACCATGATCTACCGCGGCGACTGGATCGAGAACCTCGGCTACACCGAAGAGACTCTGCCGAAGACCGTGGATGAATTCGTGACCCTGATGACCCGCTTCACCAAGGAAGACCCCGATCAGGACGGCCAGGACAACACCTACGGCTGCTCCCTGACCGGCATGAAGGCCCTGTTCGGCGCCTACGGCCTGGGCATCGGCTTCTCCGGCAGCGCCAGCTACTGGGTCAACAAGGACGGCACCATCGTGAACGCTGATGTGACCGATGAAGCCAAGGAAGTTCTGAAGATCCTCGCCCAGATGTACGCCGACGGCGTGATCGACCCCGAATTCGTGGCCGGTTCCGAATCCGTTGAAGGCAGCTACTGGGCCATCTCCCATGGTATGGTGACCGGCCTGTACGGCGCTTCCGCCAATGCCTCCATCGACCACTACCGCCTGAAGGGCATCACCGGTCCCGAAGACCAGGGCGGCCGCTGCGCGACCGAATACTGGGCCGTGAACGGTGAAGATTCCACCTTCGTGTACGCTCCGTGGCCGGCAGGCCCCAACGGCGACTACGGCTGGGAAGTCGGCACGCCTGTTGCCGTTTCCGAAAGCGCGCTGTACAACGCAAACATGAGCGATGAGAAGCTGGCTGTGATCTTCCAGATCCTGAACGCTTTCGCCACCGATGATGAACTGTATCTGCTCGCGTTTGCCGGTATCGAAGGCGAACACTACACCCGCAATGAAGACGGCACCATCACCCGTACCGCCGGCATGGCCAACGAAGACCTCAACAATGTGGGCGTCTGGGGCTGCCGCAGCCTGTACGGCAATGACCGCTGCTTCTCTCAGCTGGGCTATGACCTGGCCTTCTACAAGGATGTTTCCATCGCGAACCGTCTGAACTGGTTCAAGAAGGATCAGTACAACAGCTACATTCAGGATGCCGTGACCGAAGTTCTGCCCAGCAATGAGCTGTTCGGCGAAATGAACACCGTGCGCGACGAAGCCTGGACCTCCATGATCCGCGGCGAAGTGTCCGTTGACGAAGCATGGGATGCTTACGTGGCTGACTGGATGGTCGCCGGCGGCGAGATCCTGACGCAGGAAGCCAACGACTGGTACAATGCCCGTTGATCGATCCTGATCCCCGACCGGGGCTGCTGTGGGTAACCGCGGCAGCCCCTTTTTCCGGATGAATGTGTGTTTCCGCCCCGCGTGAGGAGCGGAAACAGAAGGAAGGAAACGGAATGGAACTGAAGGAGTATCTGGACCGGAAGATCATACCGCTCGTGCGTGCCGATGGCGGATGGCTGGAACTGAAGGAGGATAACGGGGAGAGCATCGTGCTGACGGCAAAGGGAGAATGTTCCGTATGCAGGGCGACCGACCGGTGCGCGGCATGGGTGAGGAACCGTGTGATGACGGATCTGGGCCGCGATGTAAAAATAACGGTTGAACGGGATCCGTTCCTGTGGAGAAAGTGAGATAACGGAAATGGCGCATGTAAAGGTGATCCGGCGGTCGCTGCTGCCGGATGAATGGACGCGGATACGGATCGGCTGGCTTCGGAAACGGCTGATCTCCAGGAGAGCGGAGATCACGGGCTGGACTGTGCGTGAGGGGCACCAGACCGGTGAGAACACCTATGAGATGTATGACGCCAGGCCGCGGCCGCTGAAGCGGGGAGGCGCGTATTTTACCCCGGACGGGACCGCGTTTCTGCACGCGGAAGCGTTTGTTCCGGATGATATGCGTGACGCGGATGAACTGCGGCTGATGATTCCGACGGCGGGGGAAATGCTTGTACGCGTGAACGGCCGCCTGCAGGGCGGGATCGATCCGAACCGTGAGACCATGATCCTGCCCGCGAGCGCGGACGGGCATTATGTGATCGATATCGAGGGCTACAACCGTTCCAAGCCGGATGATGACCGGAATGAGGAGACCACCCGCTTCAAGGGCTGCAGGCAGATATTCCAGGGCGGATGGCTGGTAACGCTGGACCGGGACGCGGCGGAGCTGTACAGCGATGTCAGCCTGTTCTATGACCTGCTGAATGGCAAAGAGTTTGATGAGGACTATTGCGAGAAGGTCTCGGACCGGCTGTATCATGCCCTGTCGCTGATCGACTGGGACAGCGGGGCGGGCATGAAGGAAGCGCGGGCGTATATTGCCCGGGAACTGTATGATGATCAGCTGTACCGCGGCGCCGGAAAGGTGGCGCTGGTCGCGCACAGCCATCTTGATATCGCGTACTACTGGCGGCGGATCCACGCGGTGCAGAAGAACGCGCGCACCTGCCTGATCCAGCTGGAAATGATGGACAGGGTGCCGTTCCTGCGTTACACGCATACACAGGCTTACCTGTTCGAAACGCTGGAGGAATACTATCCGGAGCTGTTTGAACGCGTGCGCGAAAAGGTGAAGAACGGACAGTTTGAGCCGGTCGGCGCGATGTATGTCGAGTCCGACTGCAATATTCCGTCGCCGGAAAGCCTCGCGCGCCAGTTTATGTACGGGCAGCGGTATTTCCGTGAGAAATTCGGAAAGATCTGCAATAATTGCTGGCTGCCGGATGTTTTCGGTACGAGCGCGGTCCTGCCGCAGATCCTGAAGAAGAGCGGAGTGGACTACTATGTGTCCAACAAGATGTCCACCTGGAACGATACGAACCGCTTTCCGCACAACAGCTTTATCTGGCGCGGACTGGACGGGACGGAGGTCTATGCCTGCGTTCCGCCGACGCACTTTATCACCGCGGCCACACCGACGGAGATCATGCAGAACTGGAATGCGTATCAGGATAAGGATTCCGGCGCGGCGACACTGTGCATGTACGGATACGGCGACGGCGGAAGCGGTGTGACCGAGGGAATGATCCGCTCCGTGGAACGGCTCGGAAAGATATCGGCGATGCCGGAGATCCGGATCACCGGCGCGGAGGAATACCTGAAGGAAAACCTGAATGAAACGAAACGGCTGGCCATATGGGACGGCGAGCTGTATCTGGAGATGCACCGCGGAACATACACGACCAAGGCCGATCTGAAACGCGGAAACCGTCAGCTTGAGATCCTGCTGAGAGACGCGGAAATGGCGGAGAGCCTGCGCTGGCTTGCAGGCGGCGAATACAGGGCGGAACGGCTGGAGAAGGCATGGAAGAAGCTGCTGATCAACCAGTTCCATGACATTCTGCCGGGAAGCCATATCCGCCCCGTGTTCGAGGACGCGATGGCGGACTACGCCGCGATCCGCGCAGAATGTGAAGACCTTCTGGGTCAGCCGGCGGGTGACGCGCTTTACAATACGCTTTCCTTTGAGCGGACGATGCCGGTGTTTGTGCCCGATGACAACGGACCGGAAAAGCATCTCGGCACTGCCGGACGTTATGTGACGGGAGAGATGCACGCCCTGTCGCCCGTGAAGATCACGGAACCGGCGGGGGATACCGGATGGATCACCGTGAACGGAAAAGCGGACGGTACGATCGCCGTGACTACTTCGCTGATCACCGCGGTACTGGCGCCGGACGGAAGCATAACGAGCCTGAAGGACGGAACGGACCGCGAATATGTGTCCGGCGCGTTCAATACGCTGCGTCTGTTCAGGGATATTCCCGGCAATTATGACGCGTGGGATATTCTGCCGACATACCGCGAAGTCACCCTTCCGGTGGAAACGGAAACGCCGCTGCATGAGGTAAGGCGCGACGGTGAAACGGCTGTATTCGAATGTGTGCTGAAAACCGGAAAGAGCGTTTTCAGACGCTCGCTGCGCTTCTTCCGTGAAACAGGCGCGATCGAGACAGAGTATGATGTTTCCTGGCATGAGGATCATGTGCTGGCCAAAGCGGAGTTTGAATGCGCGGTGCGCGCGCCGTATGCCCTGACGGATACCGGCGCGGGCTTCATCACACGGGAAACCAACCGGAACACGACCTGGCAGCAGGCGCGGTATGAGGTATGCCAGCATCTGTGGTGCGACCTGAGCGAGACCGGCGGCGGCATCGCGATCATCAATGACGGTAAGTACGGCGTAGGCATATGGGACAATATGATCTCCCTGAGTCTGCTGCGCGCCACATGCCGGCCGGATCTGATCTCCGACCGGGGAGAACACCGGTTCGCTTATCTGATCGTACCGCATGCGGGCAGTGCCGTACAGGCGGAGATCAACCGGATGGCGATCAGCTACAATACGCCGCTGCTGCGTGCCGCTCTGCCGGCCGTGAAGCTTCCGGAAACAGGTACAATGGTGCTGCAGGCAATGAAACGCTCCGAAGACGGCGAGAGGCTGATCCTCCGGCTGACGGAGCAGGACGGATGCCGCGGAACGATGCGGTTCCCGTTCAGGGTAACGGTGATGAATCTGCTTGAGGATGAAGAAACGGTCACGGATACGATATCTTACGGTCCTTTTGAGATCATAACGGTGGCAGCCGCGCGGGAAGATGCCGTGAAGCTGACAGGACAGGCATAAGGAGGATGACCATGGAAAAGACAGAATTGATGAAAACGATCTCCGAACAGCTGCAGAAAGGCAAGGCAAAGGATGTCAAGGCACTGGTGAGTGAAGCGATCGAAGCGGGCATTCCCGCGGGCGAGATCCTGTCCGAAGGTCTGCTGGCCGGAATGAGCGTGGTCGGTGACCGCTTCCGCGCGAATGAGATCTTTGT
>JAUNQH010000015.1:0-31379 GCA_030536295.1 Clostridia bacterium | reverse complement strand
GTCGCCGCCCGTGCGATGAACCAGGGCGCCGCACTGCTGAAACCGCTGCTGGCGGGAGAAGGCGTGCAGGCAGGCGGCAGGGTCTGTATCGGTACCGTGCAGGGCGATCTGCATGATATCGGTAAAAACCTGTGCAAAATGATGATGGAAGGCAAAGGCCTGGAGGTCATTGATCTGGGCACGGATGTCGCGCCGGAGACCTTCATCCGCACGGCGGCGGAGCAGAACTGCAGCGTGATCTGCTGCTCCGCGCTGCTGACAACGACCATGGATAAGATGCGCGAGATCGTGGAAGAAGCGAAAAAGGCCGGGATCCGCGACCGGGTGAAGATCATGATCGGCGGCGCTCCCGTGACACAGGAATACTGCGATCAGATCGGCGCGGATGCTTATACGCCGGATGCGGCAAGCGCCGCGGAACAGGCGGTAATATTCTGCAAAGGGTGATATCTATGAATATGCATACCTGGCTGCGCGCGGCAGCCGGAACGCCCGGAAAGGCACTGCCGGTCTTATCTTTTCCCGCCGCGGCAAGACTGAATATCCCGGTGGGGCAGCTTGTGCGCGACAGCGGTCTGATGGCGGATGTGATCGCATACGTCGCGGGCAATACCGGAACGGCTGCAGCGGTAAGCCTGATGGATCTGAGCGTGGAAGCCGAAGCTTTCGGCGCCGCGGTGAACTTTACGCCCAATGAGGTACCGGTGATCACCGGCCAGCTCGTCGGCGATGAGGACACGGCGGAAGCGCTGGCCGTGCCTGCCGTCGGCAGCGGACGGACCGGCGTGTGCGTGGAAGGCATACGGCTGGCGGGAAAGCGGATCACCGATAAGCCGTTGCTGGCCGGAATGATCGGACCGTACTCCCTGGCCGGACGGCTGATGGATGTGACGGAGATCATGTACCTGTGCTACGATGAGCCGGATACGGTGCACACTGTTCTGCGCAAAGCGGCGGAATTCCTGATCGCCTACGCGAAAGCATTCCGGGCGGCTGGCGCGGACGGCATCGTTCTCGCGGAGCCGCTGGCCGGGCTGCTCAGCCGCGATATGTGCGCGGAATTCTCGAACCCGTATGTGAAGGAGATCATCGACGCCGTGCAGACGGATGATTTCGCGGTGATCTATCACAACTGCGGGAATACCGTGATCCATATGATCCCGGATCTGTACGCGCTGGGCGCGGCGGCGTATCATTTCGGCAATGCCGTGGATATGACGCAGGTGCTGGAAGCGGCCCCCGGGGATATGCTGTGTATGGGCAATATCGATCCGGCGGGTCTGCTGGCCAACGGAACGGCGGATCAGGTGCGCGAAGCGGTGAAACAATTGCTTTCCGCGTGCGGCGGGAAACCGAATTTCCTGCTTTCGACCGGCTGTGATGTTCCACCGAACGCGAAATGGGAGAACATTGAAGCTTTCTTTGAGGCGGCACGCTGAACGGGAGATGAGTGTATGAAGGAGTTCCGGCGGGTATGGCACATTGACGTGCTGCATCATTCACATACGGATATCGGATACACCGCGCGGCAGGAGAAGATCTGCCGCGATCATGCCGGTTATCTGCGTCAGACGCTGGATATCCTCCGACGGGAGGACGCAGGCGATGAGAGCCTGCGCGGTTTCCGCTGGCAGTGTGAGAATTTCTGGCAGATCGAGAACTTTCTGAAATACGCCGATGAACGTGAACGGGCCGACCTTGAGCGATACGCGCGGGAAGGACGTATCGGTCTGTCCGGCAGCTATCTGAACCTGACGGATCTGATCGACGAACGGGTGTTGAACGAACATCTGGCGCGCGCCCGCGCGTGGGCGGATACAGCCGGGGCTTCCATGAAAAGCGCCATGACAGCGGATATAAACGGCTATTCCGCCGGCTTGCCGGACATGCTGGCCGCGGTCGGCGTCGGCAATCTGTATACCGCGATCCATACGCACCACGGGATGTATCCGATGGGGCATAACCCGTCTTTCTTCCGCTGGCGCGGACCGAAGGGAAATACGGTGCTGACCTTTGTGGGAGAG
Source organism: Clostridia bacterium (assembly GCA_030536295.1). GTDB lineage: Bacteria > Bacillota > Clostridia > Christensenellales > Aristaeellaceae > Aristaeella. Next base: position 29,355 of record JAUNQH010000015.1, on the reverse strand, counting down.
CATTATCACTGGGGTCATGTGCTGGGTCTCTGTCCGCACGCGACCTCATCCTTCATGCTGAATGACGACATCCTGTATGGGATCGAACACGGACAGCTGCTGTCGACCGATGCCGAAAGCACGGAACGGCAGGAGCTGGATCTGGCCTGTGAACGGATCGGCCGGTATCTGGACGGACTTGAGGAAAGCGGATGGCCGCTGGATTTTGTGCCCGTGGTCGTAAGCGGGATCATGAGCGATAACTCCCCGCCGAACGGACGCGTGGCGGAACGGATCGCGAAGCTGAATGAGCGGTTTGGCGGCAGGGTCATCCTGGAAATGACCACGCTGGACCCGTTCTTCGCCAAGCTGGAAGCTGCCGGCGTGACGATCCCGGAATATGAAGGCGACTTTACGGACTGGTGGGCGGACGGCGTGGGCTCAACGCCGGCGGCCGTGAAGATGTACCGGGAAGCGCAGCGCAGCCGGAACCTCGCGCTGCTGCTGGATCCGGAAATGAAGGATATCGACCGGAAGCTGTGGGAGGATTCCGGCCGGGACATGATGCTGTACGCGGAGCATACCTGGGGACATTCGGCATCGGTCTCCGATCCCTACAAGCCGCTGGTATCCGCCATGCATATGAAAAAGACCGCCTACGCGGTCACGGCAAACAATGCCGCGAATGAACTGCTGGACGGCGTGCTTGAAAAACGCGGAAACAGAACGATCTATCCGGACAGAACGCACCGTTACCGGGTCATCAATCCTTATCCGGAGACCGTATGCATGCCGGTTTCGGTTCCGCTGCTGGGATGGGAGTATCTGGACGGCTGTCAGCAGGATGACCGGCCCCTGGTGCTGCGCGATCCCGGAACGGGGGAACTGCTGCCGACGCAGACGGGTCCGGGACCGCGCGGGCGGCTGGCGGAAACGGTGCTGACGCTGGAACCGGGCGGGGAGACCGAACTGGCGCTGGAATACGCGCCGCTCAATCAGAACATGACGCCGCATACGCCGTGCATGTGCGCTGACGCGATGACCGATCAGGCTTCCATTGAGGGGCTGGCAACAACGGAATACATCGAGACGCCGTTCTTTATTGTGAAAACGGACCGGAGCAGAGGCGTCGCGTCGATCACGGACCGTGAAACGGGCCGCGAACTGATCGATCCGGATTCTCCGTACGGCGCTTTCACCTGCGTATATGAGGTGACACCGACGACCGGAGCCGGCAGAAACGCCTTCAGAAGACATATGGGCCGGTCGCGCTGCACGGTGAACACACGCAGATATGCCGCGAAGCCTGAAAACTTCGCGGTGCGCGACAACGGCGATGTATCCGTGACGCTGAATATCGCTTATACGCTGGAAGGAACGGATGCCTGCACCCTGGATCTGAAGATCGGTAAGCTGCAGCCGCGGATCGACGCGCGGATCCGGATCAAAAAGAAGTCAGTCGCGGACCCGGAAGGCATTCTGACCGCCCTGCCGTTCGTGACGGACGGAAGCAATGAAACGTGGATCGACAAGACCGGCTGTGTCATTCGTCCCGGCATCGATCAGCTGCCGGGCACGTGTAAGGAATTCTGGTGTTTACAGAACGGGATCGTACGGAAAGGGAAGGACAGGGATCTGCTGATCGCCAGCCCCGATGTGCCGCTGGTCTGCTTCGGACCCCGGAAGACCGGACCGGTCACGCTGTGTGACGCGCCGGATACCGCGCTGAACCGCTCCGTAATGTTCTCATGGATCATGAACAACTTCTGGGAGACCAATTTCTGCATCGATCTCGGGGGGTATTATGAGTTCTCCTGGTCGGTGGAGCTTCGCGGCAGCGCGGACGCGGAAAACGGCTTGAAGTATATTGAAAAAATGAATACCGGGCTGCCCGTGCTGGAACTGTGACAGGGCCGGCGCAAAGAAAAAGGACCGCGAGGTCCTTTTTCTTTGCTCTTCACGGAAAACTGGGCTATCAGTGCTTCATTGCAGCGAAAGGATTTCACGCCTGCGGGCGCGACCAAAGGGCTTTGCGATCGCCCTTTGGAAACCTTCGCAGCATAACCTTTACCATAGCCTAACTTTCCGTGAAGAACCTTTTTCTTTGCGCTGTATGTTATTTTTCTTCGAAAAGGTGCGGTTCGCTGAGCAGACCGGAAGGCTTCAGCCGGTAGGTCTGTGTCCAACGCATACCGTTGCTGCGCCACGCGTTGGGGCCGAACCAGATCACGGAACCGTCATTCAGATGGAATGTGCCGAAGGAATTGATCCGGCTCGCATACAGCGTGATATCCAGCGTATGCGTGCCTTCCGGGAGCATGCCGAGATCCGCTTCCGAAGGCGACAGGGAAAGGTTCGCGACGCGCGTTCCGTCCAGATCCAGCGTGACGCACGGGGCGGAGAACAGCCCGAGGCGGAGCTTCAGCTTCCTGCCGCCGGAAAGCGTATAGCGGTAAGTCAGCGGACCGGAATAGAAGGGAAGCCCCTGCTGCGTCCAATCGCCGTGATCAAGCGTTTCAGGCGGCGGAACGAGGCAGATCTTCCGGCCGGAGACCCGTACGCCGAAATCACCGAGAATGAACATGTTTTCGGTGCAGGATGATGCCGCGAGCGGCTTGCGGACCTCTACGGTGTTCATACCTTTTTTCAGCGGACCGATCGTGACGCGGGTGATCGCGTCATCCGTAAAGCAGCCGTGTACCCGCTCAGGCGTGACGCGCTCTCCGTTGAACAGGACCTGTGAGTCCGCGAAGTCCTCCAGGGCGAGATCCACGGTATCGGCTTCGATCTCCGAGCGGAAGGAGGAACGCACCGTCAGCGTGTGTACCGCGTCTTCCGGAGGAAGCACCCAGGGCTGGGCGCCCGTGACCGCGGCGGTGGAGATGCCCAGCTTTTCCTTTGCCTCAACGCCGATGCGCAGCATATCCTCAACAGGTTCCCACGGATCATCATCCGTGTGCCATTCGGCGGTGTCCAGCAGACAGACATTGTCCTCATGCAGAAGGATCTTTTCCGGCGGCGGCAGCAGGGATTCGGTGCCGGGTTCACGGGCAAGGTCGAATTCCTCGACCATGTGGATCCCGTACGCGCGCATGTTCAGCTCTCCGGAGCCGGTACCCTTCATCCGGTCCGCCGATGCCGGTGCCAGGCGGAGAAGCAGGCTGTCCTGATTGAAGCAGGACCAGGGCAGAAGCGTTGTATTCTTTTCATATTCCGCAGGCAGATGAGACGTATCTCCGGTCAGCGTATCGTATTTTTCAACGGACCAGTGCCCGTTCAGCCGGATGCGGTAGTGCTCCTGTTCGGGCGGAGCGGTCCGGTTTTCCGGAATGACATGGGAGATAAACAGGTTCCTGCAGTCCCCGTCCGTACGGAACGCGCAGATCAGGTTATCGGACGGCAGTCCGCGCCCGGTCTCGATCCGGATCTCGCGGAAAGGCGCCAGTTCGTTGACAAGCCGGTATTTTTCCCACGGGATCATCGTGCAGGTCTGCGCAAATGACGCGGGCTCGCTGCTGGATACAGCATCCATGTAACGGGGGGAATCGCCCATGAAAATGACTTTTCTGCCCTGAGACCGGAAAGTACGGAGCGCGTCCAGCGTTGTGCCGCGGATCGTTTCGCAGGCGGGGACGATGACAACGTCATACGTCATTTCACCGACACGGAAGCCGGGACCCTCGCGGCGGAGGGACGGCAGCGTGCTTTCACAGATAAAGTCAAAATCGAGGGTCTCAAAGAGCAGCCATTCCGTCAGCTCGGCAAAACGGCGGTCCAGTCCGGCACGCTTCGCACCGGTCAGATCATTGGGACCGTACGAGATCCAGTAGGATTCGATCGGATGGATCACGCCGATACGGACCAGCGGCTTGCCGCGGGTCATCAGGGTGTTGACGCGGGCAAAATGGTCCTCGATATACGCGTATTCTGTCCACCAGGAGCTTTGATGTCCGATGGAGGCGGGATAATCGCGCTTGCTTTCGCCGTGCATGGAGCACCAGTACAGATGCGGTACGCGGACGGATACGCCCAGGGCCGCCTGCCAGTCCCCCTGCAGTTTATGCCCCTTGAAGTCAAAGTCCCAGTTGGTCACACCGTACAGTTCGCTGATCATGCCGGGACAGCCCTGCTGATGGGCGGCGGAAGCGGTTTGCTTGAGCGTGTTGTATTCGTGTCCGTCGCACAGCAGATCCACGCCGGGCAGGGTGAAGGCGCGGTAGGCGCGCATGACCTCGCCGACGGACCTTGTCTGGGAGGTGAGGGAACCTTCATCCATCATGTGGCCGGTCATCAGGATCCCGTTCTCCCGGCACCATGCGCCGATCTGATCACAGTAGGCGGATACGAACCGCTCGGTGGTATGATCGTGAAAGCGGTAGCGGGTCAGGGAAACGCCTTCCGGCAGTTCCCAGATGACTTCCGGCAATTTTTCCAGCAGGCTTTCGCCGTAAGCGGCGGTATACGATCGCTCGAGGTCCGGTGTCCAGGGAAGGATCATATCCTGCAGGTCCGCGGAGCGGGAAAGCATGGATTTATGCGGCATCTGAGGCTCATCCGTGAAGATGGCGGGGCACAGGGTGCCGAAATCGCCGCCCAGCGTGTCCCTGTATTTTTCATGGGTGATACGGATAAAGTCACGGATCGCGGCCGGGTTCATGGTATCGACATATCCTTTGAAGTGAAACCACGCGCCGGGGACCGCCTGCACCATCCGGGCATACCATACGGTGCCTCCGGCAGGTCTCTCCCCTTCGGAAAGATGTTTGTATGACCGGAGACGGCCGCCGTCATCCAACTGCACGGCATACCGCGCAAGCAGGATATCCTTCGCGAAATCCGTATGCGCGGCTGCTCCGGGGGCGCACGGGCTGAACAGCATATAGACCTGGCGGTTCTCTTCCTTCTCCGTGACATAGCCGCCGGCGAATCCGGAAGGCCACTTGTCCTCATCATACAGCCATGCGAGCATATTCCGCCGGCGCGCTTCATTTACGCACAGGCGTACTTTATCCATATATCTGTCCGACAGATATTTTACGGACATGCCGCTGCGGGTGTGCATATGGAATCCGCCCATCCCCATTTTCTGCATATATCCGATCTCGCGGCACAGCAGATCATCGTCCAGATCACAGTTCCATGCCCAGAAGGGCGCGGCGCGGTATTCCGACGTCGGATGACGGAACAGCTCCGTATCCGGAACTTCGTTCAGATTGCGCGGATACAGCATAATGGTGCTCCTTTCGGATTCAGTTTTTCCGTTTGCGGTTCATATACTCATCCAGTTCTGTTTTCACCTTGTCCGGGATCTCGCGCGCGACCGGGCAGACGACCGCGTCGGCCATGCGCCCGGTGAATGAAGCGATGAAAGCGATATCCTTCAGCATCTGCTCATCCGATACAAGCGCGGCGGTATCATAGCGGGAGTGAATGTGGGACTGGTTCGGTGTTGTGATGCGCGCGAAGGACAGCGCGGGCACGCCGCCGTCGGCGAAAGGCGTGGAGTCACTGGAATATACGCCCTGACGCGCTTCGATGCCGAAGCCCTGTTCCGCGCAGAGATACTGGATGTGATGCACCAGCTTCTCTTCAGCTGAGACGCAGCAGATGAATTTGCCCATCCAGGTGCCGATCATATCCAGATTGATGACCAGCGGGGTCTTGCCGAGCTCCTCCTCATGGGCTTTGACATATGCCTTGGAACCGAGCAGACCGCGTTCCTCGCTGCCGCAGAAGACAAAACGGATGCCGCGCCGGTGTTTTGTTCCTTTCAGCGCTTCCATCACGCCCAGCAGACCGATGCAGCCGGTCATATTGTCATACGCACCATGGGACAGGGAAGTGGTGTCAAAGTGTGCTGTCATGATGATCGTTTCATCCGTTTCGCCGGGCAGGTCGGCAACCACATTCAGGGACTCGCCTTCGCTTTCGGTCTGCTCCACGCTGATGCGAACGGTTTCGGGCGCTTCCTGAACAAGCGCCAGCGCGTCCTTCGCGTTGATGTTGACGCCGGGGATCCTGCGGCCCAGGGAAACATAGGGGCGGAGCTCCTTATGGTCAATATCGCGGTCCGCGTAAAGCAGGTCACCGTCATAGGTGATGAATCCGGCGGCACCGTTGTCCACCAGGTCCTGATAGACCCAGTAGGGCAGCCCGCCGTCCAGCAGCACGATCCTGCCCTTTACACCGGCAAGGGAAGCCCTGTCCCTGTTCGGCATGTACAGAAAGGGAGCCTCAACGCTCGCCGTGCCGCAGAGCTTGTAGCCCTTGCAGGGGATCTCACGGCCGGATACGGTGAGGGAGGCGGAGACCATTTCGGTCATGGCGACGGGAAAGGGTTCGGTATGCGCCGGAATATCCATCTCCTCACACAGGGACTGAAGATATGCCGCGACCTTTTTTTCCTCCGGGGATCCGCCGAGGTGAATGAAGTCTGTGCTTTCAAGAATTTCACGTACTTTGCCTGTGTTCATTGTATGATTCTCCTTTTGTTTTCTGAGTCTGTTCTATATAACGGCGTTTTCAGCGCGGCGCGGACCTTGTTATTGCCCGGTGAGACGGATCGTTTTGATCTCAAAGGGGCGGAAAGACAGCGGGACCGCGTTCCCGGAAACCGGAAGCTCTTCCGTGATCTCCTCGGAAAGCATGCATGTGAATGCCCTTCCGAAGGGGAATGCGGTACGGAGGTCCGTATTCCGTGTGCCGTTCATGCTTTCATAAAGGCGGATGATCAGATCGCCGGAGCCGTCTTCCGCGAGCTTGACGCATTCCGTGACGATCGCGCGGCTGCCGGTGTCTATCAGAGACGGGAGATCCAGGCTGCCCTTTGCCGTGACCGGCTGTTCATTCAGCGTGTCGGATGCTTCGGCAAGACCGCAGTCATCCATGGCTCCGCTCCACGGTTTGTAGGCATAGGTGAAGGTATGATGACCGAGGTCCGCTTCCGCGTCCGGATAGGTCGGCGCGCGGAGCAGACTGAGGGAGATCACGCCGTCGCATACGGAGACGCCGTATTTGCTGTCATTGATCAGCGCCGCGCCGTCCGTCGCGGTCGTCAGGGCTGACCATGTATGCGCGCAGACTTCGAAGCGGTCCGCGTCATACCGGCGGGAACGGTGCGCGGGACGCTCGATGTATCCGAACTGGATCTGATGCTTCGCGTTATCCGCGTCGATACCCGTGTCAAAGGAGACCTTCAGCAGCCGGTGCCGCTCATGCCAGTCAACATCCGTGACGAAGCGGAGCTGTGTCTCGCCGGTGTACAGGCGTACGCGCTGCGTGATGACCGAACCTGAGACGCGCACGGTCAGCGTCACTTCGGCGTACATGCCGCGGGATGCCGTAACTTCCGTGCTGTATACGGGTTCGCCGGTGACCTCGCGGCGCTCTGTCTGACTGTCGATATCCCAGGCGTCAAAACGGCGCGGAAGATCGCGGTACAGATGGAACACATTGGACGCGGAACGCACGCGTTCCCTGCCGTCGGCAAGCGTGACAAAAGAGACCAGACGGCCGCGGTCGTCCAGCTTCGCGCGGACGAGACCGTTTTCCATGATGACGAGACCGTTTTCCCGCGCGAGCGATGCCGATCCGGGGCATCCGGTATCCGCGGGGATCAGCGTAACGGATGACATCGGCGCCAGCGTGACCAGCACATCCGCCCCGTCCGCTGTTTCCGCGGCGGGGAAAAGCGTTCCGTCCGGCGCGCAGGCGCCGCGCGCGAAGCGCTTGTCCGCGTGTACGATCATGCGCGCGCGGTGTGAAGCCGGATTGAACACCGCGATACCGTCACCGCTTCCGGCAAGAAGCGCAAGAGCATCCGCGGCTCCTCCGGCGGCCGATGCGAGGATATCGCTATGGTCTTTCCGGGCCTGCACGTAAACATCATTGATGGCGGAGCCGGGCAGGATATCATGGAACTGGTTGATCAGGAGCAGCTTCCAGGTCTCTTCCAGTTTTTCTTTCGGATAGACCGATCTTCCCGTGAAGGCGGACACGGCTTCAAGCATTTCCCACGCGCGCAGCGCACGCTCGCACCGGCGGTTGCCTTTCTTGATCGCGGCCTGTGTGGTATAGGTGCCGCGATGACACGGGAAATAGAGTTCTCCACGGTATACGGGAAGCGTGCCGTCATTCCGTTTTTCCAGATATTCTTCGGGCCCGCACCAGTAAAGCCGGGGAGAACCCTGCAGGTCTTTCTGCCGGCGGATCAGTTCCATATCATCCCGCGTGGGACCGCCGCCGCCGTCACCGTAGCCGAAGGGAAGATAGAAATCACAGCTGCCGTCCCGTTCCAGCCGGCTGATCCAGCGGGTATGCAGCGTCTTCGCTTCCACCTGGGTCTCATAGAACATGTGCAGGTATGCCGGCACGCGGGAACCGTCCAGACCCTGCCACTCGAAAGCGTGATAGGGGAAGGGCTCCGAATCATTATAGGACCAGAAGATCTTCTGTGTTGTGAGTCCTTTCATGCCGAAGCCTTTGATGATCTGCGGCAGGGCGGCGCTGTAGCCGAAGGTGTCCGGCAGCCACACGATCCGGCTGTCGACTCCGAGCATTTCCCTGAAGTACCGTTTCCCGTACAGGAACTGGCGTACCAGAGATTCGCCGCCGGCCAGATTTGTATCCGGTTCGACCCACATGCCGCCTTCGGCGATCCATTGTCCGCCTGAGATCGCCTTTTTGATCTCCTCAAACAGATCCGGGTAATGTTTCCTGCACAGTTCGTATTCCGCGCACTGGCTCTGCAGGAACAGCGCTTCCGGATACTCCTTCAGCAGCCTCAGCTGCGCGGCAAATGTGCGCGCGGTCTTGCGCCGTGTTTCGCCCAGCGGCCACAACCATGCCAGATCGAGATGGGAGTTGCCTACAACGCCCATGGACGGGGCAAAAGTTCCGTTTTTCGCGTTCATGACCGGCGCGATGATCTCACGCGCACGGATATATGCATCCCGCCGCGCTTTCAGCGGCTGTTCCATATCCAGCGCGTCGAGCAGCTTTGCGGTCACGGCGCCGATGGCTTCCTTCAGCGCGTCATTCTCATTGAGGAAGCCGTCCAGATCACGGATCACGGTCAGATCCAGCCACAGCTGATATGCTTCCTCGTTCCACAGACCGAAAGTGTTCCTGCCCATGACAGCAGGGCCTGTGCGGATGAAGCGTACACCATCCTCCGGAAACACGGGCCGGCCCGGATCCGCGGGCAGCGGCGTGCCGGCATAGGTCTCCATTGCCAGACGGAAGGTCTCACCGCCGGAGGCTTTTTCAGTCAGAAGCTGATCAACGATATAGTGGTGCGGATGATCCATACGATCCGCGCGTTTTGTGCCGAAAGGCTTCCCGTTCAGGAAAAGCGTGCTTTCCCCGCCGGGATCCAGATCCATGACGATGCGTTCTCCCGCGGATTCCGGCGGCAGCGTAAAGCTTGCGAACATCCACGCGTAATCCCGCGGCTGCCCCCAGGCGGTCCCCTCGGGCATCGCGGCGCGCGGGCGGGCTTCGGCTTCCGCGAGCGTCAGCTCTTCACGGGTGACAAAACCCTCCGGACGAATATCGCCCAGAGGATGATAAAGATCGGCGGCCAGCGCGTCGATGATATGATCCAGCTGCATGTGCAGTTCGTTGTTCATAGTATCCTCCCTCAGTAGGTTCCTTCCGTGGAGAAGGTGATATCCGCGTCCTGCTTGCGGCGCGAGGTCTTGCAGCGCTCAAACAGCAGGTCTTTAAACTGATCTTCGTCAAAGGGGATATCGACGGCATGCCCGAGCCAGGAGGAAAGATGCATCGCGTTGGAAAGCATCAGACCGCGGATGCCTTCGCGGCCGTCTGCAACCAGCGGTTCCCCGCGCAGGATGTGCGCCGCGAACGCGTTGATTACGCCGGGATGCTGGGGATTTTCGCCGTCGGTCTCAACTTCGATCGTTTCCCAGTCCGGCTTTTTGAAGCCTTCCGGACAGGACGCGCACCATTCGCGCTCATCCGCGGACAGGCGCTGGAAGATGAGCTTGTCATGCTCACAGACGACCTTGCCGCGTGTGCCGGTGATCTCCAGCCGGTTTGTTCCGGGCGCGTCGCCCGTGGTGGTGACGAATACGCCGGTTGCCCCGTTTTCAAACTCCAGATAAGCCGTTACGTCATCCTCGACCTCGATATCGTGCCATTTGCCTTCATGGCAGAAGGCCTGAACACGCACCGGAAGGCCGCACAGCCACTGCAGCAGATCCAGCTGATGCGGGCACTGATTCAGCAGCACGCCGCCGCCTTCTCCCGCCCAGGTGGCGCGCCAGGCGCCGGAATCGTAATACATCTGTGTGCGATACCAGTCCGTGATCAGCCAGGACATGCGCTTCAGCCGGCCGAGCTCGCCGCTGTCGATCATTTCCTTCAGCTTGCGGTATACACAGTTGGTACGCTGGTTGAACATCATCGCGAAGGTCAGCTCCGGATGACGGTCGGCTTCTTCATTCATCTCACGGACCTGCAAGGTATACACACCCGCCGGCTTCTCGACCAGAGTGTGCAGTCCGTGCTTCATGGCGGAGATGGCCAGTGTCGGGTGCTGATAGTGCGGCACACAGATCATCACGGCCTCGCACAGCCCGGACGCGATCAGGTCCTCGCCCTCATTGAACACGGGAACATCCGGCAGAACGCTTTTGAACCATTCGCGGCGGGAATCACGCCGGTCCGCCGCTGCTGTGATCTCAACCTCGGGAGACATACCGGCCAGAATATTGCCGACATGCCCGGAACCGATATTGCCGACACCGATGATGCCGAGACGAAGTTTTGACATAGTCCGATCCTCCTTTATCAGAGCAGAGCCTTCAGTGCGTCACAGGCCGCGTCAAACGCGGCGTCGGATGAAGGATACGCGTACGCCGCCACGGGCGTCTTTTTGTCCTTTTCCAGAGCCGCAAGACCGTCGAACACCTGCAGATGAGGCTCCACCGTGAGTGCTTCTCCGCCGTTTTGCCTGAATTCCGCAAGGATCCGCGGCAGACAGCCGATGCCCTTTCCGGCAGGAACGACGGTGCCGTCCGGCAGCGCGTCCTTGATATGCATGTAATCCACGCGTTTACCCAGCAATGCCCATGCTTCCGGGATATCCTGACCGCACTGGATGAAGTTGGCAGGATCGAAAATGCAGTGCAGACCGGGTACTGCGTTCAGGATATCGGCACAGCGGGCCGCGCTGTCCCCGTAGATCCCTTTCTCATTTTCATGGCACAGCGTCACATTGTACGTTTTCGCGATCTCCGTCATGCGCGAGAGCCTGTCGATGATCTCATTGCGGTATTTCTCCGGCGCTTCGCCGGCGGGGATATAGAAGGAGAACATCCGCATTCTGGAGCATTCGAGCAGGTTGGCGATCTCCAGCGTATGAAGGAATCTGGACATATGTACGCCGAAGTCATCCTTTTCAATATCGATCTTGCCGATCGGCGACCCGACGGACCAGACGATGAGCCCGTTATCCGTAAGTTTGCGCAGTACTTCCTTCGCTTTGTCCGCCGTGATGGAAGCAACGCTCTGTCCGTCGACCCCGCGGATCTCGGTCCCGTTCAGACCGTTCCGCTTCATAGCCGCGATCTGTCCGTCAACAGAGGCCGCGGCTTCGTCGGAAAACGCGTATATTTTCATGGTGATACCTCCCTGATGGTTTTTGTGAATATGCGGCTGCCGATATGCAGGTTTGTGATCCCGGCATACTTCAGCCCGGGCGGCAGAAAAGCCTGAACCCCGTCATGCTCCGCGTCGAATATCCCATCCAGGATCATGCCGAGCAGCGCGGTCGCGCTCCAGGTCTGCCACGCGCAGGAACGCCATTCAAGATATTCGCCGCCGCCTTCCTGAATGCCTCCGTAAATATGACCGTTTTCCGGATGATAGATCTCCGCGAACTGCATATCCCGCTCCGCGTTCCGTGCGAGCGCGAACAGTTCCGCGGCAAAAAGATCCCCGCGTCCGGCGTGCAGCATTGCCCTGGCCCAGAACCCCTGTACGTGCGGCCATACGGTGCCCGAGTGCCTGCCGTATCCGGAAGCGTTATAGGGCGCGAACGCCGGCCATACGCACGGGATGCCGTGCGGCGTGCGGTACGTGTTCCGGATGACGGACGCGGCCCGCTCCTCATCGGCGATCCCGAACAGAATGACAAATGCGAGACCGAGCCCCTCCTGCGCGTCACATTCACAGGCAAGGTAATCATAGCGTCCCGTGCCGGGATTCCAGAAAACACGGTTGATCGCGTCCTTCAGATGCTGTGCCCGGCTTGCCCAGCAGCCGGAGGCCTCACCGAGCGCGTCCGCCATTTCGGCGAGGATCTCGCAGGAACGCATATATACACAGTTGGTCGAAAGCGCCTTCATGGGCAGTCCGCCGCCGACAGGCGCGCGCTCCTCCGGATGCTCCGCGCTCCAGCGCAGGATCCCGGAGGAAAGGGAAGGCAAACGGTATTTTTCCGGATAGGCCGATACGCCGTCCCCATAGACGGCGGCGCCGCGGAACAAGCCGTCCGCCGGGTCGAACTCATCCTGTTCGCACTGCAGGTATGTGGCGCGGATCACATCATACATGAACCGCAGATCTGTATTGTTGCCGGTGATCTTCCAAAGACGGTGCGCGCCGAGCGACCAGATGATCCTGTCCCAGTACTGCCCGCCGACCACGGTCAGACCGTCCTTCACCTCAAGCACGGACAGCAGTGTGTTCCATGCCGCTTCGGGATCGAGCAGCGCGGCGGCCTGATATGCATTGATCGCCGCGTCCCTTGTCCATTCGGAAGTATAGTCGAGCCCGGCCGTAATGCATGGCTTTTCTTCCGCAAGGATCCCTTTGCGCATGCATTGCGTATTGATCGTCATACCGCCCATCGCGAGCCTGAAAGCGCGATCCAGTACCGGGGCGTCAGACGAAAAACACGGGGTATATCCGAATAAGCTCATTGCTCCGTCCTCAGTATACGCATGTTTTTGCCGCTTCGGCAAACGCTTTCAGATTGTCCGGAGGCACTTCAAAGAAATGGTCGCAGGCGGAGCAGATGTAGCCGCCGCCTTCGCCGAAAATGCGGAACAGGCGTTCCGTTTCTTTCCGTATCTGTTCGGGGGTGCCTTTTTCAAGCACATTGAACTGATCCATGCCTCCGATGATGCCCACATGCGGCTTCAGCGCGTCACGCAGGGCAATGGCATCCTCGTCCGTCACGATATCGCCGCCCATGCCGGCGGGGGAGAGCGTTTCGCTTGCGTCGCAGCCATTGGCGACGATCAGATCCGGGATCTTCGTCATGCCGCCGCAGGTATGGTAGACGACTTTGTAGCCGAGCCCATGGAGCGCGTCATGTACGGCCTTGTCATACGGCAGGCAGAACTCACGGTGGATATCTGGCGAAATGACCGTGTTGCTGCTGGCGCCGCCGCCCATCTCGATCAGGTCAAAAGGCAGGGCAGGCAGGCTTTCCGCGATGTAGCGGAGCTTTTCGTCCAGCAGGATCTTCATGAATTCATGCACCCAGTCCGGATCGTCATAAGTGGCATAGATCAGATTTTCCACACCGAACAGCTCGCACGCGTCCTGCCAGCAGCCGCCCTGCATTCCGCAAACGAATGTGCGCAGAATACCGTCATCACCGAGCTCGTCATATGCCTTCACGGCACCTTCGCGGTCCAGCTTCGGCACGGGACGATACTTGCGGATCAGCTGAATATCCTCGGGTTCCTTGATCATGTGCTCAATGACCCATGTTGTGGTCGGGTTATCGCCCTCTGTCCAGGTCAGTACGCCTTCCGGCGTGGTGATCTTATGCCGGAGGATATCATAGCCGGGCCCCGGCTCCCGTGTATCCTCACGGATCCAGGTCGGGCTGTCCGGCAATGCCATACGCGAATACGTGACAGCCGCGTCAAATCCGACAGCCCTGTTTGCTTCAAGCGCCGTCATGCCGTTCATGTACTTTTTCAGATGATATGACTGCCATTGATGGATCGTGACGGGCAGCCTGTCCGGCTTCTCGCGGTTTACAGCGAGCATCATGCGTTCCTTGGATGTCATGGGAGAATCGCCTCCGTATCAGATATCGGTCAGCCTTCGACCGGCGGGATCATTTTATACAGACCTGTCATCGGATCACAGGTCAGGGTGAGGATCTCAAAGGGTTTCAGTGTCAGCTCGGCACGGCCGCCGCGGCAGGGAAAATTCAGGATCGCTGTTGATGCTTTTCCGGCGGATTCATGCAGACGGATCATAAGATTTCCGGGTCGCGTGCCGTCCGGCTCCAGCCGTGTCATGACGATGCCGTCTCCGGCCAGACGAACGAGGCATTTCAGACCGCCTGAAGCGTATCCCGCGGGAAAGCAGGACAGCGCGTACGGCGGCGCGGAAAAGATCTGTGCTTCGCGGGAAACGTTCGCGAGGCGTTCTTCACGGAGGCCGGCGCTGAGCCGGAAGGAGAAATCACGTTCCCCCTGCTCCTGCGCGGCGGAATAACGTCCCGGACGCAGGACGGGCGCGTCCCCACGCGGATGCGCGGCATAGCCGCAGGCGCGGAGAAGTGTTTGCCGCAGTTCACCATGCTCAAAGCTGCTGCCCCCTGTGCCGCTGTTGATCAGCGTCAGCATACGGTCGTCTCCGGTTGCGGCGATCCAGTTCTGAGCGACATTTTCCGTTCCGTCCGCCGCGAGCGCGTCAAAGCCGAAGATCCCCTGACCGAGACACTGCCCGGTCAGCATCGTCGGGATGTGCAGCTTGACGGCAATGTTCCGTTCATTCAGGTGAACGCGAAGTTCAAGGCTGATCTCTTTCCCTTTCTTCGGGAAGCGCCAGACGGCGAGAGCGGTCGAGCCGTTATGGATGAAACATACTTCCGTTTCACGGTAAACAGGACCGTCTTCCGTAACGCGGACAGGCGGTATCGCCGCCTCACCAGTGCCGGCGAACAGCGCGCTTTCCTCCGGTGTCATAAGGCGGAAAACACCCACGGCATCCGTGAAGCCGTTTACGGTCATGCCCCATGAATCTGGCGTATCACGGTACAGTACGAGCCGGCCCGCCGGGGCGGAAAGGTATTCTGTGCCGCAGACGCGGTAGCTGCGCAGCAGACCGGTCTCCGGATCGATCTCGGCATGCATGAACCCGTTGTCAAAGACAAACGCCTCTTTATCGATCTCCGGCGCGCGGTCAACATTTGTCACGGACGCGTCAAAACGGCTCATCCGCATCGGCGGAAGAACGGCGCGGAAAGCAACGCGCTTACGCCACTCCCAGGCCATATTGCTGCGCTCCTTCACGACCTGCGAGGGAAGAATGCCATCTTCGGAGCGCACCGTAACATCAAACCAGCCGTGACGCTCTTCAGCATCCTCAAGCATGAACTCGGGAGAGATGACAGCTTCGACCGGATAAGGCCAGGGATTGTAGACCAGGATCGCGGTCTCACCGGGCGCGGCAGCTTGCTGACCGGCCGCGAGCGCGAAGAACGCGCGGGTCCTGACGCGGTTCAGGATCTCCAGCGCGTGGTCTGCCGCGCGCAGCGCGAACGCTTCTCCGTCACGGATATCGCTGCCGGGCAGAATATCGTGAAATTCGATCATGCAGAGGTCTTCTTCCGCGGCGCGGATATCGCCGGCGGGGTAGACGACCCCGCGCTGCAGCGCGGCGTCAGCGGCAATGCGCGTTGTGAGATCCAGCATTGCCTCCAGTTCACGATGGCGCTGCTTGACGCGGGTCTGCGAAGTATAGCAGCCTACGGCAAACGGACGCAGGGAGGATGATACAACAGGGAGCTTGTCATATTCACGTGAAAGAAGCGAAAAGAATGTTTCCGGCGTGGCGTGAACGATGCTGTGTTCCGGGTGCTCCGTGATCATACAGTCAATATCGCGGATGTCGGTCCGGCTCGGACCGCCGCCGTGGTTGCCGACGCCCCAGGGGATCAGCGCGGGCTGGATATCGGGATGCGCTGCCAGCCATTTTTCGATCTTTTTCCGCGCGAGGCCGGGGTCTGAATGGTATCCGCAGTCAATATGCCATGCCATGATCTCGGAACCGTCATAACCGCGCCAGCGGAAGGCATCGCCCGGAAAGGGAAAGACATCGCCGGAAGGCCGCATGAAAAGGTAAGAATCGTATCCGGCCTGTTTCAGCAGCTGCACCAGCCCGCGGTCATGACCAAAGGCGTCCATCGACACGGCGGTCGTACAGGTGACGCCGAATTTTTCACGGAAATATTCCCGGCCGAGTGTGATCTGACGAAAAAACGATTCTCCGGACGGAAGATCACAGTCCGGCTGAAGGTACCAACCGCCCATAATGTGCCATTTCCCCGCCTGCACGAGCTTTCGGATGCGGGAAAAGAGCAACGGGTCATATTCTTCGACCCAGCGGTAAAGCATTGCTTCGTTATGGTTGAAAACAAAACCGTCGGTCTCCTCGCAGAAGGAAGCGGCCGCGCGGAATGTGGACAGCGTCACCGCAATGCCTTCTTCCCGGTCCCACTGCCATACGGGATCGATATGCGCGTTGCAAAGCAAACAGATATCGGCCACGGAAGCCCCTCCGAATTCGTTTTTTCCTTAACATAATCATACTCATGAACGGCATGCCGGACAAGGGAAAAAGGAACATAAAATGTGCATGAATTCACCCGCTTTGAAAACAAAAGTTTGTCAATAGTTCGGAAACCCGGTCTTGCGGCGGAGACCGCGATCCGAAGAATGGAAAAACGGATGCGTTTTTGTATACTGAATATGTATTTCGGCACATTTTTCGTCAGTTAAGGTATACTTTTTTAGAGCGAGATTTGATAAGATACGCAAGATAAATTTACATGAACGCTAATGGTCATTGTTCATAAATGCCGGGATCCTTCGGCTTTGGCATCGGAATGACCGGTATGCGCGCCATCGGTTTATCAGTGTCTGCCCCGGCAGACGCTTCAGGCGCTCTCGCCTGTACAGTGCGGCTGTGCACGGAAAGTGAGATTCAGATATGGCCCATAGATGCCCCGTAACAGGAATCGGTGCGGATCAAAACGAGAAAACAACCGCGGATACGGAAAAAACGGGATCTGTCCGCTCAGGAACCGGCAAAGAGCCGCGTAAGGATTCTTTTCAGAGAATACCGGAGTATATGGAAGCGCATTATAACGAAGAGATCACGCTTCAGGATGTGGCTTCCTACGCGTATCTGAACAGAACGTATGTATCCGAGCTGTTTCCGAAGAAGCTCGGCATGTCCTTTACGCGTTACCGCAATCTTCTGCGGATCCGTCATGCCTGCATCATGATGGAGGAAAGCGGCATGAGCCTGACCGATATTTCGCGGGCTGTCGGCTATGACGCGCTCAGCAGCTTTTCACGCGCGTTCCGCCAGATCATGGGCGTTCCGCCGCAGCAGTACCGCAAGACACAATTGGAAGAAAAAGCAGCCGGAAAGATGAAAGGCCGGAAAGAAAAGAAAAAGAACTGACCTTCTGTGATCAGAAAAGCGCGTGCCGCGGGAAACGGCACGCGCTTTTTGACCATGTTCAGCTTTATTTGAGTTCAAAGGAGGCAAACTGCAGATAGCCGCTGCCACTGAAGGTGAAATAAAGGGAACGGATACCGTCCGGAACGGTAACATCCGTTTCGGCATAATGCCATACATTGCTGTAGCCGATCGGGATCTCTCCGATGACCTCGCCGTTCCACGCGAGCCGGATCTCCATGCTGCCGTTCGCGTAGCCCTTTGTACGGATGCCGATCTTTTTGATCCCGCTGCAGTCGAAATACCGGAAGCCGGCTGTGGCGGAAGGACGCATGTTGGCGATATAGCTCATTCTGTCCTGCCCGTCGCCGCATGTCTGTGTGATCTTCGGGAACCGGTCATCCATCCAGCCTGACCACGGAATGTATTCCATGTCCGTATCGGTGAAAAGATGACACGCGATGTATGACGGATACTCGCCTTTGCCGCGCAGCGGGGTGGAAATGCCGCCGCAGCTGGTGATCTCAGCCTGTTCGATCGTTCCGTCATCCAGGATCGTCAGCTTTTCCATGCAGCCCTGGCGGCTGTAATTGGTGCCGTTGGTGTGGCGGTGATAGAAGATATACCAGCTGCCGCCGATCTCCGTCATACTGCCGTGATTATTTGCCGTATAAAACATGGGTTTATCAGCCGGCTTATAAGTGCCGATGCCCATATCGCAGGCGCTTATGATGACTCCGCGGTAGACAAAACCTTCGACCGGGCTTGTGCTGGTGGCGTAGCACAGTTCATGGAATTTGATGGACGAATAGATGAAATAGTAAAGATCCCCGCGCTTGCGGATGGAAGGCGCTTCAAAGAACTCATGCCCTTCAAACCCCGTGCCCGCGCTGTACATGACGCCCGGAGCCACAAAGCGCGGAGCTTCCTTTACGGTGAGCATGTCCTTATCCAGAACGGTGACCATCGCGCCGTGGCGGGACATGTCACCATAGCTGCAGAAGCCTGTATACAAGTAGGTGACATCACCCTCCGTCAGTACACCGGGGTCAAACTGCGGTTCGTCGCCTTCCTTTTCACCCAGACGGGTGCCGTCGGGATAGTGAACATTTCCGTAAAATTCGAACGGACCGGCAGGATCGTCGGCAACGGCTACGGAAACATATCCGCAATTGCTGAGCACATAATACAGATAATACCGTCCGTCGGGACCGACGGCCACATCGGGCGCGTACAGATTCCCCTGCAGGTCCGCGTTGTCCGGATCCTGATCCTTGCGGTAGATGACGCCCTCACAGCGCCAGTTTCCCAGATCGTTCACCGGCGCGGACCAGCCCATATAGTCGCCCATACAGTAGACATCCCCGCCGAAGAAATCGTGGGAACCGTATACATAGACCCGGTCGCCGAAAACATAGGGTTCACCGTCCGGGATATATTCCCAGGCGGGAAGGTAGGGGTTGGTGAGCTGAGACATATTGTCCATTCCGTATTCCTCGCTTTTCCGTTATTTCTGCCGCTTGGTATATTATACCATAATACGGGCCGGTACGTTATCTTTATTTTTTGCTTTTCCACCGCATGGAAAAAGACATCCCGCAGGATGCCTTTCCCTTTTGCTCAGCCGGCGATCTTAAAGATCCCGGCTGCTTCCAGAATGATCAGGATCCCGACGATCACCAGCAGGGCGATCACCACATAAATGACGATATCCAGCTGATGAACTGTCAGATGCACCTTGTCATACCATTCTTCTTTCTTTTCACGGACAGCCGTTGTCAGAAAGCTTTCTTTCCGGAGCGCCTCCTCGCGTTCCGCCACGGCTTCCTCCCGTGCTTTCAGCGCCCTTTCGCGCGCTTCAAGTTCTTTTTCTTTTCTGCTTTTCATAGCCTTACTTCTTGGCGATATACTTCCGGATGTCCAGCGCAACGGCCAGCACGATCACGAGACCCTGCACAACGTAGTTGTAATAGGGGTTGACACCCAGGAACTGAAGGATGATCTTCAGCAGTTCGAACACCAGAACGCCGACCAGGATGCCGGGCACAGTACCGATACCGCCGGTGGTGGAAACACCGCCGATGGTGCAGCCCGCGATGGCTTCCAGTTCATAGCCCTGACCCATGGAAGCGGAGGATCCGCCGGATTTGGCAGCCAGCAGATAACCGGCCAGCGCGTACATGAGACCGGCCGTAACATAGATGCCGATCAGCGTTTTGGTGGTGTTGACGCCGGAGACCTCGGCAGCGACTTCATTGCCGCCGATCGCGTACATGTACTTGCCGTGACGGGTCTTGTTGTAAATGAACCAGAACAGGATGCCGAACACCAGCGCGACAAACAGCAGATAGGGAAGGTGGAAGCCCTTCACTTCGCCGATGCGGCCATTGATCAGCGATGTATAGATCTTCTGGAAGCCGCCGATCGGCTGCGCGTCGGAAATGACAAGGGAGATACCGTAGATGATCGTCTGCGTGCCCAGTGTGGCGATGAACGGCGGAACGTGCAGCTTGGTGATGATCAGGCCGTTAACGAGACCCCACACCAGACCGACGGCCAGGACGATCAGCAGCACCAGACCGATGTTCATCTCGGGCGCCCATTTCCACAGCCGGCCGGTGTAGTTGCCGCGCTGGCAGAGGATGCCGGCAATGACCGAGGCGAAACCGACCTGGCGTCCGGCGGAAAGGTCGGTGCCCTTCGTGATCAGACAGCCGGAAACACCGAGAGCGATCAGAAAACGGACCGCCGTGTTGCTCATCAGGTTGCTCAGGTTTGCCCAGGAGAAGAAGTTGTCTTTCAGAATGCCCACGATGACCGCCGCAATGACGAGCAGGATCACAATGGGGTTCCCCTTCAGAACATTATAGATCTTATTACCGATGCTTTCTTTTTTCACAGTGGCCTTTGTCATATGCCTGCCGCCTCCCCGATCGTTTCAAACTGTGTCGCAAGTTCCATGATCTTTTCCTGTGTCGCGTCTTTACCGTCAATGATGCCGGTCATACGGCCGTCACACATGACCATGACCCTGTCGGACATGCCGATCAGCTCGCTCATTTCGGAGCTGATCATAATGATGCTTTTGCCTTCTTTCGCAAGCTGCGCGATGATGCAGTAGATCTCATATTTCGCGCCGACGTCGATACCGCGGGTCGGTTCATCCAGAATGAGCACATCCGGATCGTTGGCCAGCCAACGGCCGATCAGCACCTTTTGCTGGTTGCCGCCGGAAAGGGATTTGATCAGCGTTTTTGAGGACGGTGT
Source organism: Clostridia bacterium (assembly GCA_030536295.1). Classification (GTDB taxonomy): domain Bacteria; phylum Bacillota; class Clostridia; order Christensenellales; family Aristaeellaceae; genus Aristaeella. The sequence continues at coordinate 8,646 of JAUNQH010000015.1, read as the reverse complement.
TTTGATGTTCATCTTCGCGACATTGTCCTGCACCAGCTGCTCCACTTTTTTGCCGTTGATGCAGATGCCGCCGCTGAGGTACTTGTTCAGCGAGGCGATGGAGATATTGTCCGCGACACTCAGGACACCCATGATCCCGCTGCCGCGGCGGTCTTCCGTCAGCAGCGCGATGCCCTGATCGATGGCGTCTTTCGGACGGCTGATCTTCATTTCCCTGCCTTTATAGATGATCTTCCCCCTGCTGTGGGAACGGATGCCGAAAATACCTTCCATCAGTTCGGTACGCTGCGCGCCGACGAGCCCGCCCACGCCGAGGATCTCGCCCCTGCGGAGCTGGAAACTGATATCGCGGAAGCTTCTCGGATTGATGGATGTGAAATCCTGTACCTCAAAGACGACATCGCCCGGAATATTTTCCTTCTCCGGATAAAGATTGGTCAGTTCACGGCCGACCATCCGGGTGATGATCATGTCGGTGGTCATTTCCGCGGCAGGCCAGGTTCCGATGTACTGCCCGTCGCGCATGATGGTCACTTCGTCGCCGATGCGGAGGATCTCATCCATTTTGTGCGAAATATACACAATGGCGACGCCCTCGGCCTTCAGATCCGCGATGATCCGGAACAGCGCGTCCACCTCGTTCTGCGTCAGGGAGGAGGTCGGCTCATCCAGGATCAGCACCCGGCAGTTCGCGGATACGGCTTTCGCGATCTCAACGCTCTGCATCTGGGATACGCTCAGATCGCCGACCTTCTGCTTCGGGTCGAAATTCATCCGGACCTTTTTCAGAAGCTCGGCCGTATCGGCATACATTTTTTTGTGGTCGATCATGGGAATGAACCCCAGCGCCTTTGTCATCGGGTAGCGGCCGAGGAAGATGTTCTCGCCGACCGTTCTTGCCGGAATGGGCTGAAGCTCCTGATGTACCATGGCGATCCCTTTTTTCAGCGCTTCCATGGGGTCATGGATCGTTACGGGCTCACCATCGATCAGGATCTGCCCTTCGTCCATTTTATAGATACCGAACATGCACTTCATCAGCGTGGATTTTCCGGCACCGTTTTCCCCCATCAGCGCATGCACCTTGCCCGGCCGCAGCTTCAGCTGGACGTGATCCAGCGCCTTGACACCGGGAAAGGATTTGCAGACATCCGTCATCTCCAGAACAAACTCGGACATGCGGATATTCCCTCCCTTCTTGATATCAGTACCCTTCACAGTACCTCCGCGCCGCGGCGGCACGGTGAAAAGCACCGGTACAGGAACAGCGGGTGAGCCGTTTCCGGCCCACCCGCTTTGGTTATTTCACGGGTTGATATTGCGGCGCGTCAATTACTGAGCGTCAACATAGGCCTTGTTGACCATGACGTAGTTGACCCAGTAGTAGTTGTCGATCGCTTCGCCGTTCAGCAGCTTGACAGCGACGTCAACAGCGGTGTGAGACTGACCGATGTGGTCATTCAGCACGGTACCGGTCATTTCGCCGGCCTTGACCATTTCTACGCATTCGTCCAGAGCGTCAACACCCAGCAGATAGATGTCTTCGCCGACGGTGCGGCCCGCAGCGGTGATGGCGGTAGCAGCGCCCAGCGCCATGCCGTCATTGTTGCAGAACACGACTTCGATCTTGTCGCCGTACTTGGCCAGAGCGTTGGCGCACAGTTCCTGACCCTTGGTCTGGTCCCAGTTGCCGACCTGGTCATCCAGGCACTCGACTTCGTAGCCGGCATCGGTCAGAGCCTTGATGGAGAACTCGGTACGATACTGAGCGTCGATGTTCTCGGGATCGCCTTCGATCATGATGTAGCTGATCTTGCCGTCGCCGTTGATGTCGCCGTGGTTGTCCAGATCAGCGACCATCTGGCCCTGATAGGTACCGGACTGACGGGCATCGGCACCGACGTAGCAGACGGTGGCATTGTCCAGAATGCCTTCGTAGGCTTCGTCAATGGTGTTGCCGTCGGCGTCATAGGCCAGGGGCTCACGGTTGATCAGAACCAGCGGGATACCGGCGGCCACGATCTGATCGATCACGGCATCGGCGGAAGAGGTCTGAACGAGGTTCAGGATGATAACATCCATGCCCTGGGTGATGAAGTTCTGGACCTGATTGGTCTGCTCGGCCATGTCGTTCTTGCCGTCGGCCATGGTGATCTCGTACTTCACGGTGTCGGTCTCCAGAGTCTTGAAGTAGGCTTCGATCTCATTGCGGTACAGGGTCATGAAGTTGTCGGTATACTGATAGATGGAAACACCGACTTTGTAGGTCTTCACATCGTCAGCGGAAGCGACGCAGAAGCAGCTCAGAACCAGAGCAAGAGCCAGAACGAGGGACAGGATCTTTTTCATTGGGACACTCTCCTTTTTGAAATATATACTTTTTGCACAGGTGCTGCGCAAAATGTATTCGCTTGAAAGTACATTTATGATAGTACCGGATCTGCATAAAGTCAACCTTGGAAATAAACTTTAACATATTGAAAACAATTCTTAACTATACCATTTTGTACATACAAATTCTTTTCCGGGATGAAAAAACTGCAGAATATGCAGCACGGATCCGGTTACGGACGCGTTTTGTTTACACTGCGTTCACATTTTGTTTTCATTTTGAACAGGAAAAAACAGGAAACAAGTGATATGATGATATGGATAAGATTCTGTTCTGCGGGGAGACGATATGTATGAAAAAGAACAACGAAACGGATACAAAGCCTGAAAACGGAGTTGAGGAAGGTCAGTCCGTACAGGCGGTCCGTACGGAACCGAAGAAAAAAAAGAAAAAAGCCGGAAAGGTCATCCGCCGGATCATTGTCACGCTGCTGATCGTCGCGGTGCTGGCCGCGGCCGTTTTTTACGCGTGGAGCCGCCTGAAGGATCAGTATACCGTGACCTATCAGGCGTATACCGCGACTGTCGGCACGATCTCCAATTCGCTGTCCTTCAGCGGTACGCTGCAGGCCGTGAATACACAGGACGCGGCGGCAAACGGACTGACCACTGTCCGGAACATGTATGTTTCGGAAGGCGATAAAGTCAAAAAGGGTACCCGGCTGGCCCGGCTCGCGAATGGTCAGGTGCTGGAAGCGGACTTCGACGGCACCGTGAATCAGGTGCTGTACGCGGCGGGAGACAGCGTCGCGGCGGGCGAGAATGTTGTACAGCTGGTGGACTTTGAACATATGAAGGTCAGCATCCGTGTGGATGAGTACGATATCGGAAACGTGCACACGGGAGACGCGTGCCGTGTGACCACCACCGCGACGGAAAAGGTGTTTGACAGCAGTATCGCGTCCATCAACTATGTATCTTCCTCCACGGGCAATGTCGCGTATTATACCGCGACCGCCTATGTGGACGTGGACGAGGGCTGCTATCCGGGTATGCAGGTCACGGTGACGGTGCCGCGGAACGAGGCGACGGACGTGGTGATCCTGAAAGCGGAAGCCATCAGCTTTGACATGTTCAACAACGCGTTTGTATATGTGCGGGACGAAGAGGATCAGGTGACGGAGAAATCCATTGTGATCGGCGTATCCAACGGGAATTACACGGAAATAAAGGAAGGTCTGCAGGAAGGCGATGAAGTGTACTGCGAAGTGAAGGTGGAAACGAACACCGCCGCGAGCATGCTGATGAACCTTTTCGGCGGGCGCAATTTCATGGGCGGCGGCCGGAACAACAACAGAAACAATAACAATAATAACAACCGTAACGGTCAGCAGAACAACTGGGGCAATTTCGGCGGCGGAAGCGGCGGATTCCCGGGCGGCGGACGGAACGGCAACTGACCGGGGAAAGAGGCACGAATATGAGCGAACTCTTTCTGGAAATGTCAAATATCAATAAGTTCTACACCATGGGGGAGGAACGGGCGCATATTCTGAAAAATGTGTGTCTGAATGTGCGCGAAGGCGAATATCTGAGCATCCTGGGCCCCAGCGGCAGCGGCAAGAGCACACTGATGAACATTATCGGCTGCCTGGATACGGCCACGAGCGGGAGCTATCTGCTGCACGGGAATGAGATCGAGGACCTGACCGAGGCGGAGCTCGCGCGCATCCGTTCAAAGGAGATCGGGTTCGTGTTCCAGAACAGTCAGCTGCTGCCCAGACTTACGGCGCTGAAAAACGTGGAGCTGCCCCTGATCTATGCGGGCGTGCGCCCGAAGGAACGGCGGGAACGGGCGCGGGAGATGCTGACCCGCGTCGGCCTGGAGGACAGAATGGAACACAGACCGAATCAGCTGTCCGGCGGACAGCAGCAGCGTGTCGCCGTGGCGCGGGCGCTGGTCGGAAATCCGGGCATCCTGCTGGCGGATGAACCGACCGGCGCGCTGGATCAGAAGACGGGACATCAGATCATGGAACTTTTTCAGGAGCTGAGCGATGAAGGGAAAACCATCATCATGATCACGCATGATATGCATATTGCCGCATACGCGAAGCGCATCGTGCACATCATCGACGGGGTCCTTACGGAAGGAGGCGCCGCCACGGATGCTTAAGCGTATGCGAAAAGGCTTTGTAATGCTGAAGGAATGCATTGCCATGAGCCTGAACAATATCCGGGGAAACAAGGTGCGCAGTCTCCTGACGATCCTGGGCATCATGATCGGCGTGACCGCGGTGATCGCGCTGATCACCACCGTGTCAGGCTTCTCCGGAACACTGACGGACAGCTTCAGCGGCATGGGCGCCGGCACGCTGTCGGTGAGCATCACCGGAAGTGATCTGAAGGAAGGGCTGGACAGTACGGACCTGAAGGAACTGGCTGAGCTGGAAGAGGTGGACGGCATTACGCCGTCCGTCAGTCTGCGGGCCAGGGTCAGCCGCGGAGGCAAATATGAGCGGAACATATCCGTATCCGGCAAGAACGCGTACTATTTCAGACGTAACCCGGACACGGTGAAACGCGGCAGAAATCTGACCATAGCGGACGAGGATAACCGGTGCTTTGTCTGCCTGATCAACAATGATATGGTGGAAAGCCTGTTCTACGGGGTCGATCCCGTAGGGGAGAGCATCTATATCGAAGGTATTCCGTTTCTTGTGGTCGGTCTGCTGAATGAGGACGCGAGCACCAGCGTGGTGGATATGATGAGCGGATCCCCGGCGATCCTGATCCCGTATACCACCTGCATGAAGATGAATAACGCGAGCGTTGTGACCGGCATGACCGTCTATCTGGCGGAGGGAACCGATTCCGAAACGGCGTCCAGAGTGCTGGAGGATACGCTGGATGCCATGTTCTCCTTTGAAGAGGATACATTTACCGTGACGACCATGAGCAGCATCGAGGAGACTATGAATACCATGCTCGGTATGGTCAGCACCCTGCTGGCGGGCATCGCGAGCATCGCGCTTGTCGTGGGCGGCATCGGCATCATGAACATGATGCTGACGACCGTAACGGAGCGGACAGCGGAGATCGGTCTGAAGAAAGCGGTGGGCGCTATTCCGTGGCAGATCCAGATCCAGTTTCTGATCGAAAGCTTTCTGCTGAGCATGATCGGCGGCATCATCGGTGTGCTTCTGGGTGAAATGCTGAGCATGATCCTTTGCCAGATCATGGGCATGAGCTTTGTCGTAAACAGCGGAGCGATCCTGCTCGGCGTCTGTTTCAGCGCCGCGGTCGGCATCCTGTTCGGCTGGGCACCGGCACGCAAGGCCAGCAAACTGAACCCGATTGACGCATTACGCGCCAATTGAAATATGAAACATCAATTTTTGAGGAGGAGCAAACATGAAACGTTTTCTGAAGAAAAGCCTGGTTCTCGGTCTGGTATTCTGTATGCTGGCCGGATGCGCGATGGCTGACGGCATCAACCTGACCGGCAGTGTCGTGTGCGACGCCGCGCTGGCGCAGAACAGCGTTTTCGGCGGCACGGTGCTCAGTGTGAACGTGAAAGCCGGTGAACATGTGAAGGCCGGCGATGTGCTGGCGACCCTGGATACGACCAAGGTGTATGCCGAACAGGACGGTGTTGTCCGCCTCTTCGGCGAGATCGGCGACAATGCCGAGACCGTAGCGACCAGGTACGGGGCTGTGGCCTTTGTTGAGCCTGCTGTGCGCTATACCATTTCGGCATCGACCCGGAACGCTTACAACAGTGAAGAGACCAAGACCCTTCACCCCGGCGAGAAGGTATGGCTTTACGCGTCCGGCAACAAACATACCGGCACCGGTATCGTGACCAACGTGAGCGGTACCAGCTATACCGTTGAAGTGCTGACCGGCGACCTGATCTCCGGCGAAGCCACGCTCATCTATCGTGATGAGGCGCTGAGCAACACATTGAAGCTCGGCCGCGGAAACACCGCGCTTGCCGCGTATACAGCCTATACAGGCACCGGTCTTATCGCCGCCTATGCAGTGAAAGACGGCGCTGAGGTGAAGGCGGGTGACCTGCTGTTTGAAACGGTGGATGGCACTTTCAACGGGGCGCGCGAGGATCTGACGGTGATCCGCGCCGGTGTCGACGGCGTGATCTCCACGCTGAGCGTGAGCGCGGGCACGGCATTGGCGGCCGGCGGAACCGTATGCGAGATCTATCCGGACAGCGAACTGCGCGTGGAGGCGAATGCCGCCGAAAGCGATCTTCAGAATCTGAAGGCAGGGGATGAAGTACTGGTTGAGTTCACTTATCTGAACAACGGCGAGTACTCCGCGGCCGGCATCGTGGAACGGATCAGCCTGCTGGGCGCCGCGTCCGAGTCCGAGGAAAGCGATGAGTCCACCTTTGCCGTGACCGTGAAACTGCAGGATGTTACCGGTATCTCCTACGGTCTGACCGCGATCGTGACCACTCCGGAGACGGAAGAGGAAGAGGAACCGGCAGCTGCTGAGGAATAAAGAGAACATGAAGTAAACTTTACATGCCGCGGAAAGTATGCTTATAATAGCAGCATCCCGAATCTGACCGGAGGAATGGAACATGGCTATGAGCATTACCTGTCTGGACCTTGAGGGCGTACTGGTGCCCGAGATCTGGATCGCGTTTTCCGAGGCGACCGGCATCCCGGAACTGCGGCGTACGACCCGTGACGAGCCGGATTATGACAAACTGATGAAGTTCCGCATCGCGATCCTGAAGGAACACGGGCTGGGGCTGAAGCAGATCCGCGAGACGATCGCGAAGATCGATCCGATGCCCGGGGCGAAGGCATTTCTGGACGAACTGCGTTCCTTTACACAGGTGCTGATCCTCAGCGATACTTTTTCCCAGTTCGCCACGCCGCTGATGGAGAAGCTCGGATGGCCCACGATCTTCTGCAATACGCTGGAAGTCGCGGAGGACGGCGAGATCACCGGCTACAAAATGCGTTGCGAAAAGAGCAAACTGACGACAGTGCGCGCGCTGCAGTCCGTTGGCTTCGAAACCATTGCCGCGGGCGACAGCTATAATGATCTCGGCATGATCCAGGCCAGCAAGGCCGGTTTCCTGTTCCGCAGTACGGAAAAGATCCGCGCGGATCATCCGGAACTGCCCGCGTTTGAGGAGTACGGGGACCTGCTGGAAGCGATCAGAAAAGCAAGCACATGACCAACCAAAGAAAGCACCTCGCGATGAGGTGCTTTCTTTATGACGGCAAAATGATGGCAAAGGAATGATCGCCGATGTACGCCTTTTATGCTTTCGGTATTCTTCCGTTCCGTTCTGCCGTGAAAGTGATATCTTCCTAAGAACAGACGATATGTTTACTTGCAAATCCGCCGTACGCGGTATTATTATACAACCGGGATCAATATAATATTCTGTGCAGGCGGCGGATGAACGCGCGCGGTATACGGAGGGAAAAGATATATGAAGGAATTCAAAGGCTTCCGCAGGGGCGTGAACCTCGGCGGATGGATGAGCCAGTGCGATTACTCAAAGGACCGGCTGGACAACTTTATCACAGAACCGGATTTCGCGAAGATCGCGTCATGGGGGCTGGACCATGTCCGCCTTCCGTTCGACTATAATATCGTGGAAACGGAAAACGGAGACGCGTATATTGAGGACGGATTCCGCAGGATCGGCGAGGCGATCCGGCTGAGCCGGAAATATGGGCTGAATATCATCCTGGATCTGCACAAGACCTGCGGCTTCAGCTTTGATAAGGGTGAGACGCAGTTCGGTCTGTTTGATGATCCGGCGCTGCAGGAGCGCTTCTGCAGACTGTGGGAACAGATGGCGCGGCGCTTCGGTAATGATCCGGAACATGTGGCATTCGAACTGCTGAACGAAGTGACCGAGCAGGAATACTCAAAAAAATGGAATGAACTGGCGAAAAAATGTATCGGAAGGATCCGCGCTTTCGCACCGGACACCGTGATCCTGGTCGGCAGCTACTGGAACAACCACGCGACAGCGGTGAAGGATATGGATCCGCCGTATGATGATAAGATCGTGTACAATTTCCACAGCTATGATCCGCTGCCGTTCACGCATCAGGGCGCGCACTGGGTGGACTCCCTGGATATCAATGCCCGCGTGCCGTTTGAAGAAAGCGGCGCGACGGAAGCGTTCTTTGAAGATCTGTTTGCCGAGGCGGTGAAGATCGCGGAGGAACGCGGCACGGTGCTGTACTGCGGGGAATACGGCGTGATCGATGTGGCGGAACCCGGGGATGTTCTGAAATGGTACGGGACGATCAATGA
>JAUNQH010000062.1 GCA_030536295.1 Clostridia bacterium | reverse complement strand
ACGCTTCCTCCTTTCCGCAGTAATTCAATTCTCCCAGAAATACTTTACACTAACTTTATCAAATCATGGCGGCAGGTACACGCAAAACGGAGAATGTGCTATAATAGATCCATCTTTTTTTGAAAGGTCTGATCGTATGGGACGCGTCTACGGCTCCGTTGAGGAACTGATCGGCCATACTCCGCTGGTTGAACTGAAGCATATTGAGAAGATGTTCGGGTTGAAGGCACGCCTGCTGGCAAAGGTGGAATCGAAAAACCCCGGCGGCTCCGCCAAGGACCGTGTGGCAGTGAACATGATCGATACGGCGGAAAAAGAAGGCAAACTGAAACCCGGCGCGGCGATCATTGAACCGACATCCGGCAATACCGGACTCGGGCTGGCAATGGTCGCGGGGACCCGCGGATACCGCGTGATCATCGTGATGCCCGATTCCATGTCCGAGGAACGCAGGATGCTGATGACCGCGTTCGGCGCGGAGCTGGTGCTGACGGACGGCGCGCTCGGGATGGCCGGTTCCATCGCGAAGGCGGAGGAACTGGCGAAGGAGATACCGGGGAGCTTTATCCCGGGGCAGTTCGTGAATCCCGCCAATCCGGACGCGCACTACAAAACGACCGGTCCCGAGATCTGGGAGGATACGGACGGGCATGTGGATGTGTTTGTGGCGGGCATCGGCACGGGCGGAACGATCACCGGTACGGGCCGTTATCTGAAGGAAAAGAAACCGGACTTACGCGTGATCGGCGTCGAACCGGCGACATCCGCGGTCCTGTCCGGCGGGAAGCCGGGCAGACATGACCTGCAGGGCATCGGCGCGGGCTTTGTGCCTGAGGTTCTGGATACTGCCGTGTATGATGAGATCGTGCCTGTGACGGATGAGGAAGCATATGAAGCCGGACGCCTGCTGTGCAGAAAGGAAGGCATTCTGGCGGGGATCACCGCGGGTGCCGCGCTCCACGCGGCGATCGCCGCGGCAAAGCGTCCGGAAAATGACGGGAAGACGATCGTCGCGCTGCTGCCTGATACCGGCGACAGGTATCTTTCCACACGGCTTTTCCGTGATTGAGCGTTATATACTTTACCGGAAAGACGCGATGTGGTAATATACATTACGTAACCTACTAATACAGGCAGGAAGTGGCAATATGAACAACAAGCTGGTCAGGCGGATCGTGATCATCGTGGCGCTTGCGGTCGCGGTCTATTCAGGTGCCCGTCTTATCGGCTATATTGCGCAGAATGCGCGCACGCGCCGCATCAATGATGAAAACATGCGCCTGTTGAACGCGACCGCGACGGTCGAGGTATCCGCGACGCCGGAACCGGCCGCGGAAACACCGATCCCCGCTTCAGCGACGGAAACCACCGTGACCGAACAGCCTGCCGTGTCTGCACAGACCGTGGTCGAAGAATCGACCCCCGCGCCGACGCTTCGCTCTTTCCAGAGCCTTGAGAACGCGTCCGCGACGATACCGCCGGTGTCCGATAACCTTCGGGAACTGCACCGCAAATATCCGAATGTCGTCGGCTGGCTGAATGTTCACTGCAACAAGCGTATCAATTTTGCCATTGTGCAGAAGGATAATGAGTACTATCTCGATCATGATATGACCGGCGCGAAGAACGTGACCGGCGCGCCGTTCCTGGATGAGGCGTGCTCTGTATGGCCGCGCAGCGATAATCTTGTGATCTACGGTCATAACATGAAGAGCGGTGAAATGTTCGGTGAGCTGAACCGGCTGCGTGACAGAACAGTGCTGGCTTCGGATCCGTTTGTAACATTCAGTACGCTGTATGAGACCGCCGAATACGCGCCGCTGTATATCGGTATCTGCTCCGTGTACGATGTGCCGTTTTACCGGCAGAGCTTTGCCGATGAACGCGAGTTCGATTCGTTCATCAGCACTCTGCGGGCAAACTCGGAGGTGCGGCTGAATACGGACGCGATGTACGGTGATGATCTGCTTACACTTGTGACCTGCTGTGACGGAAGCGAGGACAAGCGGATGGTGGTCGTGCTGAGAAAGATCCGCGAGGATGAGAACCTGACCGTGCTCAAACGCAGCATTTTCCCCGCTGCCTGATGAATGGATAACAGAAGATCCGGACTTCGGTCCGGATCTTTTTCCATGCCCGGAATGCTTGTCATGCCAGTGCCGGATATGGTAAAATAATAAGGTTATGACAGCAAGATCCGGAGGGAAAGCATGCGGCTCAAACGGCTTGAACTGAACGGTTTCAAGTCCTTCGCGGAAAGGACGGAGATCGTATTCAACGAAGGGATCACGGGGATCGTGGGCCCGAACGGATCCGGAAAAAGCAATATCGGCGATGCGGTCCGCTGGGTGCTCGGTGAACAGAGCGCCCGGACGCTTCGCGGCGCCAGCATGCAGGATGTGATCTTCAACGGGACCCAGCACAGAAAACCGCTGAGCTATTGTGAAGTATCACTCGTTTTTGATAATGAAGATAAAGCGCTGCCGCTGGACTACGCGGAGATCATGGTGACGCGCCGTGTTTACCGCAGCGGTGACAGTGAATATTATCTGAACCGTTCCGCCTGCCGGCTGAAGGACATCGTGGACCTTTTCCGTGATACCGGTATCGGCAAGGAAGGATACAGTATCATCGGGCAGGGAAGGATCGATGATATTCTGTCACGGAAGGGCGAGGACCGGCGCACCGTGTTTGAGGAAGCGGCCGGTATCGCGAAATTCAAAGCCAGAAAGGAAGAAGCGGATAAAAAGCTGGAGCATACGCTGGATAATATCAGCCGTGTGGATGATATTCTGGCGGAATTGAGGCGCCGGCTCGAGCCGCTGGAGGAACAGGCCCGGACGGCGCGTATCTATCTGGAAAAAAGCGCGGAACTGAAGGTGCTTGATCTGAACCTGTATCTTGTCCGGTCCGAAAAAATGGAAGCGAAGCTGAAGGAACTGGACAGTGAACTGCAGGGTCTGCGGGCAGTGCTGGATCATACGGAGGTTGAACTTCAGACGCGCACCGGCGAGCGGGACCGTCTGCAGACGGAGATCTCCGCGCTGGAGGAAAAGATCACCGCGGCGCATGAACAGGTGCTGGCAGGCATCAATGCCGTACATGAGGCGAAGGATGCCTGCGCGGCTGTGCAGCACCGTATTGAGACACGCGGGGAAAACCGCGCGCGGCTGCTTGCCGAAAAGGATGAGGCCGGAAAACGGCTGGAAGAATTGCGTGAACTCTTTTCAAAAAGCGCTGATGATACCGCCGGGTTGGAAACAAGGACCGCCGGGGCCGAGAACGCGCTGGAAGCGGCGCGGAAAGCCGAAGCGGATGCCGCCGCGGACGAGCAGATGAAAGAGAGCGCGCTGGAGGAACACAACGAGAAGGTACTGGATGCCGTGAACCGGCTGTCGGTACTGATGAATAACCAGACGCGGCTGAAGACCATGCGCCAGACGATGGAACAGCGGCTGACGGAGATCCGTGAACAAGACCGCAGTATGGCGGACGAACAGACCGCGCTGGAGAATGCCTGGAAGGAAGCGGAAGAACGGCTCGCGCGTGAAGAGGCGGAACAGCGGGCGCTTTCCGACGCGCTCGCGGACGTGCGCGCGGAGCTGGAGCGGGCGGATGCCGGGGTGATCAGTGCCCGGCATGAATACGATGAAAAACTGGCATTCATGCGCGGCATCGACAGCAGGCAGAAACTGCTGTCTGAAATGTCCGGGGAAATGGAAGGCTACAGTCATTCCGTCAGAAAGGCGATGCTTTACGCGAAGGAGAAACGGATCCCGGGCGTATACGGAACGCTGACGCAGCTGTTGGATGTTCCGCGTGAATATGAGACCGCGATCGATATGGTACTGGGTGCGTCGCAGCAGGATATCGTGACGGAAGATGAAGAGACCGCGAAGGAAATGATCCGGTATCTCCGCGAAAACCGATTGGGCCGGGCGACCTTTCTGCCGCTGACCACTGTGCGGTCCAGGCTGCTGACGGCACAGGAAAAGGCAGCCGCGGACATGAACGGGTATCTCGGGATCGCCTCCGATCTGATCGGGTATGATGAGAGGTTCAGGGGCATTGTGGAGAACCTGCTTGGCAGGACCGTGATCGCGGACGATCTGGATCATGGTATCAGGATCATGCGGAGAGGAGAGCAGGCTTTCCGCCTTGTTACACTTCAAGGCGATGTTATGCACTCGGGCGGTTCCATGACGGGCGGATCAACGGCTTCCCGTTCGGTGAATCTGTTTTCGCGTGAACGTGAACTGAAGGAACTGACACAGCAGCTTTGCGACGGACAGAATGAGCTGGAGCGGCTGCTCCGGATCATGCAGGACGGGCAGAAACGGAAGGATGACCTGAAGGCGCAAAGCGCGAGCGCGCTGGAAGCGCTGCATCAGCAGGAGATCGCGGTCGCGCGGGAAAATGAACGGCTGGAGAATGCCAAAGCGGAGATCGCGGATCATCTGGCGCGCATGCGGGAAATAAAGGACGCGATCGCGCAGCTGGAAGAGAGCCTGACCGGCATAGACGAACAGCTGGCAATGGTTTCCGGAGACAACGATCTGCAGCAGAACGATCGCGAGGAAATGGAAAAGAAGACCGCGGAACTGCAGCGCGAGCTGGCCGCGGCCCGTGAACGCACAGCGGAGGCGAACGCGCTGACGATGCGCCTGACGCTGGAAGCAAATGACCTGCGCCATGATCTGGAAAGCCTGACCCGGGACCGCAGCCGCTTTGAGGCGGAAACCGCGCGGCTTGACAAAGAACAGGAAAAGCGGACGGCCGAACTGGAAAGAATGGACGCGCAGGACAGTCAGGACAGGGCCGAAGCCGCAAGGCTGACCGCGGATGCAGGGATGCGTGAACTGGAGCAGGCCCGCAGGGAACAGGTGACCAGGTCACTCGAAACTTCCCGCCAGAACCTGCAGGACAAGCTGCGCGAGCTGCTGGCCGATATGGAGGGCCTGCATCAGACGCACAACCGTGATGCGGACAGGCTGCATCGCGCGGAACTCAGCCGCAGTAAGACAGACGGCGACCTGAAGACGCTGAATGACCGGATCTGGAACACATATGAAGTCACACGCGCCGGGGCTGAAGAATTCCGCATAACGGAGAATTTCAGCCAGACCGATGCCGACCGCCGCGCGGCGCAGCTGGCGACGGAGATCCGGGCGCTGGGCATCGTGAACGTAAAGGCTGTGGAAGAATATGCCGATACGCGGGAACGCTACGATGAAATGAACACGCAGCGTGAGGATCTGGCGAAGGCGGAAAAGGACCTGCGGGATCTGATCGACAGGCTGCTGGAGCAGATGCGGGTAACGTTTACGGACAATTTCGCGAAGCTGCAGGCGTATTTTTCCGAGACATTCACCCGCCTGTTCGGCGGGGGACACGCGGAATTGCTGCTGACCGATCCTTCGGATCCGCTGAACTGCGCGATCGAGATCAACGCGCAGCCGCCGGGAAAGAAGCTGCAGCTGCTGACGCTGCTTTCCGGCGGCGAGCGTACGCTGACGGCCATCGCGATCCTGTTTGCAACGCTGAAGCTGAAACCGACGCCCTTCTGCATTCTGGATGAGATCGAAGCCGCGCTGGACGACGCGAACATCAGCTATTTCGCGGATTATCTGGCGGAGTACAGGGACGGGACACAGTTCGTGGTCGTAACGCACAGGAAGGGGACCATGGAACGGTGCGACGCGCTGTACGGGGTGGCCATGGAGGAACAGGGTGTAAGCAAGATGGTGTCGGTGAGTTTGAAGGATTATAAGTGATTCCGCGTCTTCGGACGCGGGTCAGGGGCTTTGCGATCGCCCCTGACAACCCTTCGCAGTGCATTGTCTAAGGACTGCACGGTACAGGAACATGGGTCAGGGGCTTTGCGATCGCCCCTGACAACCCTTCGCAGTGCATTGTCTAAGGACTGCACGGTACAGGAACATGGGTCAGGGGCTTTGCGATCGCGCTTGATGACCTTCACGCTACAGAGAACAAAAGAAAACCGCGGGACATAACAAAAGAGTCCGGACCGATGGTCCGGACTCGATTTGTTGATCGGGGAATTACTTGATGATGATGCGGCCGGCGGGTTCGGCGTACTGCTCACCGATGACGCCGTTCAGCACGGTGCTGGTGTAGTTGATCAGCGCGTCTTCCAGCACAAGACCGCTCTTGATGCCGGTCTGCGTGAAGGCATAGGCGAACGCGCCGTAGGTGTCGCCGCCGGCGGCTGTGAAGTCGTTGGTAGCGATGGTGTACATGGCTTCGGGATCAAAGTCCTTGCCGCCGACGGTCTTGATGGTTACGCGGCTGCCGGGATTGGCGGGCGCGAAGTAGGTGCTGTTCGAATACTGTTCACCCTGGATATATTCAACAGAGGTATCAATGGTGAACTCGATTCCGGAAACCTGCGGGAAAGCACCCAGGGAGTCGGGAGTGGAGAAGGTGCCGGCTTCAAGAGCTTCCAGCAGCTCAGCACCGGTCACGGTCAGGATCGCGACTTCGTTGCCGAAGGGGAACACGGTCTTCATGTCCTTCATGGTGACATCGCCGATCTGGATGGAGGCACGGATGCCGCCGCCGTTGGTCAGAGCGGCCACGACCTGATCACCGAAATACTGCTGCGCGGCCCACAGGATCGCGTCGGCAGCGAAGTCACCCAGGTTGGTTTCCTGCGTACGGACGCCGGGAGCCTTGTTGCCGTCCAGCAGGACTTCGGTCTTCGCGAAAGCGGTGCCCAGTTCGGCATCGACGAACGCGTCCACATCATTGACCAGCTTGTCCACTTCGGGATCCGGAACGAGACCGGTACCGGTCAGCAGGGCAACGGAGGCATCATCGGTGAAGTCATACAGCTCGGCATTGATCGTCTTGACGACTTCTTCGCCGGACTTGTCCACATCAATGACGATGTAGCCGATGGCAGCGGAGTAGGAACCGGTGGAAACGCGCAGCGCGGAGCTGCCTTCATCGAATACGCCGCCGTCGATCACGGTGTGGCTGTGAGCGTCGATGAACACATCCAGACCGGTGAGCTGCGGGAGAATGTCGATGGAGCGGTTCGGGATGCTTTCGTCGTCATTGCCCAGATGAGCCAGAGCGATGATGACATCGCAGCCGGCGGCGGTCAGCTCATCGATCTGAGCCTGCGCGCAGGCAACGAGTTCTTCACCCTGCAGGAAGGTAACGCCCTTGACCTTGTCGGGATGAGCCTTGGTCATGGTTTCGGGAGTGTCCAGACCGAACACGCCGACCTTCAGGCCGTTGGCGACTTCGAAGATCTTGTTGGGGGTGAACACGGGGTTGCCGCCGGCAATGTACAGGATGTTCGCGCACAGATAGGGATAGGTGGCAACTTCGGTGGAGAGCTGGAGAATGTTGTCAAGACCCCAGTCAAATTCATGGTTGCCCAGCGTGGCGGCATCATAGCCGGCGGCGTTCATGAAATTGACCGCTTCCTTACCGTAGCTCATGTTGACGATCGGCGCGCCCTGAATGGCATCACCGGCATCCAGCAGCAGCACGGACGCGCCCTGAGCTTCAAGCGCCTTCTTCAGCGCGGCGACGCGGGCATAGCCGAGCTGGGTGTCATTGGCAACCGCGTGACCGTGAACGTCATTCGTGTGCAGGATCACGAGCTTGCCTTCATAGGCTCCGTCAGCCTGGGCAAACACGCAGCAGCCCAGCAGCAGAGCAAGGGACAGAACCAGACACAGGATCTTTTTCATGGATATGTTTCCTCCCTACAGTAAAATATGAAAGAGATAACCACTGCGTCTATTATATCAGCAAAACGGCGCAAAAAAAACATAAAAAAAAGAAAAAAATCCGCGTTCCGGAATATCATCCGGAACGCGGAAGAATGTCTTCCCGAATGCTTTTCAGGTGCCCGCAGGCCTTGCTTTCACGGGGATCGGATCATTGTCAGTACTCAAATACCGTGATCACGCCGCCCATGTTATCCAGGGAGGAAACATAGCTGTTGGCTTTGCCGGTCAGGGTCACGGTGAAGACGTCCTCGTCACCGACATACTGACGGACGATCTCATACTTCAGTTTGCCGTTTTCGAATACCGCGATGTGGCTGTGCTCCTGCAGATACTCAATGTATTCTTCCATGCACAGATCCAGGACGTGCATCACGGCCGCGTTGCCTTTTCCGACATAACGGTACAGGTTCAGCTCCGTGGAAATGCCGGTCTTGAAGCTCTTGTCGGCAGTGCCTTCCAGCGGCCAGTCAGCCAGCGGGAAGCGGAAGATCAGACCGTACTTCCAGCAGTTCTCATTCATCCATTTTCCCTGCGCGGTGGTGGAATACTTGGGCTTGCCGACCTCGGCATCGGTCTTGTCATACAGGCGGAGCGTAAAGCTCATGCCGGAGTTGAACTCGCTGGTGCCGGGATAGTTGACTTCCTTCTTCGCGGCCGCGATCAGTTCTTCTTCATCCTCATATTTGCTTTCAAGCTTTTTGACCTTTGCCTGGAAATAGTTGTTCTGCGTGTCCCACGTGCGGTAGCCTTCGGACACCAGATAATGGGTGAGCCCTTCGGCTTCGGCATCGTCCAGCGCGGCTTTCAGCGCTTCGATGGCGACGGGGAACAGCATAACGTTGTAGTCCTGCACCTGGATCTTGCCGCCGGTATATTTGCCGATACTGGAGATCGCGGTCTCGTCAAACAGATCCGGCCGGCTGTGCCACTGATTGACGAGCAGCATGCCGTTGTTCATGATGTCCGAGCGGTACATGGTCTGCGTGTAGGCGCTTTCCAGCGGATACGTCGTCAGGTCGATAATGTCCCATCCTTCGTTGGCGTGATCCGGCCACGCGAGATTGGCGCCGGATTCGGTCTCCGCCTGAAAACGCGCGAGCGCGGCGGCATATTCCTGATCCGCCTCGATGTTCCGTGCCTGCACGGCGGCCTGTTCTTTTGCCAGCTTATCATCGTGATAGGCGCGGATGGCGTCATCGGCAAAGAAGCAGCCGACGCACAGCGCGGCCATCAGAACGGCAAGAATGATGACGACCGGTACGGCTTTGGACTTCTTCTTCTGGTTGCTCATGTAAAACTACACCTGCCTTTGATACAACGATCTGTTACAAAAAAGACTGATTCTCTTAACAATTCTACAGAAGGAAGGAATATTCCTTCTTTTTACATCCGTTCGGGCGATTCGATGCCGATCAGGTACAGACCGGTGCGGATCACGGAGCGCGCCGCGCCGGTCAGAGCGGCGCGGGCAGCGATGCCGGCGGGGTCGCCGTCCAGAATGCGGTGCTCATAGTAGTACTTGTTGTATGCCTGGGCGATGTCCGTCACGGCGCGGGTGATCATGCTGGGCTCGTATTTGTCGGCGGCCTCACGGATCACGTCCGGGAAGCGGCTCATGAGCCGCAGCAGGTTCTGCGCTTCATCGTCGGTCAGCGCGGACCAGTCCGGCGCGGGAAGCTCAAGCTCTGCCGCTTTGCGCAGTACGCTGCAGCAGCGGGCGTGCGTATACTGAACATACGGACCGCTTTCACCATCGAAGTTCAGGGCGCGATCCCAGCGGAAATCGATATCCTTGATCCGGTTGTTGCTCAGCGTGGTATAGATCACGGCGCCGATGCCGACCTGGCGCGCGATGTCTTCTTTATTATCGAGATTCGGGGATTTCTCCAGGATGATATCGAATGCCTTTTTCCGCGCCTGGCCGAGCAGATCCTCCAGATAGACCACATGCCCTTCACGCGTGGAGAGCGCGCGGCCTTCGTAGCTGATCATGCCGAAGGAAACATGCACGCAGTCCTTCGCCCAGGGAAGCTCCATCTTTTCCAGCACGCGGAAGATCTGCCGGAAGTGCAGGTCCTGCTGGTAGGCGACCACATACAGGCATTTGTCGAAATGATAGGTGTCCTGCCGGTACATCGCGGCGGCCAGATCACGCGTGGCATACAGCGTGGCGCCGTCCGAACGCAGGATGATGCATGGGGGCATGTTGTCTTCGCTCAGGTCAACGATGGTGGCGCCTTCTGAAACGGTCAGCAGGTCTTTTGCGCGGAGCTCGTCCACCACGCGGCCCATTTTGTCGTTATAGAAGCTTTCGCCGGCGTAGCTGTCGAAGGAAACGCCGAGCAGATCATAGACCTTTTCGGTATCTTTCAGGGTGATCTCCTTGAACCAGGAGAAGATCGCGAGGGCTTCCTCATCGCCGTCCTCGATCTTCTTGAACCAGGCGCGGCCCTGATCATCCAGGGAGGGATCCTTTTCGGCTTCCTCGTGGAATCTCACGTACAGGCGGACAAGCTCGTCCACACCGCCCTTGTCCACTTCATCCTTCGTGCCCCACAGCTTGTAGGCACAGACCATCTTGCCGAACTGGGTGCCCCAGTCGCCCAGGTGGTTGATGCCGACGGTGTTATAGCCGAGGAAGGAATAGATCCGCTTCAGGCTGTGACCGATCATCGTTGTGGACAGATGCCCCAGATGGAAACGCTTGGCGATGTTGATGGAGGAATAGTCCAGACATACGGTCTTTCCGCTTCCGATATCGGATGAGCCGAAGCGCTCACCTTTGGCAAGAATGTCCTGCATGGTCTCCGCGGCGAAGTTCGCGCGGTTCAGGAAGAAATTCATATATCCGTTGACGGGCTTCACATCCGCGACATCGGTAAAAGTCCATGCGGCACACAGGTTCTCCGCGATCTTCGGGGGCGCCGTGCGCAGCGCTTTGGCAAGGCGGAAGCAGGGAAAGGCGTAATCGCCGAGCGCGGGATCCGGCGGGACGGCCAGCAGGCCGCGGAGCTCACCGGCGTCCGGCGTGCCTTCGGCGGAAGGCCATACGGTATTGATCAGGCCGGCTGTGAGGCCGGCGATCCGGGTCATCATATCAGTCATTGAAGCTGCACCTCTGATTTCTATATATATGCGAACGGGGATATGATATCACAAAGCGCCCAAAAAACGCAACATCATTCATTGACATCTTCGGAACGCACGGGTATAATTGAAATGTTAGAGGATTCCTCGCCTTTTTGGCGCGCCGTTGTTCACAAACGGTTCCGCGCAAGGAGTGCGGCCTTCCATACGGGCATTCTGCCCTGCCATAAAATACTCAAGGAGGTACATCCATGGCCATCAAAATGACCGTCGACGGCAACACCGCCGTCAGCCATGTCGCGTATGCGTTCAGCGATGTGGCAGCCATCTATCCCATCACTCCCTCTTCCCCCATGGCGGAAGTCGCGGACGAATGGGCCGCCCATGACCGGAAGAACCTTTTCGGCCAGACGGTGAAGATCGCGGAAATGCAGAGTGAAGCGGGCGCTGCCGGCGCCGTGCACGGCTCTCTGTCCGCCGGTGCTCTGACTACCACTTTCACCGCGTCCCAGGGCCTGTTGCTGATGATTCCCAACATGTACAAGATCGCCGGCGAACTCACGCCCGCCGTCTTCCATGTCAGCGCCCGTGCTCTGGCGTATCATGCGCTGAACATTTTTGGTGATCACAGTGACGTTATGGCCTGCCGTCAGACCGGTTTCGCCATGCTGGCCTCCAACTCCGTTC
>JAUNQH010000014.1:27289-41529 GCA_030536295.1 Clostridia bacterium | reverse complement strand
AAGCGTTACGTAGCCCGCAGCCGCGGCAGCGCGTCCCCCATGCTCAAGCGCACCAGCCACATCAGCGTGGTGCTTGACCAGAAGTAAGGCGAAGGAGGTTTACACATGGGTCAGAAAGTTAATCCCCACGGCGCGCGCGTCGGCGTCATTTATGACTGGAGCGGCCGCTGGTACGCCGGGAAGAAGGATTTTGCGAACAACCTTGTGGAAGACTACAAGCTTCGCAAAATGCTGAAGGAAAAATACTACGCCACCGGTATCAGCCACATTGATATCGAGCGTACGGCGCAGACCATGACGGTGAATATCTTCACTGCGAAGCCCGGCATGATCATCGGCCGCGGCGGCGCCGGAATCGAAGGCCTGAAGAAGGACGTCACCGATTTCCTGGGTCACCCCGCACACATCAATGTGCTCGAGATCAAGCAGCCCGACGGAGATGCCCAGCTGGTTGCCGAGAATATCGCTCAGCAGCTCGAAAAGCGCATCAGCTTCCGCCGTGCTCTGAAGCAGGCACAGCAGCGGACCATGAAGGTTCCCGGCATTAAGGGTATCAAGACTTCCGTCAGCGGACGTCTCGGCGGTGCCGACATTGCCCGTACCGAACACTATCATGATGGTTCCATCCCGCTGCAGACGCTGCGTGCGAACATCGACTACGGTTTCGCCGAAGCGAAGACCACCTACGGCCGTCTGGGCGTAAAGGTCTGGATCTACAAGGGACAGATCCTGCCCAAGGCCAAGAAGGCTCCCGTCGCGAAGGAGGTAAAGTAATCCATGCTGATGCCTAAGAGAGTTAAGCGCCGCAAGGTTTTCCGCGGTCGCATGAAGGGCAAGGCCCAGCGCGGTAATTTCCTGGCTTACGGAGATTACGGCCTGCAGGCTACGGAACCCCACTGGGTGACCAGCCAGCAGATCGAGGCAGCCCGTATCGCCCTGACCCGCTATACCAAGCGTGGCGGTCAGGTGTGGATCAAGATCTTCCCCGACAAGCCTGTGACCGCGAAGCCCGCCGAGACCCGCATGGGTTCCGGTAAAGGTGCTCCGGAATACTGGGTAGCAGTTGTCAAGCCCGGCCGCGTGCTCTTCGAGATCAAGGGCGTGCCGGAGGAGACCGCTCGTGAGGCCCTGCGTCTGGCCTCCCACAAGCTGCCCCTCAAGACGAAACTGATCCGCAGGGAAACTGCGGCAGCGAACACTGAAGCGGGTGGTGAACAATAATGAAGGCAAATGAATTTACCGCTATGACCGCGGAGCAGCTTGAAGCTAAGGTCAAGGAACTCAAGAGCGAGCTGTTCAACCTTCGTTTCCAGCTTGCCACCGGCCAGCTGCAGAACACCATGCAACTGAGCGCCGTCAAGCGTGACATTGCACGGGCCAAGACCATTCTCCGCCAGAAGCAGGCGTGACGAGATGAAAGGAGGCAGCTGGTAACATGAGTGAAGAAAGAGGACTTCGTAAGACCAGGATCGGCATTGTGATCAGTGACAAAATGGATAAGACCTGCGTCATCCAGATCAAGACCCGCGTCCGTCATCCCCTGTACGGCAAGATCATGAACAGGACCAGTAAACTGAAGGTCCATGATGAGAACAACGAGTGCGGCATCGGCGATACCATTAAGGTCATGGAATGCCGTCCGCTGAGCAAGGACAAGCGGTGGCGTCTTGTAGAGATCATCGAAAAGGCGAAGTAAGATCCGCTACTGTTAAGGAGGAAAAAACCCTATGATTCAGCCGCAAACCCGGCTTAAAGTAGCCGACAATTCCGGCGCTAAGGAAATCATGTGCATTCGCGTGCTCGGCGGTTCTTTCCGGCGTGACGGTTCCATCGGTGATATCATCGTTGCGAGCGTCAAGACCGCTGCTCCCGGCGGCACCGTGAAGAAGGGCGATGTAGTCAAGGCTGTCATCGTTCGTATGCGCAAGAATAAGCGTCGCCCCGACGGCAGCTACATCAAGTTCGATGACAATGCCGCCGTGATCATCAACGACCAGAAAATGCCCCGCGGGACCCGTATCTTTGGGCCTGTGGCTCGTGAGCTGCGTGAGAAGGACTTCATGAAGATCGTTTCTCTGGCTCCCGAAGTACTGTAAGGAGGCGGACGGTCATGCATGTAAAGACTAAGGATACCGTTATCGTGATCACCGGTAAGGACAAGGGCAAGAAGGGCAAGATCATTGCTTCCTTCCCGAAGCTCAACCGCGTTACCGTAGAAGGCGTGAACACGGTGACCAAGCACCAGAAATCCCGCAACGCGATGCAGCCCGGCGGCATCATCCACAAGGACATGCCGATCGATGCCAGCAACGTGATGCTGGTTTGCCCAAAGTGCGGCAAAGCGACCCGTGTTTCCCACAAGATCGAAAAAGCTGTGGGTGACGACGGAAAAGCCCGCCGCAACATGATCCGCGTTTGCAAGAAGTGCGGAGCCGAAATCGACTAAGAAGGAGGAAGAGCCAAATGGCAACCCGTATCAAAGAAAAATACCTGGCCGAGGCTGTTCCTGCTTTGCAGCAGAAATTCGGCTATAAGAACGTAATGCAGATCCCGCGGCTCGAAAAGATCGTCATCAATATGGGTCTGGGCGATTGCAAAGACAATGCCAAGGCTATGGAGATGGCCGTGAACGAGCTGACCCAGATCGCCGGTCAGAAGCCCCTGGTCACCAAGGCCAAGAAGAGCATCGCGAACTTCAAGGTCCGTGAGGGCATGAACGTCGGCGCCAAGGTCACCCTGCGCGGTGAACGTATGGAAGAGTTCATGGATAAGCTGGTCAGCGTGGCACTGCCCCGCGTCCGCGACTTCCGCGGTGTGAGCCCCAAGGCCTTTGACGGCCGCGGCAATTACGCCCTGGGCATCCGTGAACAGCTGCTGTTCCCCGAAATCGAGTATGACAAGGTCGAGAAGATCCGCGGTATGGAAATGATCTTCGTCACCACTGCCAATACCGACGAGGAATGCATGGAACTGCTGAAGCTGTTGGGCATGCCCTTCGCGCAGGCGTAATTGAAGGAGGATAAAGCAAGATGGCTAAGCTGAGCATGAAACTCAAGCAGTCGAGAGCACCCAAGTTCTCTACGCGCGCGTATACCCGGTGCCGCATCTGCGGACGTCCCCACAGCGTGCTGCGCAAGTACGGCGTATGCCGTATCTGCTTCAGAGAGCTGGCCTATAAGGGCCAAATCCCCGGTGTCCGCAAGGCCAGCTGGTAAGCGGGGAAGAACGGAAGGAGGTTCTATTCATGATTATGAACGATCCCATTGCCGATATGCTCACCCGCATCCGCAACGCGCAGGTCGCCAAGCATGACGCTGTGACGCTGCCCGCCAGCAACACGAAGAAGGCCATTGCCAAGATCCTTCTCAATGAAGGCTACATCAAGGCTGTGGACTACATCGATGACGGACTGCAGGGCGAGATCAAGATCACCCTCAAGTATCTGAACGGCAAACAGACCCCTGTTATCGCGGGTCTGAAGCGTATCTCCAAGCCCGGTCTGCGCGTATACGCCCGGTGTGAGGAACTGCCCAAGGTCCTTGGCGGACTGGGCATCGCCATCATCAGCACCAGCAAGGGTCTGATGACTGACAAGGAAGCACGCGCCAACAGTATCGGCGGCGAAGTGCTTGCCTACATCTGGTAATTAAACCGACACGCACTCAGGAGGTGTAACGACAATGTCCCGAATCGGAAAACTTCCGATCACAGTCCCCGCGGGCGTGACGGTTACGGTGGATGAGAACAACCTGGTGACTGTCAAAGGCCCCAAAGGCACGCTGAGCCAGCAGGTGAATCCCGCGATCACTCTGAAGCAGGAAGGCAACATTCTGACGCTGGAACGCCCCACCGACTCCAAGCCCAACAAGACGATGCACGGTCTGTATCGTGCACTGGTGAACAACATGGTCGTCGGCGTGACCGACGGCTTCACCAAGACCCTTGAGATGGTCGGTACCGGTTATCGTGCCGCTGCCGAAAACGGCAAGAAGCTGACCATCAATATCGGGTTCTCCCATCCGGTCGTTCTCGATGCTCCGGACGACATTACCTTTGAAACGCCCAACCAGACCACGATCGTGATCAAGGGCAGCAACAAGCAGCAGGTCGGTAACCTTGCAGCGGATATCCGTGCCATCCGTAAACCCGAACCCTATCTGGGCAAGGGCATCAAGTATCAGAATGAGCACATCCGCCGTAAGGAAGGCAAGGCCGGTAAGAAGTAAGAGAGGGAGTGACTGCAAATGTTCAAAAAGCGTGACCGTAATGAGGTGCGCGTGATCCGTCACGCGCGGGTCCGTAAAAAGATCAGCGGCACCCCTGAAATGCCGCGTCTGTCTGTTTACCGCTCCAACAAGCATATTCAGGCTCAGATCATCGACGATACCAAGGGCATCACTCTGGTGAGCGCTTCCACGCTTGATCCGCAGCTGAAGGCTGAGTTGGCCGATGTCGACAAGAAGGGTGCCGCCAAGCTGGTCGGCAAACTGATTGCTGAGCGCGCCAAGGAAGCCGGCATCACGACGGTTGTCTTCGACCGCGGCGGCTACGTATATACCGGCCGTGTGGCGGAAGTTGCCAACGGTGCCCGTGAAGCCGGACTTGAGTTCTAAGAAGGAGGACAACGCAATGCAACGGTTTGAACAGGTCAGCGAGTTCAAAGAGCGTCTGGTAGCCGTGAACCGCGTTTCCAAGACCGTCAAGGGCGGCCGCAACATGCGGTTCTCCGCGCTGGTGGTCATCGGCGATGAAAACGGCCGTGTCGGCGCCGGTATGGGCAAGGCTGCCGAGATTCCCGAAGCCATCCGCAAGGCTAAGGAAGACGCCAAGAAGCATATGGTGAATGTGCCGATCGCCGGCACCACCATCCCCCATGAATCCACCGGATATTTCTCCACCGCGAAGAGCGTGCTGCTGCCCGCTCCCGAAGGTACCGGCGTTATCGCCGGCGGTGCCGCCCGTGCCGTTCTCGAACTGGCCGGCATCAAGGATATCCGCACCAAGAGCTACGGCACCAACAATCCCATCAACATGGTCAAAGCCACCGTTGTCGCCCTGAAGCAGCTCCGCAGTGCTGAGCAGGTCGCCAAGATGCGCGGCAAGGCCGTTGAAGAGATCCTGGGCTGAGGAGGGAAAGACGATGAAACTGAAGATCACATTGACCAAGTCTCCCATCGCCAGCCTGCCGAAGCACAAGGCGACTGTGGCCGCGCTGGGTCTGCGCAAGGTCGGTCAGACCGTGACCCAGCCTGATAATGCCGCGATCCGCGGACAGATCTTTGCCGTGAAGCACATGGTAAAGGTCGAGGAAGTTGACGAGTAAAAGGAGGAGTACCCCATGAAACTGCACGAGTTGCAACCCGCTGACGGTTCTGTGACTGCTCCGAAGCGTCTTGGCCGCGGCGTCGGTTCCGGACTGGGCAAGACCTCCGGTAAGGGTCATAAAGGTGCCAAAGCCCGCAGCGGCGGCGGCAAGCGCCCGGGATTTGAGGGCGGCCAGATGCCTCTGTACCGCCGTGTTCCCAAGCGCGGATTTACCAATATCTTCGGTACCGATTATGCCGAAGTGAACGTTGAGCGTCTTGAGATCTTCGAAGACGGCGCGACCGTCACTGTAGAAGACCTGCTTGATGCCGGTATCATCAAAAAGACTCTGGACGGCGTGAAGATCCTCGGCAACGGCGACCTGACGAAGAAGCTGACCGTAAAGGCTCAGAAGTTCACCGCCTCAGCGAAGGAGAAGATCGAAGCCGTCGGCGGGAAAGCCGAGGTGATCTGACATGATCGAAAGCATCCGCAAAATGTGGAAAATCGAGGAACTTCGCAAAAAGATCCTCTACACCTTCGTCATGCTGCTGATCTATCGTCTGGTCGGCGTTATCCCGGCACCCGGCGTTGACGCCGCTGCCGCTATGGCCGGTCAGAACGGCAACACCCTGCCCCTGCTGGAGCTGGTCAACATGATGACCGGTAACAACTTCAGCCAGATGACCATCATGGCCATGGGTATCACACCCTACATCAACGCCAGCATCATCATGCAGCTGCTGACCATTGCCATTCCGGCTCTGGAACGCATGCAGAAAGATGAAGAAGGCGACGGACGTCAGAAGATCCAGCAGATCACCCGTTATGTAACGGTCGGTCTCGCGGCTATTCAGGCGATCGGCCTGGTTCGCGGTCTGAACTACATGAAGTCCGGCTGGTTCAACTACATCCTGGTTGGCGTCAGCATGGCCGGCGGTTCCGCTCTGGCTATGTGGATCGGCGAACGCATCACCAAGAAGGGCGTCGGCAACGGCGTGTCCCTGCTGATCTTTGCCGGTATCATCTCCAACCTGTTCAACGGCATCGTATCCGGTTTCCAGACCGCTTCCACCGGCGGAACGACGAGCGGCTGGATCAACCTGATCGTGATCATCGTTACCTGTGTTGTGATGACCGTTGTCGTTACTTTCGTGGAGCTCGGCGAGCGCAGGATCCCCCTGCAGATCTCCAAGCAGGTGAAGGGACGCCGTGTTTACGGCGGACAGAGCACCCATATGAGCCTCAAGGTCGTGGCTGTCGGCGTGCTGCCCCTGATCTTTGCCTACAGCTTCCTGGCTTTCCCCGGAACGATCGCTCAGCTGATCGATCCCAAATATGAAGGCTGGTTCACACAGTGGTGGATGAGCAGCATGTATACCGGCAGCGTCTGGTACATGATCGTATCCGCTCTGCTGATCATTGCTTTCACGTTCTTCTATTCCTCCATCAGCTTCGACCCGAAGCAGCAGGCTGAACAGCTGCAGCAGCAGGGCGCGGTGATCCCCGGACAGCGCGGCAAGAATATCCGCCAGTATCTGCAGAACATCGTGAACCGTCTGAACCTGTTCGCCGCCCTGTTCCTGGCGATCCTGGCCGCTATCCCCACGCTGCTCCTGCGTCTGGCCGGTGTGAACGTGCCCTTTGCCGCTTCCTCCATCCTGATCGCCGTGAGCGTAAGTCTGGAGACCATCCGCACGATCCACGTCGAGATGAGCGTACGCGGTATCGATATGGATATGGAAAACGTGGGCTTCATGTAATAGCCATACGCGGCCCGATTCCGGTCTCATCCGGAATCGGGTACGCATTGTGTTATAACATGTGTTAACAAGAAAGGAGAGCCTCAAATGAATATCATCTTTTTGGGACCTCCCGGTGCCGGCAAAGGCACTCAGGCGCAGAAGATCTGCGCGAAGCTTAATATTCCCCAGATCTCCACGGGTGATATCCTTCGCCGTGCGATAAAGGACGGAACGGAGACCGGTTTGAAGGCCAAGAGTTACATCGATGCCGGAAAACTGGTGCCGGATGAAGTGATCATCGATATCGTGAAGGAACGGCTGGCTATGGAAGACTGCGCCGGCGGATATATCCTTGACGGGTTTCCCCGCACGGTACCGCAGGCTGAAGCTCTTTCCACCTTCGCTGATATTGACAGCGTGATCGAGCTGGCTGTGGAAGACCAGGTACTTGTAAACCGCCTCAGCGGACGCCGCGTTTGCCTGAACTGCGGCGCCACCTATCATGTCAGCATGCTGAACGGCAGGGAAGACTGCGCGGTATGCGGCGAGAAACTGGTGCAGCGGGCGGATGACAAAGCGGAAACGGTATTGAACCGGCTGACGGTATACCATGATCAGACAGCGCCGCTGATCGGCTTCTATGAAGCCAAAGGGCTGCTGAAGAAGATCGACGGAGATCAGGGCATGGACAATACCTTTGCCGCAATTCTCAAAGCATTGGGAGCGGAAGCATGATCATCCTGAAGAATTCCAACCAGATCGGAAAGATGCGGGACGCGGGAAAGATCCTTTATGAGGTGCTGACCGAAGTCAAAGCGGCTGTAAAGCCCGGCGTATCGACAGAAGAACTGGATGAGCTTGCGGAAAAACTGATCCGGAAGAATCACGCGATTCCGTCAAGTCTGAATTATCAGGGATTTCCGAAGAGCATATGCGCGTCCGTAAATGACATGGTCGTACACGGCATACCCAGCCGTGAGGAGATCCTTGCAGAAGGGGATATCGTGTCGATCGACTGCACGCTGCTGTATGACGGCTGGCAGTCGGACAGCTGTGTCACGGTCGGTGTCGGCAATATTTCAGAAGAAGCCGCGAAGCTGATCCGTGTTACGGAAGAATGCTTCTTTATCGGTGCAAGAAACGCGATCACAGGCAACAGACTGGGAGACATCGGTCACGCGGTGGAAGAGCATGCAGTCGCGAACGGTTTCCAGCCGATCCGGGACTATACAGGTCATGGGATCGGAAGGGAAATGCATGAAGATCCGTCGGTCTACAACTTTGGTCAGGCCGGCAGGGGATTAAGACTTCGCCGCGGTATGACACTGGCGGTCGAACCGATGATCGTGACCGGAGACTGGCACATCAGAGACCTGGATGACGGATGGGGCGTGAAAACACGCGATGGCGGATTATGCTCACATTACGAGCATACGATCGCCATTACCGACAACGGCCTTCCGGAGCTCCTGACCTTACCGGGCTTTACCTGGGAGGAGGCGATCTGATGAAGCCGAAGACCTATGAAACAGGCCGTATCGTAAAAAGCATTCAGGGTCGTGATGCGGGACGGTACTTTATTGTGCTGGCGGAAGCCGTAAACGGTATCGTACCGGTGGCCGACGGACAGACCCATAAGCTTGAACGGCCGAAAAAGAAGAAAATGATCCATCTCGAACCGCAGCCTGCCGTGATCGACCTTAACGCCGCGAGAGCGGAAGGCGGTCCGCTGCAGGACAGTGACCTGAGAAGGAAACTGGAAGAATGCGGTTTCTCCATGAAACGCTCGCTGTGCAAGGAGGGCTGACATTGTCCAAGAGCGACGTGATCGAAATGGAAGGAAAAGTCATCGAGGCTCTTCCGAATGCCATGTTCCAGGTTGAACTGCAAAACGGTCACCGGATCATGGCGCATATTTCCGGTAAAATGCGGATGAATTTCATCCGGATCTATCCCGGGGACAAAGTGACCATTGAACTTTCGCCCTATGATCTGACCAGAGGCCGGATCACCTGGCGCAGCAAGAATTGACAGCAGGAGGTATATCGCAATGAAAGTTCGTCCGTCTGTGAAGCCGATCTGTGAAAAGTGCAAGATCATTCGCCGTAAGGGCCGCGTGATGGTCATCTGCGAGAATCCGAAGCATAAGCAGAAACAGGGCTGATCAAAACAGAAAACCGGCGCATTCGCGCCGGCTTTTTTGATTTATCCGTGAAACGGAAGAAGTCCGGAACGGGTCATCTCCGGGTGCTGATCGTGAGTTGACGGTCATTGATCTCCACACGGATATTGCCGTTGTTCATTGTGGAGAGGATCAGGGATGTTCCGGCGTCGGAAAGGTTTTCAACCGTCAGGGGTGACAGTGTCGCGGTCTTATCCGGACCCGCACATGAAATGATCGCGTATTCCGGCTGAACAGCCATAACGAAGGGCCAGGTCGAAGAAGTCGCCATACCGTGATGCCCCGCCTTGAGCAGATCGGCTTTCAAAGATACGGAATGACGGCCGGCGACCATAACTGATTCAGCCTCTGTTTCCGCGTCCGCGGCAAGAAGCATGGTAAAACCTTCGTATGATACGCTGAACACGAGCGAACGGTCATTGATGAGCGGAAGCGGCGTTTCATCCGGCCACACGGCGGTCATGACAAGATCGCCGAAAGTGAGCGTATCTCCGCGGAACATTTTACGTGAATTCCTTATGTCGGGACCGTAATCCGCCGCTCCGGACAGAATGACCGTGCCGACAGCGTATCTGTCTGTTATATAATCGAGATTGCCGGTATGGTCGGGATGCGGGTGTGTCAGTATGAGGCAGTCGATCATGCTGACTTTGTTGCGCGACAGTGCTTCGGATACCTGTGCAAGCGCGGATGAAGGCCCCGTATCGACCATTATGGTGTATCCGTCACACCCCATCAGCATGCAGTCTCCCGCGCCGACATCGACGAATTCCGCATAAAAAGAAGCGGAAGCATCCGCGGACGCCGGAACTGAAAAAAGGACCAGCAGGATAAGCAGAAGCATCCGCGTAAAACGCGCGGCGGAGCAGCCTGTCATACAAGCGAGGACAGCAGTGACCGCACCGTGTCCAGTGTGGTTTGCAGATCGGTTACGTATTCGCCGGTATCCATGCCGGTAGCGAGCACTGAAAGAAACGTATCGATGTTTAAACGGATCGATGAGAGAACGGAACCGTCGATCAGTGTTTTTGTTTCGCCGGGAAGGGAAGCGCTGAGCGTGTTGATCTGCTCGATGCTGTATACATTGCTGCGGATCCTGGCAAGATTCGCGGATGTATCGGCGCCGGCGTTTCTGCTCAGTACGTTTGTCTGGCGAAGCGCTTCATCGCACTCGGACTGCATTTTCCGGATATACAGCGTACGGAGCTCATTTCCGGAACTGATACGGGGTATGCCGTAAACGCACAGCCCCGCAATGACGAGGATCAGCAGCAGAATAATGATATTTTTGATACGGCCGCGATTGCGCTCGCCGACGGAGATCTTGTTCTTCAACGCCTGAGAATACCGATCGTACATTGGACCCCTCCGAAATAAATATTGCGGGTATTATTTTAATCGCAAACGTGGAAATTGTAAAGGAGGGAGGACTATGATAAGATATGCCTGAAGGAGCGGATGTGCAAATGGAATGTCATACCGTGGCGCTGGTCCCTGTTGCCGGCTATGATGAACAGAAAGTGTATGAGGCCGTGGAAACCGGTATATCACTGCTGGGCGGATGGGAGCGCTTTGTTTCTGAAAATGAGAAGATACTGTTGAAGCCCAACCTGCTTTCAGGGTCCCTGCCTCAGAAAGCGGTGACGACACACCCGGCTGTGTTCGGCGCCGTCGCCGCTTCACTGCGCAAAGCCGGATACAGCTGTCTGCAGTACGGCGACAGCCCCGGTAATCCCGCGACTTCACCGGACAAGGCGGCGGATCTGTCCGGTATCCGTGAGCAGGCGGAGAGATACGGCATTGAAAAAGCTGATTTTGACGGGGGAAGCATTGTTCGTTTTCCGGAAGGAAAGACGGCGAAGAGCTTTTATCTTTGCAGCGGTGTGCAGCAGGCGGACGCGCTGATCAGCATCTGTAAAATGAAAACGCACGCGCTGGAAAGGATCACCGGGGCGGTCAAGAATCTGTACGGATGCATCTGCGGCGTCAACAAAGCGGCCGGTCACGCGCTTTATCCTTCAGGCGAGAAATTCGCGGATATGCTGGCGGATCTGCACCTGTGCGTGAGACCGCGGCTGCATATCATGGACGGCATTATCGCCATGGAGGGAAACGGCCCTTCGTCGGGAACGCCTGTGCGGATGAATGTGCTTTTGTTCAGCAGCGATCCCGTAGCGCTTGATACGGTATTCTGCCGGCTGATCGATCTGGACCCCGCGTCGGTTCCGACATGTCCAGCGGGTGCGAGGGCAGGGATCGGCACAATGAATACGGATGAAATACGCATTGTGACGCCTGACGGGGAGATCTCCGCGGCGCGGGCCGCCGAACTGTACGGGAAACCGGATTTTGATGTATTCCGTGAAAAACTGCGGGAAAGCCTGATTATGAAGTTTATGCCCCTTCTGCCTGTGCTGCAGCACCGCCCGAAGGCGGATATGAAGCGCTGTGTCGGATGCGGCATCTGTCAGGAAGCATGCCCGGTGCCGGAAAAAGCGGTCAAGTCCGGAAACGGAAAGAAAGCGGTATATGATTACAAAAAGTGTATCCGCTGCTATTGCTGCCAGGAGATGTGCCCGGTAAAAGCGATCTCGGTCTACAGAAGCCCGCTGAACAAGCTGCTGGGCGGAAAATAACGGAAGGATGCCGCTGACATGGGAAGATGGAGCGATGAACTGGAGCTGAAGATCAGCAAGCTGCCGGATTCACCGGGCTGCTATATGATGAAAGACGCGGAGGGCGTGATCATCTATGTCGGCAAGGCGGTGAACCTGAAAAACCGTGTTCGCAGCTATTTCAGGGAAACATATCATACGCCGAAGGTGGCGGCGATGATCTCGCATATCGCTGATTTTGAGATCCTGCTGTGTGAGAGCAATCTTGAGGCGCTGACGCTCGAGTGCAATCTGATCAAGCGTTACATGCCGTATTACAACATTCTGCTGAAAGACGACAAACATTATCCGTATCTGCGGCTCGATCCGAAGGAAGCGTTTCCGCGGCTTACGCTGGCCAGAAGGCAGGAACGCGACGGAGCGAGATATTTCGGTCCGTATATCGGCGCGACAGCCGTGCGTCAGGTGATCGACGCCGTACGTGATGTGTTTCCGCTGCGCACCTGCAGCATGGCGCTGCCGAACGCGAAAACGAAACGCCCGTGCGTCAGTTACGAGATCGGCCGCTGTATGGCGCCGTGTGCCGGGAAATGCACGGAGGAAGATTACAAAGCCATGACGGACGGCGTGATCAGTTTCCTGAACGGTGATTACAAAGCTGTGCTGGACGGTCTGAAAGCCGAGATGAATGAGGCGGCCGGGAAAATGCAATATGAAAAGGCCGCGCTTCTCAGAGACAGGATCAGGGATGTGCAGGGACTGA
This sequence comes from Clostridia bacterium, assembly GCA_030536295.1. Lineage (GTDB taxonomy): Bacteria > Bacillota > Clostridia > Christensenellales > Aristaeellaceae > Aristaeella. The sequence continues at coordinate 28,920 of JAUNQH010000014.1, read as the reverse complement.
TGGAACGGCAGATCGCGATCCGCACGGACCGCAGCGAACAGGATATCCTCGCGATCGCGCAGGACGGTCTGGACGCGATGATACAGATCCTGTATGTCCGTGCCGGCAGAATGATCGGCGGCGATCATTTTTCACTGCCGGGCGAAGGCGGGGAGGACCCCGGAGAAGTGCTTCGGGCGTTTATGACGATATATTACGATGAGGCGGCCCTGATCCCGCGCAATGTGCTTTGTCAGACGCTGCCGGCTGATACCGCGGCAGAACTGGAGCAGTGGCTGCGCGAGCGCAAAAACGCCGCGGTGACGCTCGCAGTGCCGATGCGCGGTGAAAAGCATGAGCTTGTGCTGCTGGCTGAGAAAAACGCGTCGGACGCGCTTGAAAAAAGAAACGCGCGGCAGACGATCCGCGAGGAACGGACGACGGGCGCGGCGGAGAAGCTGGGCAGGATCCTCGGTCTTGATCATTATCCCCGAAGGATCGAAGGATACGATATTTCCAATACGCAGGGCGTCCTGTCTGTAGCTGCCATGGTCGTTTTCATCGACGGGGAAGCGGCAAAGAAAGAATATCGCCATTTCAGGATACGCACGGTGGAAGGACCGAATGACTTTGCTTCGATGCGTGAGGTGATCGGCAGGCGCTTCGCGCACGCGGAAAGGGAACGGGAGGCGGTATCGTCCGGAGAAGCGGAAGCGGAGACAATGAAGTTCAGTGATCTTCCGGATCTGATCCTGATCGACGGCGGTCCGCAGCAGCTGGCATACGCGCTTGAAGCGGCAAAAGAGCATCATGTGAATATTCCGATGTTTGGTCTGGCTGAACGATTTGAGGAGATATGGCTTCCGGGGGCCGAAGAGCCGATCAGGCTGGATCATCATACACCGGAGCTTCAGCTTGTACAGCGGATCCGCGATGAAGCGCACCGGTTCGGCATTACGCATCACCGCGCGCTGCGCGGAAAAGCGCAGACACACAGTACGCTGGAGGATATCCCCGGAATCGGACCGGCAAGACGAAAGGAACTGCTGAAGGCATTCGGCAGTATCCGGGCGATCAGGGAAGCGGATACGGAGAGCCTGAGAAAAGTGAAAGGCATGACCGAAAGTGCTGCCGCGGCGGTATACAGCGCGCTGCATGAAAAAGAAGACTGAAACAAGGGGCACGTTATTCCGTGCCCTGATTTTTGTGCCGGTCCAACCGGAACCGCAATAAAAAATGATATTAGCAAAAATAGTACTTGCTTTTTCGCTTTTCATGTGATAATATACCAACGTTGTCGAAAGATGACACGCTGATGTAGCTCAGTAGGTAGAGCGCATCCTTGGTAAGGATGAGGTCGCCGGTTCGAATCCGGCCATCAGCTCCAGAAATGCCCGGGCCGTTGTATCAATGAGCCCGGGTGTTTTTTTGCGTATATCGCAGTCGCGCCGCAGCCGGAACGGCTTGTACGGCGGAAACACCGGGTGGGCAGATGCCGCCGGAATACAACGGAAATGCATCAAAAGTGGAATAAAAACAGAAATATCGTCATGATTCTTGATAACAGTGGCATATAAGAGCGAAAATATGCACGATTATTATGATAAAGTGGGAGTGGTGACGATACGGATCGAAACGGACCGGTGATCGTG
>JAUNQH010000014.1:0-27279 GCA_030536295.1 Clostridia bacterium | reverse complement strand
AAGCGGATGAAGGTCGGATCAAAAACAGCGGCCCGGGGCATTCCCGGGCCGCTGACGGCTTTGAATGAAGACGGATCTGTGAGTTAACAGGTCATTCAGCGAATTCCACTTCGTATTCAGGGTTCAGATCCAGCAGCTCGGCTTTGACGAAGCCGCGTACTTTCTGAGCACTGTCTTCGATATAGGCCCAGTCTCCCATGGTGCCCAGCCAGATCACTTCCGTGCCGGCGGAGAGCTTTGCAAGGGAGCCCGCGGTGAACAGGGGATCATCAGTGACAAATGTATCGCTCAGGACGACCGCGACCGCGTCATTGAACCAAAGACGGTCAACATCCGCGTCCTTCGGCAGGGATTCTTCCCTGATGTATCCGAAGCGCATCTGGTCCTTGCTGATGGCGTATTCGATCATGATATAGCCGTTTTCGTATCCGAAGACCTCGATCCAGTCATTGGTGGAAACCACGGCGCCCTTGCCCTTGGAATTGACGGAACGGACATAGTCGGTGCCGGGGCCGGAGTATACTTCATATCTCTTGCCGCCGGTGAATTTGATGCTGGTGGGATTCAGTTCATTGGAATAAGGCAGAACGGGCGGAGTTGTGAGCTTGGATTTCGCGGATTTCAGCGTGGTCGGGAAACCGGAAAGATTTACATAGCGCAGATCCGTCTGCACGGTGCCGTTTGCGGTGCCGATCTTTTTGCGGGTCTTCGCATTGGTATAGGTCAGACTTGCGGAACGGACATCGATCATGACCGCTTCCTTGCTGTCCTCAAGATACATGTAATACAGATTCCAGGTGCTTTTGCCGTATTTCCATGCATAGTATCTGTTGGTGTCCCCTTTTTCATAGGTGACATACAGACCGTATGTTCCGTCGACATCCACGGCATCGATCGTAACGGCGGTGTCTCCCTGCGGGATCGCCTTGGTGGTACGTGTCCAGTAAGCCCATTTGCCGTCCTTGCCGGGTTTGAATACGACCAGCATATGGTTCTTGCCGCTGCGGAGCATGACAAAGTAATAATTGACGGGTGAGTAATCGACAGTGCTCTCGATCTTGTAGCCGTTATAGGTATTGTGCGTGGAAAGGTAGGTGCTGATCTCGGCGGGAACGCTGTCCGCGGCGGCGAAGCTCAGGCTCGCGCAGACGAGGATCAGGCAAAGCAGGAAAGAGACGATCCGTTTCATTTGATGAACCTCCATTCATAATCGGTCGATATTGTCTGCAGTGTGTGTTTATTATAGTTTTGAACATCCGTACATGTCAATAAATAATGACAAAAATATGTATATATATTACAGAAACTTTACAGAAATTCGCACTTATGGTACAATATATCTGTACATGACGCGACTGATGAAAAGGAGGTCCGTATATGAACAGACGCAGTATCCTGTGCGCGGCTGCCGCGCTTATGATCGCGCTTGCCCCGACCGGCGGCGCGAAGGCTCTGAAAAGTGACACATTACGCAGCGGATCGTCCGGAACGCAGGTCGTTCAGCTGCAGAAGGCCCTGATCGAACTGGGCTATCTGACCGGAACGGCTGACGGAAAATTCGGTCCGAAAACGGAAGCGGCGGTCATCGCGTTCCAGAAGGCGAACGGATTGACTGCCGACGGGCTGGCCGGTTCGGGCACGCTTGGCAAACTGTACGCGAAAAGCGGACGGAGCAGCGGTCAGACAGGCACGGGAGGCGGGACAGCCGCAGAAAAGGGATCTTCCGTCCCGGCGGCGTCCTCATCGGGGAAACTTTTCGGGGGAGACTACAGCACGATCCGTCCGAATGACAGCGGGAACCGTGTGAAGATCCTGCAGCAGGCGCTGATCGATCTCAGATATCTGACCGGAACGGCTGACGGAAAATTCGGCGTGAAGACGGAAAACGCGGTCCGCGAATTTCAGAGATCAAACAAACTGACAAATGACGGGCTCGCGGGAAGGCAGACGCTGCAGGCGCTGGAAAACGCGAAAAGCGGAAGGAAAAGTGCCGCGGATCCCGGAAAGACGGATACGGACAGCGAACCGGCTTCTGAAAAAGAGACTTCCGTTCCGGCGGAGTCCTCATCGGGGAAGCTTTTCGGGGGAGACTACAGCACGATCCGTCCGAATGACAGCGGGAACCGTGTGAAGATCCTGCAGCAGGCGCTGATCGATCTCAGATATCTGACCGGAACGGCTGACGGAAAATTCGGCGTGAAGACGGAAAACGCGGTCCGCGAATTTCAGAGATCAAACAATCTGACAAACGACGGGCTCGCGGGAAGACAGACGCTGCAGGCGCTGGAAAACGCGAAAAGCGGCGGTGCGGATCAGACCGGAAAGGACAGCGGTACATCATCCGCCGCGGTCCCGGATACTTACCGTACACTGGTGCGCGGCCTGACAGGGGATGATGTCATTCTGCTCCAGCAGACGCTGAAGGCGCTGAATTATACCGTGGATGTAACGGGAAGGGTCGACAGCAAGACCGTTGCGGCCGTCACCGCGTTCCAGCAGCGGAATCAGCTGACAGCGGACGGGATCGCGGGCGAAGAGACGCAGAAGAAACTGTATGGCGGAAAATGCGTGACCGGGGACACGCCGCTGCCGTCAGCGCCTGACGGTGTCGGCAAGCTTGCGGACGCGCCTTCCAAAGATCAGATCCGGCTGCTGCACTGGACGCGCGAGGTGAAGCCTTCGATCAGGGCGGGACAGACGATCCTTGTATATGATCCGTCCACCGGGCTGGCATGGAACCTGAAGCTGCTTTCACTGGGCCGGCACGCGGACGCCGAACCGCTGACGGCGCAGGATACCGCGGTCATGTTCAAAGCGTTCGGAAATCAGAACACATGGAATCAGAAAGCCGTATGGGTGCGGCTTCCGAGCGGCGTCTGGACGCTCGCGGCCACACATGACATGCCGCATCTGAGCGGAAACATCAAGGATAACAACTTTGACGGACATCTGTGTGTGCATTTCCTGCGGGATATGGCCGAAGCTGAAAAAAACGACCCCGATTACGGGGTCGCCAATCAGAAAACGATACGGAGCGCGTGGAAAGCGCTGACGGGGGAGGAACTGGACTACTGATCCCCGCGCATGCCGGGTGTCAGACGCCAGCGTGTAGGATCAAAGGACATCTCTCCGGGAACCTTCCGGAATATGCCGAACTTGATGGGAACACCGAGTTCGGTATATTTTTGCTCATGTTCGCTGACCCAGTTGGGCGTGTAACCGTCACGATGCAGATCACGCGTGATCAGATCGGCAGTGAACCCGCTGAGCCGGAAATAGACAAGACTGTCATCAAAAAGACCGTCATCATCCGTTTTGAAACGGACGGTACCGCCGTCCTTCAGAAAAGCCCTGTACTGTTCCAGCTGGCGCGGATGCGTCAGACGGCGCTTGGCGTGCTTCGGACGCATGCTCCAGGGATTGCAGAAGGAAATGACGATCGCTTCCACTTCATCTTCCGGCGCGAAAAAACGGCTGATCGTGCTGATATCGAAACGGGCGATCAGCACATTATCCGGCACGGCACCGTCAAACGCTTTTTCGATGTTGCGGCGGCAGTCGCCGAGAACATCCGGGGAGATATCGACAACGATAAAGTTGATATCCGGACAGTCCCGGACCATCTTCGCGGTCGCCACGCCTTTCCCGCAGCCGAGCTCGAGCCAGAGCGGCCGCCGGACGGGAAACGCGGAAGCCCACTGCCCGCGGAATTTCTCCGGTTCATTGGTAAAGTAAGGGCAGGCTGCAAGCTCCGGCCTGGCCCAGGATTTAGTGCGCATATGCATGAAACAGCCCTCCGGACGGGAAAGATCACGGGATAAAGTATAGCATGCATGCGGAAAAGAATCAATTATGCAGAAGATAAATCATAATATGCATAAATAACCGCTGCGGATCCAAGAAAAAACCTCAAAATATGTATAAAAATACAAAATAAGGGTTGACAGTATGAATAATGGGTGATATACTGACGCCGTTCTTAAGGAACGATCAACCGGCAGGACATGCCGGGATGAATACGGAGGATATGAACTATGAAGAAACTGTTTGCCGCGATCCTGGCCCTGTGCATGATGATGACCGCCTGCGCTTTCGCGGAAGGCACCCTGACGATGGGCACCAATGCCCACTTCCCGCCCTATGAGTATTATGAAGACAATCAGGTGATCGGCATTGACGCCGAGATCGCCGCCGCCATCGCCGCGAAGCTCGGCATGGATCTGGAGATCGTTGATACCGACTTTGATACACTGGTTCCGTCTGTTGCCGCCGGCAAATATGATTTTGCCATGGCCGGTATGACCGTGACCGAAGAACGTCTGCAGAGCGTTTCCTTCTCCGTGACCTACGCGACGGGCGTTCAGTCCATCATCGTGAAGGAAGATTCCCCCATCACGGGCGTTGACGATCTGTATGCCGAAGGCGCTGCCTATGTTGTGGGCGTGCAGCAGGGTACGACCGGTGATATCTACTGCTCCGATGACTTCGGCGCCGAACGCGTGATGCAGTACAAGACCGGCAATGACGCTGTGGCCGCCCTGGTCGCGGGCAAGGTCGACTGCGTGATCATCGACAACAACCCCGCCAAGGCCTATGTGGATGCCAATGAAGGGCTGAAGATCCTGGATACTGAGTATGTTGAGGAAGAATACGCGATCGCGATCAATCAGACCAACACCGAGCTGCTGGAAAAAGTCAATGCCGCTCTGGAAGAGCTGATCGCCGACGGAACCGTGGACGCGATCATCGCGAAGTATATCCCCGTTGAATAATTCCCGTTCGGTACATAAACCGGCTGAATGAAGGAGCGGAGCCCGCTCCTTCATTTTCGGCGTTATCAAGGAAAGTTGGTTGGTCAATGAACAAGTATGCAAAAATCGGAATCGCTTTACTGACCGTATGCGCGGTAATACTGGCAGGGTATTTTCTGCTCTTCCATAACGCGGATGTGCTCGTGATCGACAGCAAAGCCGTTACGGAAAGCGACGGTACCGTTACGGTCGAAACCAAAGCGGTACGGGGCGCCAAACCGAGCTGGCTGATCGGCCGCTTTACGGAAAACAGCGGTGAGCAGTACTACAAACTGGCGGATGTAACGGCACCGTCCGGTTTCAAGACCGTGAAGGACGCGCCGGAAGCGGATGATGATCCGCTGACCACTCAGTTCGCCTATGTCAGCAAGGACGGAAGCTTTACATTCCTGATCCTGCCTGAAAGCGTGACCGCGGAGGAACTGCCCGGTCTCGGCTATACCGCGGAACAGCTGGTCTACATCTCGGACGGGACCGCAAGGGGAAACGCAAAGGCGAAGGCGGATATTCCCGTATGGCGCAGAGAGAACGATGACATTACCTCCTTCATGATCGCGTCCCCCTATGTGAACGCGTTCATCCGGATGGATATGACCTGTGCCGAAGGCTGCGATGAAACACAGGCCGCCGCCGCCGCGTTCAGCATGGCGGAGCGGATCGTGCCCGGCAAACAGCTGAATCCTTTTGTGGCGGATTTCAAACTGAACTTTATTGATGACAGCCGTTGGATGTATCTGCTGGACGGCCTCGGCATGACGCTGCTGATCACGCTGCTGTCCGGCCTGATGGGCGTGATCATCGGCGCGTTCGTTGCCGCTGTCCGCTCAACATGGCAGAAGAACAATGAAAATATGCATCCCGGCGCGGGAAAGACACTGCTGAAGATCGGCGACAAGATATGCAGCGTTTATCTGACCGTGATCCGCGGAACGCCTGTGATGGTGCAGCTGCTGATCATGTATCTGATCATCTTCGCCTCCTCAAGCAACGGCACCGTTGCCGCGATCCTCGCCTTCGGCATCAACAGCGGCGCGTATGTCGCCGAGATCATCCGCGGCGGCATTATGAGCATTGACAACGGTCAGTTTGAAGCGGGACGCAGCCTCGGCTTCAATTATGTGCAGACCATGCTGTTCATCATTCTGCCGCAGGTGTTCAAAAACATTCTGCCCGCGCTGGCAAATGAGTTCATCGCGCTGCTGAAGGAGACCTCCGTTTCCGGCTACGTGGCCGTGCGCGATCTGAACAAGGGCGGCGAGATCATCCGTTCCGTGACCTATGCTCCCTTCCTGCCGCTGCTCGCGGTAGCGGGTATCTATCTGGCGCTGGTGATGTTCTTCACCTGGCTGGTAGGCAAACTGGAAAGGAGGCTGCGCAGCAGTGACCACTGAGAAGATGAATCCGGACTATATCATTTCCGTAAAAGACCTGCAGAAAACGTTCAATCACGGACAGCTGAAAGCATTGAACGGGGTCACCGCCGATATCCGCAAAGGCGAGGTGGTCGTGATCATCGGACCATCCGGAAGCGGAAAGAGCACATTCCTGCGCTGCCTCAATCTGCTGGAGCTGCCGACGGGCGGCCGCGTCCTGTTTGAGGGAACGGATATCACGGATCCGAGCGTGAATATCAACCTGCATCGGCAGAAGATGGGAATGGTTTTCCAGCATTTCAACCTTTTTCCGAATATGACGATCCTGAAAAACATGACGCTGGCCCCTGTGAAGCTGCTCGGAAAGACCAGGGAAGAGGCCGAAGAGAAGGCAAGGAACCTGCTGAAGCGCGTGAATCTAGCGGACCGGGCGGATGCCTATCCGAATCAGCTGTCCGGCGGTCAGAAACAGCGCATTGCCATTGTCCGCGCGCTGTGCATGGAACCGGAAGTCATGCTGTTTGATGAGCCGACATCCGCGCTGGATCCCGAAATGGTCGGGGAAGTGCTGGATGTAATGAAACAGCTGGCGCGATCCGGGATGACCATGGTATGCGTGACCCACGAGATGGGTTTTGCCCGCGAGGTCGCGGACCGCGTGCTGTTTATGGACGAGGGGAAGATCGTGGAGGAGGGAACTCCGGCAGAGATCTTCACCGCGCCGCAGCAGCCGCGCACCAGGGATTTCCTGAACAAAGTGCTTTGATCATCACCGCCCCGGCAGCCGCCGGGGCTTGCTTTTTGTCCGTACAGATCCGCCGCGGAACGTGCGGACCGCGGATATCGCGGCATACGGCGGGCCGGAGAGCCGCACGCCGGGGATGAATGTACCGATGTGTACAAAAAGTCCTTCCATCTTATGTCAGGCTGTGGTATACTCGCCTTTGTGATATGAAACGGGTGAACCCGGAAGAAAAGGAGCTTACTCTTTATGATGAGAAAAATCGGTGTACTGACAAGCGGCGGCGACGCGCCCGGTATGAACGCGGCGGTCATGTCCATCGCGCGGAGCGCCTCCCTGTACGGTATGCCGCTGATCGGCATCAAACGGGGATATAACGGATTACTGCGCCGCAGCACCAATATCCGCGATGATCTGCTGGAGCTGAATCTTGATACCGTGCTGGATATCGCAGACCAGCCCGGCACTTATCTGCGTACCGCGCGCTGCGATGAATTCCTTGATCCGGCATACCGCGATATCGCGGTCAGGACGCTTGAGGCGATGGAGATCGACGGCCTGGTCGTTATCGGCGGCGACGGAAGCTTCCACGGAGCGCAGGAGCTGTGCAGGCTCGGTGTCCCGTGTATCGGCATTCCCGGCACGATCGACAATGACCTTGCCTATACCGAAATGACGCTGGGCTTTGATACCGCGGTGAATGTATGCGTGAATGCCGTACGGTCCATCCGGGCGACAAGCCGCAGCCATGACAGACCGGCTGTTGTTGAGGTCATGGGCCGCCATTGCGGCGACATCGCGCTCTCAACGGCTGTTTCCACCGGATCCGAGATCGTTGTGGTGCCGGAAGTGCCGTGGTCTGTGGAAGAGATCGCGGCGAAGCTGAACAAACAGCTGGCCAAGGGCAATACCCGCGCGACGATCGTGATGGCGGAGGGCTGCTGGGAATCCATGGCTCCGTTTGATCTGTACGGATTCCTGACCAGCCGCGGCAAGGAATGCTATCAGGGAGAACCCATGAGCGCGACCCGTTTCGCCAGCGTGATGAAACGCATGTGCGGCATGGTGGAGGCGCGGGCGACCGTGATCGGATATACCCAGCGCGGCGCCGAACCGACGGCGCGCGACAGCGAGTTTGCTTTCGAAGCCGGAAATCTGGCTGTGAAACTGCTGCGTGACGGCATCAGCAATCAGGTGATCGGCATGGAAGGCAACAAGATCATGTATATGCCCATTGATGACGCGCTGGCATTCAAACGCCCGTTCCGCCGTGAACTGTTTGATCTTGTCAATTCCCTGTGATTTTTCGCTTGACAGGGGCGGGAAGTCATGATATAGTTTAGCCTGTTTGAAGCAGAGGCTTGCCCGTCTCTCACCTGTTCGGCTCACGCTGACTGGTTCAAAGGCACTTTCTCCCGCAGAGGCGGGTGAACAGCGACTGATGAGCGACGGGATATGTCCCGTCGCTTTTTGAATGTATTTGGGAGGTGCATGGATATCGCTACCGAGCTGATGATCAATGAGGAAATCCGCGACCGCGAAGTACGCCTGATCGATGAAAACGGCGAACAGCTTGGCGTTATGCTCACGCAGAAGGCACTGGAGCTGGCTGAAGAGAGAGGCTATGATCTCGCAAAGATCCAACCGTCCGCAAAGCCGCCCGTATGCAAACTGCTGGACTATGACAAGTACCGCTACGAGCAGTCCAAACGCGAACGCGAAAACCGGAAGAATCAGCGCGTTGTCGAAATCAAGGAAGTTCAGCTTTCCGCCACCATCGAAGAAAACGATGTGAACACCAAGGCGAAGATGGCGCTCAAATTCCTTGAGGGCGGAGACAAGGTGAAGGTATCGATCCGCTTCCGCGGACGTCAGATCACGCATAGCGAGATCGGCCTGAAAGTCATGCTGGATTTTGCGGAACGCTGCAAGGATGTCAGCATGATCGAACGCCGGCCGCTGCTTGATGGCCGCAACATGATCATGATCCTGGCTCCCAAGGCTGCCAAGGCATCGTTTGCCGAGAAAAAGGCCGCCAGGGAGAATGCCGCTTTGAAAGAAGCGGAGGAGTAAAACCGCATCGGAAGGAGGACCACAGTTATGCCTAAACAGAAATCCCACCGTGGTGCTGCAAAGCGCTTTTCCTTTACCAAGACCGGTATCGTAAAGCATAAGCAGATGAACGCCAACCATCAGGTGCGTCTGAAGACCACCAAGCGTACCCGTCACCTGAGGAATGCCGGTATCGTCGACAATGCCGCCGAAGCCCGCACCATCCACAAGCTGCTGCCTTACAAATAAGCCCGTTAACCGGCAAGGAGGAAAGAAACCATGGCACGCATTAAGAGGGCCGTCAATGGCCATAAGTCCCGCCGCAAGGTTATGAAGCTGGCGAAGGGCTACTTCGGAGCGAAATCCAAGCAGTACCGCGCGGCTAAAGAACAGGTCGCCCGCAGTCTGCGCTATGCTTATGTCGGACGTAAGCTGCGCAAGCGCGAATTCCGCCGCCTGTGGATCACCCGTATCAATGCTGCTGCCCGCATGAACGGCATGAGCTATTCCACATTCATCGCCGGTCTGAAGAAGCAGAATATCGAAGTCAACCGCAAGATGCTGGCCGATCTGGCTGTCAACGATGCCGAAGGCTTTGCCAAACTGGTTGAGATCGCCAAACAGTGACCGACCGCGTGATCATATGATACCGGATGCCGGAAACGGCATCCGGTTTTTTTGCGCCCCTGTATTCAACTTTTCATGTAAGTGCTTTCTTTTTGCGCTTTCCCGTGCTACAATGATATCAGACGGCAGCCGAATGCCGCACCGAAGGGAGAATAAAAAGATGGATATCCGTTATTCCTGCAACCAGCGGGACTTCAGACGCTACACCACGGAAGAGACAAGAAATGAATTCCTGATCGAAAAGCTGTTCGTAAAGGATGAAGTGACCGCTGTCTACAGCCATGTGGACAGAATGGTGACGCTGGGTGTGATGCCCGTTACGGCTCCCGTGAGCATTGACAAGGGCATTGATATCTGGAAAAACTTCGGTACGGAGTATTTCCTGGAGCGCCGCGAGATCGGCATGTTCAATGTCGGCGGCGCCGGAAAAGTGACCGCGGACGGTACGGTCTACGAGCTGGGATACAAGGACTGCCTGTATATCACCCGCGGGGCGAAGGAAGTGCTGTTCGCCTCCGACGATCCGGAAAAGCCGGCGAAGTTCTACTGCGTCAGCGCGCCCGCGCACTGTTCCTATGAAAACAGACTGATCCGCATCGCGGATGCCGCGAAAAAGCCCTGCGGCGCTGCCGAAACGAGCAACAAGCGCGTGATCAATCAGTTCATCCATCCGTCCGTACTGAAGACCTGCCAGCTGAGCATGGGCATGACGGTCCTGGAAAACGGCAGCGTATGGAACACGATGCCCGCGCATACGCATGAACGCCGTATGGAAGTCTATTTTTACTTTGAAGTACCGGAAAACAATGTTGTTTTCCATATGATGGGGGAAGGTCAGGAAACGCGTCATATCGTGATGCAGAACGAGCAGGCTGTTATTTCTCCCAGCTGGAGCATTCATGCGGGTGCCGGCACTGCCAGCTATACGTTCATCTGGGCCATGGGCGGCGAAAATCAGGCTTTCGATGACATGGATACCATACCGACGACCGAACTGAAGTAAACGCGTGAAGATCGCGGGACCGTGCAGGTCCCGCTTTTTTCGGAAGGAGAAAAGATGCGGATCCTGATCATACGGCATGCCGAACCGGATTATGAGGCCGATTCGCTTACGCCGAAAGGAAGGCGGGAGGCTGAACTGCTGAGCCGCCGGCTTGAAAAATACGATATCCGCGACTGCTGGGTCTCTCCGTACGGAAGAGCCCGTGACACTGCCGCGTACACGCTTGAGAAAAACGGACTGACAGCGGTGACGCTGCCCTGGCTGGCTGAGTTCCGCGGCACATATACGGATGAAAAAGGACATGCCGCGATTCCATGGGACTTGCCGCCGAGATCATGGTATACGATGCCCCTGCGGGCCGAACCCGACCGCTGGGCGGATGACCCGCGTTTCGCGGGCGGCACCGTGCGCGCGGTGTGGGAGGAGACAAAGGCAGGAACGGACGCGCTCATGGCCCGGTACGGTTTCCGGAAAGACGGTCCCGTGTGGGTCGGCGGGGAGAACAGTGATCTGACCATTGCGCTTTTCTGTCACTTCGGTATCGGAATGGCCGTGCTGGCGTATCTGACAGATGTATCGCCGATGCTTCTCTGGCAGCGGACGATCTGCCTGCCTTCATCCGTGACCGAGGTCATGACGGAGGAACGCGTGAAGGGAGAGGTCTTTTTCCGTGTGACGAAGCTGGGCGACCTCAGCCATCTGGAGATGAACGGGGAAGGACGTTCCACCTACGGGATGTATCCGGAGGTCTGGACCGGTATCGATTCGACCGATCCGACCATAAACGGAACACTGCCGTCCGCCGGGAATACAGGAAAAGAACAAAAAAGCGTGTAAGTGTTTACACGTTTTTACGCGATTTTTCGGCGAAATCACATAAAAATGTTGAAAAACAAGGAATTGCAAGAAGGTTCGGACAAGTTGAGATCTCAGCTCAGATAATTGACAATTCATAATAAGTTCCATATAATATATCCGTGTAAGCATTAACATCGTTATCACATGAAACGGATCCGACGAATGTATGGAGAAGAAACGTTCCGCCGCGGCCTACCGCGGTATTGATCTGTTCCTGTTTGCGCTGATGCTCGTATTGTTTGAAACGCTGATCATCAGGGCGGCGGGGAGCAGCATGTTTTATGATCAGGCGTTCACCGTCTCGCTTGCCGCTGCGATCACGGCGATCGTATATATGCGGTGGAACGCGTGGGGCGGCATTCACGCGGCATTGGCCGGACTGATCTACTGCGCCGCCCTGGGCGGAGAGATCACACGATACCCTGTATATATGATCGGCAATCTGTTTTCGCTGCTTGTTGTGCCGCTGACCGACAGGATCGGCAAGGAACGCGTGCGCAACGGCAAACGGATGTATCTTGTCTGCGGGGCGGCGGTATGGGCACTGATGCAGGCGGGCAGGATGACGATGAGCCTGCTGTTCGGAGCGCCGGTCGCGGAAGTGATCCGCTTTCCGCTGACAGATTCGCTGTCACTGGTTTTTACACTGGTGATCCTGTGGATCGTGAAAAGGCTTGACGGAGTCTACGAGGATCAGAACCATTATCTTGAACGCGTGCACAGGGAAGAAAGAACCAAAGGAGAGGATAGCGAATGAACCGGGTCGCGAACGATTATCTGATCTTTGACGAAAAGACCAGAACCTACCGGGAAAATCCGGAACAGGCTGTCCGCGATGATGTGGAAAAGCATTACTGGCTTCATGTCGGGCGTACCGTGCTGAAGGACTGGCGCCTGTATGTGATGCTTGTTCCGATGCTCCTTGTGTTCCTGTTCTGGCGTTATTTTCCCATGTATGAGCTGCTGGGCTGCTTCAAGGTCAGCGACAATGTGCTGCCGGTCAGCGAACAGCTGTTTTCGGGATTCAGCTATTTCCGCCGTCTCCTTTTCAGCGGCGATTCGCTGAGCACCGATTTCTGGCGCGCCATGCGCAATACATTCCTGCTGAGCTTTTACGGACTGTGTTTCGGATTTCCGATGCCGATCATTCTCGCGCTTTTTTTCAATGAGATCCGGTCAAACGCGGCCCGCAGCGTATATCAGGTGATGTCTTATCTGCCCAAGTTCATGTCCACCGTTGTCATGACGTCCCTTGTGACGATGCTTGTCAAGCAGGGCTCCATTATCGGCAGCATGGGCATTGTTTCGCAGGCGCTTGTGAAGCTCGGGCTGATCACGGAGGAAGCCGGTCAGTCCGGTCTGCTCAATAATCCCGGCTTTTTCCGCACCGTTTATCAGGTCAGCGGGATCTGGGAAGGCGCGGGATATGACAGCATCGTGTATTTTGCCGCGATCATCGCCATTTCGCCTACGAGCTATGAAGCAGCCCAGATCGACGGGGCCAATAAATGGGCGCAGATGCGCTATGTCGTGCTTCCGTGCATGCTGTCAACCATCGTGATCATGCTGATCACGCGGATCGGCAGCCTGCTGAATATCGGCTATGAGAAGGTCCTGCTGCTGTACAATACCAAGACTTATATGACGGCCGACGTGGTCTCCACCCTGAGCTATCGTACAGGCATCTACGGCGGCGGCAGCACAGGCATCGCATCCGCCATAGAGATGATGAACAATGTTGTCGGCATGCTGCTGGTCATCGGCGCGAACACGATCGCGCGGAAGGCCGCGAATACGTCCCTGTACTGAGAAGGGAGGATACGCCATGAAAAGAAAACTCGAAGTATCCGAACTGATCTTCAGGATCATCAGCTATACGCTGCTGACGGTATTCGCGCTTTGCTGCCTGTATCCCTTTGTGTATGCCGTTTCCGCGGCGCTGTCCGGAAGGCATGCCGTTGAATACGGTCAGGTGGTCCTTTTTCCCAAAGATGTGCAGTTTGAAGCCTTCAGCATGATGTTCGGCAACAATATGTTCTGGAACGCGTATTCCAACACGCTGTTTCTGACGCTGTACGGTACGCTGTGGGCCATGGGCGTGAGCCTGCTGGGCGCCTACGCGCTGAGCAAGAAACGGCTGCTGTTCCGCAAGACATTCAACTTCTTTCTCGTATTCACGATGTGGTTCAGCGCGGGCGTGGTGCCGCAGTATCTGAACTATCTGGATACGCAGGCGGTGTTCCGGTCCGTGGGGATCATGGACGACAAATGGCTTGTGGTGATCGCTATGGGCATGGCGGCAATGAATATCATTCTGCTGCGGAACGCTTTTGAAAACGTGCCCTCTGAGATCGAGGAAGCCGCGATCGTGGACGGAGCGACCGAGTTTCAGGTGCTCCGGAAGGTCTACATCCCCATGAGCAAATCAACGATCGCCACAGTCGCGCTGTTTTTCGCCATCAGCCGCTGGAACGGATATTTCTGGGCGAGGCAGATGATCGCCAATTCGAATGAGCATCCGCTGCAGGTGTTTATCCGTCTGAAGCTTGAACAGTATACCGATCCGGAATTCATGACCGGCTGGAATGAGATCTATGCTTCCGATTCGGTGATCTACGCGCTGATCGTGTGCTCCATCATTCCGATCCTGGTGATCTATCCGTTCATTCAGAAATATTTCGCCAAAGGCACCAATGCCGGCGGTGTAAAGGAATGATCTCCGGCCGGAAAGAAAAAACAGAGTATCTAAACGGTCCTGTGACGGGCCGAGCAGATAAAAATTTTAAGGAGGAACCGACATGAAGAAAATCCTTTCTCTGCTGACGGTCATCGCGCTGCTGATGTCCGTCGTGAGCCTTTCCGCCGCTGAGGAGCCCGTTGTGCTCCGCATGGCGACAGGCTACAACAGTGCCAAGACCGGTCTGTTCTTCGACGCGGAGACCGCGGGCGAAGGCATCACGCTGGCCGACGGCAAGACCTATCACACCGGCGACCTGAAGCCCACCTGGGTGGTCGTGCAGGAAAAACTGAATGTGATCTTTGAAGACAAGTACCAGGGAAACAGCACTTCCAAGGAATTCGATTACTGGAAGGAACAGCTGGACCAGGTCGACATGATCTCCGGCACCGCCGCCACGCTGAGCGAGTACGGCGAGATCGGCGCCATCGTGAACATCGGCGATTATCTGGATCAGATGCCTAACTTCAAGGCTTATCTGGAAGCCAACCCCATCGTTCTGCTCTCCATCACCGGCAATACCGATACCGGCGCCATCTACTTCAGCCCCTATTTTGACGGCGTGAATGATATCGAACGTATGCCCCTGATGCGTACGGACTGGGTCGAGAAGCTGCTGAACGGCGAGGGCGCTTTCACCGCGGAAGCCAGCAAGACACTGGCCGCCGCCGTGTATACCCCCTATATGCCCACCGAAGGCAAGGTCGAGATCGATGTGGCGAAGGCCGACGGTTCCGCCGTTGAGACCATTGCCAAGGATTATGACGCGGCCGGCAATATCGTTGCGGCTATGAACGCTGCCGGGGAGATCGACGGCGTGACCGCCGTGAACATGCTCCGTGAGTACATCGACAAGGCGTACAACGGCTACTACGGCACCAACCGCGCTGATCTGTTCATCGGACAGAATGCCGCCTGGGACGCCGACGAGCTGGTCGCCCTGCTCCGCTGCGTGGTCGCCAACCCCCAGACGCTGAACGGCACCGACACCGTGCAGGGTCTGTTCTCCCGTGAAGACAACAACAATCAGCGCCGCGTCGATATGTTCCGCTTTGCCGGCACGCTGTTCGGCGTACGCGGTCTGGAATCCCGCCAGGATTACCTGTATGTCGATACCGACAACACCCTGAAGGATGCCCGCAGTGAAGTTGCCACCTATGAAGCGCTGGCCCGCATGCGTGCCATGGCTGAAGAAGGCCTGATCTCCACCGCTTTCCTGAATGAGGAAGAAGTCAAGACCGAAAACTACCTTGAGAATGACCTGGGCTTCATGCACTATGACTACAACCAGACCCAGACTGTGTACAACAAGACCAAGCTGGACAACGCGGCAGGAGAAAAGTACATGGCTGTGCTGGTTCCCGTGGCCCGCTGGTTCGACGGCACCGATGAAAATGGCGTTTATATGCGCTTCACCGAGTCCTGGCGTTCCGTGAAGACGGACGGCTGGGGCATCTCCGTTGCCGGTATCAACGGCGACGAAGCCAAGCTGAATGCCTGCCTGAGCCTGATCGACTATGCCTACTCCGATGAAGGCATGATCCTGATGAGCTACGGCCCCGATGCCTTCATCAAGGAAGGCGAGACCTTCATGTTCAACGGCAAGGAAATGCCCGTGATCGCCGACGCGACGTACGCGGAACTGTGGGAGAAAGCCAATGGCAACTACACCAACTATGCCCGTATGTATCTCGGCTCCACCCTGTCCTTCGCCAAGAGCCAGGCCTTTGAATATCAGTGCACGCATGAAGTCGGCAAGGAAGGCGCCGGTCATCTGAGCACCGCGATCGGCCTCGGCATTATCAAACATCCTGAACTGGCTGTTTGCGAGAACAGCTGGTATACCAGCGTTCCCACCGTACTGCCCACCACCAAGGAAGAGAATACCCAGCTGAAGGATTACACCCAGCTGAACAGCTCTTTCGACGGCGGCAAGGGCGGCAACAACGAATTCGTGAACATCATTGCCAAGGGCTTCATCGCCGAAGGCATGGGTGATCCCGAATCCGCCGCCGCGTATGTGGCTGACACCATGATGGATGCCCAGTACCTGGATATCAAGGAAGGCGCCTGGGAAGCTCTGCTGGACTATTTCGCGGCAATAAACAGGTGATTATCTGAATGACCGGTCTCCCGTCCGGCGTTTTGACGCCGGGCGGGAGGCCTTTCACCGAAAGACCGTTTGTTACGGAGGATCGATCATGTACAGAAAACAGATGAAATGCCAGAAGATCCTGTGCCTCGCGCTGCTGTTCGTATGCGCGGCGGTTTTCATTTATTCTCTGGGCCTCATGACCGACCTGTACGATTCGCTTTTCAGCACGATCCGCAGCCAGAAGAATCTTGACAAATCCACGGTCACCGGATCAAGGATCTACTATGACATGCAGGGGTTCAACAAGACCGCGCTGCATTTTTCGATCGCACTGCTGCTGCTTTCGCTTTCCCTTTTCATTACCAATACCCATACACGCCGTAAATACTACATCGGAAATTATCTGTCCGCCGGGCTTTTCAGCGCGGGCGGCATTGCTTTCACGGTCTGGTTCCATACGGGGATCGAAGGCTGGAAAGCGGTTTTCCTGAATATCGATTTTGAGGAACTGGCGGCGCATGCCGCCAAGAAGAAGACGCTGTATTCGGATTCGACCTTCTGGTTCGACGCGCATTACATCGTCTTCGGGATGCTGCTGATCGGCATTGTTCTGCTGATCCTGAACATACTCTGGAAACGCAAGCTCATGAAAGAAGAACGCTGTCTGCTGGAGCAGGGAGAGGGGGCAGCCGTATGACCGGTACCGCGGAAGAACGGGAGATCCGGCTTGACCGGATGCGCTATGTGAAGAATACGGCATCCTCGCGCCTGTGTTATCTGGCGATCATTTTTGATGTTCTTTATTTCGTTAAGATATACCAGTCCGATGTGGGATCATGGTATTACCGGATCCTTGTCGGCGGATCGATCATCTATAATCTGCTGTTCATGCTGGTCACCTTCCTGGCAAGTGAAGGCGTGAAGAATTATAAAGCCGGCTATTCAAAAGTACTGTATATTCTCGGCGTACTGCAGGCTTGCCGGATCTTCATACTGCCTGTATCGGCGCACAGCGCGCTTGTAAAGGTCGGCGGTGAGCAGCTGCAGGCGATGGATGACGCCAAATTCGTTTTTGTGATCATATGCCTCGCATTGTCCGCCGTATGCCTGATCGCCGCGGCGGAGATCAACCGGCGCAAATGCGCGGCGCTGGCGGAGCATGCCGGCAGAACGGATGAAGCGAAGGAGGCGGCATGAGATGGCGACGCTGAGCCTGAAGCATATCGGCAAGATCTATGATAATGATGTACAGGCCGTGCAGGACTTTAATCTCGACGTCAGAGACGGCGAACTGATCGTGCTGGTCGGCCCGTCCGGATGCGGGAAATCCACCACGCTGCGCATGGTGGCCGGGCTTGAGGATATTTCCGAAGGACAGCTGCTGCTGGACGGGAAGGATATCACGCGTATGGCGCCGAAGGACCGCGATATGGCGATGGTGTTCCAGAACTACGCGCTGTACGGACATATGACGATCTATGAAAATATGGCTTTTTCCCTGACGCTGCGCAGGGAAGACCCGAATGTGATCCATAAAAAGGTGCTGGCGGCCGCTGAGATCCTCGGCCTGACCGAACAGCTGAACAAAAAGCCGGCGCAGCTTTCCGGAGGACAGCGTCAGCGGGTGGCGATGGGGCGCGCGATCGTGCGCAATCCGAAGGTCTTCCTGTTTGATGAGCCGCTGAGCAATCTGGACGCGAAACTGCGCGGGGCTACACGGCGTGAGATCATGCTGCTGCATAAGCGTCTCGGCGCGACCATGATGTACGTAACGCATGACCAGACGGAAGCACTGACGCTGGCGGACCGGATCGTATGTATGTCCATGGGCCGTGTACAGCAGGTCGGTACGCCGCTGGAACTGTATGAGACCCCGGCGAATCTCTTTGTCGCCGGTTTTATCGGGCTGCCGCCCATGAATGTGTTTTCCGTACGCGTGGACGGGGATGAACTGACGGCGCCGGACCTGCGTGTGCCGCTGACACCCGGGGAAAAGGATCTGCTGAAAGGATATGCCGGCAGGGAGATCGTTCTCGGCGTGCGGCCGGAGGATATGGCTTCCGGCGGGGATGTGACCATGCGCGTCGTCAACAATGAAAATCTGGGCATGAACACGCTGGTGCACGGCACAACGGGATCCGGCAGCGCAAACGGGCGGAAGATCACCGCCAAGCTGAAAGGCTGGCATGATCACCGCGCCGGGGATGAGGTCACACTTTCATTTACCCGGAAGCATTTCTTTGACCCTGATACCACGAACGCGATCCGGAAGGGGGAACCGCAGTGAGCAGAACAAAGCTTTCCTTTGGGGCGCGCCTGCGTGAATCCGCGCGGAAAACAGCCGTTTCACTCAAACGCAAACCTCACATGATCCCGCTTGTCGTGCTGGTGGTATCCTTCCTGGTCTACAGCCTTCGCCTGACGGTGATCTCCAACACGACCGCGAAGCTGCAGGGCGCGGGCATGGGACTGTACGGTTTTGTGACAATGCTTTTTTCCATCCTCGGGATCGTGTCCTTCTCAAACGCGTTTCCGCACAGGAAACCGGTGAACAAACCCATGCTGGTGCTGATGTTTTTGCTCTTCGGCGCTGTGATCACCGCTGATATCCTGTATATGGAACGCGTGAACAACGCGCTGTACAGAGAGGTCGACCCCATTGCCGTAACGGCGGCGACGCAATACATCACTGACAGCCTTGCGCTTCTGAAGACGCATATCGCCGTGATCGCCGCGGGTCTGCTGCTTACGGCGCTGCTGCCGGTCTATACTCCGATGATCCGTAAGATCAACACATCCGTGAAGGTTGAGGAAAACGCGGAAATGGGCGCGATCGACATTACGGGAGAGGAAGAATGAAGAAAGCGGCGGGGGAAAAGGCGCAGAACCCGGAAAAAAACGCGGAAAAGAGCGTGGACGCTTATTATGATCTGAAGCGTGACGCGGTCGAGGATCTGGTGACGGCGGACAGCGGCAATTCACCCCGGGTCAGCGAAGCGGAACTGCGGAAGTACAGGTCCGGTTCGAAAAAACGGATGCCTGAAGTGCTGAAGATCCTGTTCATCAAATTCTGGTTTGCCGGCGCCATCTGTTTTTTCTTTCTTTGGGGTCTGGGCATGTATGTGTCGGCGCTGCTGGATCTGCTGGTGATCACCGGCCTCGCGCTCGGCTTTGTAACGGATCTGCTGACCAATAATGTGCTTCGCTTTATCGCGAAGCGGCCGGGCGGGAATGACAAATGGATGATGTGGCCGAAAAAGGGATTTGTTTCGCTGCCGCTGAATATCCTTCATTCCTGCACGATCCTGTTTCTGGTGTATACCGTTTACAACGCGCTGAACCTGATACTGATCCGCATGAGCGGAGCGGCGCAGGACGCGGTGCCGCTCGGCGTGGAACCTCTTCTGTTCGGCATCCTGTATATGGCATGCGACATGCTGCTCATCGGCGCGAAGCGCATGGCCGCCGGCATCCTGCGCGACGCCGGAAAAAAGACGTCAGCACATTCCTGAGGAGGAACATCATATGTCCCATCTGATCCTGAAGGATATCAACAAGATCTATCCGAACGGCTTTCACGCCGTGCATAATTTCAACCTCGCGGTGGAAAAAGGCGAGTTTATCGTATTTGTCGGTCCGTCCGGCTGCGGTAAGTCGACCACGCTGCGCATGATCGCGGGGCTTGAGGATATTTCAAAGGGCGAATTGCTGATCGACGGCGAACGCGCGAATGAGTGGGGACCGCGCGACCGCGAGGTTGCCATGGTGTTTCAGAGCTACGCGCTTTATCCGCAGATGACGGTATTTGATAATATTGCCTTCGGGCTGGAGCTCATGGGTGTGGACGAGGATGAGATCGAACGCCGCGTGAAGCATACGGCGGAGATCCTCGGCCTTACGGAGTATCTGGACCGGCTTCCGCGCGCGCTTTCCGGCGGACAGCGTCAGCGCGTGGCGATCGGACGCGCCATCGTGCGCAAGGTCGGTATTTTCCTGATGGATGAGCCGCTGAGCAACCTGGACGCGAAACAGCGCGTGACCATGCGCTCCGAGATCGCCCAGATCCACAGAAATACAGGCGCGACCACGATCTATGTAACGCATGATCAGACGGAAGCCATGACGCTTGCCGACCGGATCGTGGTGATGAAGGACGGCTATGTGCAGCAGGTCGGTACGCCGAAGGAACTGTATTTTGATCCGGTGAATGTGTTTGTGGCGGGGTTTATCGGAGAACCGCCCATGAACTTTATCCGCGATACGCTGACCGGCGGATGTATACATTTCGGCGGGCAGGAGATCGATCTTGCGGAAAAAACGGATGTGTGTACGGAAGCGTATGAGGGACGCGAGATCGTGTTCGGATTCCGGCCGGAGGCTGTTTCCATGCAGCCCGTACCGGACGCTTACAGGCTGACGGCAAATGTCGAACTGACGGAGATGCTGGGCGACAACGCCAATGTATATATCGAGAAGAACGGCGCCCGCGCCATTCTGAAAACAACGCCGTTCGGGATCCCCGAGACGGATACGGAAATAACGTTCTATGTGCCGTACAGCCAGGTATGCCTTTTTGACGGAAAAACAGAGTATGTGATAAAGTGAGTGGGACGGAGAACTGTTTCGGTTCTCCGTTCCGGTTTTCCGGAATGACCCGCCGGCACGGGTCTGTGTTGTGCTTTACGGCATTTATGCTATAATGGACCGGTGTGAATCAGAAGAATCCGGGAGGCTGATGACCGGCATGAATGTGAACAAACTGAGATCTCCTTACGATATCATCAGGATCGACCCGTGGCTGGAGCCGTATTCCGGCGAGATCGACCTGAGAATGGCGCGTTTCCTCGCGGCAAGAAAGCGCATCGCGGGCAGAAAACAGACGCTGTCCTCCTTTGCCGACGGTTATCTGTATTTCGGGATCCACCGCACAAAGACCGGATGGGCTGTGCGCGAATGGCTTCCGGGCGCGGATGAGGTATATCTGACCGGTGATTTCAACAGCTGGAACAGAACATCGCATCCGCTGAAAAAGCTTGACGGCGGCGTATGGGAGATCTGCCTGGACGGCCGGGACGCGCTGCGGCACGGCCAGTATATCAAGCTGTACGTCCGCCGCGGGGAAAACGGTTTTGAAAGGCTGCCGGCCTACAGCACGCGTGTCTCGCAGGATGAAACGACGCACCGTTTCTGCACGCAGGTGTGGGCACCGGAACCGTTTCACTGGACGGACGGGGACCGGCTGTCCCGTACCGCGCCGGCGCCTGTGATCTATGAGGCGCATGTGGGAATGGCGCAGGAACGCGAGGGGATCGGCACATACCGTGAGTTTGCCGATCAGGTGCTGGAGCGGATCGCCGGCCTCGGATACAACACTGTGCAGCTGATGGCGATCCAGGAACATCCGTATTACGGCTCCTTCGGTTATCAGGTCACGAATTTCTTTGCCGCAAGCTCATGGTACGGTGAGCCGGAGGATCTGAAGTATCTGATCAACAAGGCGCACGGAATGGGTCTTCGCGTGCTGCTGGATGTGGTCCACTCCCATGCGTGCCCGAACCCGGGCGAGGGGCTTGAGTGCCAGGACGGAACGGATGATCAGTATTTTCTGACCGGGGACCGCGGCCGTCATCCGGCATGGGGCACAAGGCTGTTCAATTACGGAAAGACCGAAGTGCTGCACTTCCTGCTCAGCAACCTGAAGTTCTGGCTGGAGGAGTATCATTTCGACGGATTCCGCTTTGACGGCGTGACCAGCATGCTGTATCACGATCACGGGCTGGGAACGGCATTCATGGATTACGGCCAGTATTTCACCATGAACACGGATCTTGACGCCATGGCTTATCTGATGCTGGCGAATGAAGTGATCCATGAGACCGATCCGAACGCGACGACCGTGGCCGAGGAAATGAGCGGCATGCCCGGAATGTGCCTGCCGGTCGAACAGGGCGGCGTTGGATTCGATTACCGCCTGAGCATGGGCGAGCCGGATCACTGGATCAAACTGCTGAAGGATACGCGGGATGAAGACTGGCAGATGCACGGGCTGTGTTATGAGATGACCACGCGGCGGCCGATGGAGAAAAGGATCGCTTACTGCGAGAGCCATGATCAGGCGCTGGTGGGGGATAAAACGCTGATCTTCCGTATGGCGGACGCGGAAATGTATACCGGCATGGACCGGATCTACCATTCACTGACCATGGACCGCGCCATTGAACTGCACAAGATGATCCGCTTTATGACGCTGAGCTGCGGCGGGGACGGATATCTGAATTTCATGGGCAATGAGTTCGGCCATCCGGAATGGATCGACTTCCCCCGTGAGGGAAACGGCTGGAGCTATAAGTATGCCAGAAGACAGTGGCATCTTGTGGATAACGGGTATCTGAAGTTCGGTCTGCTGAACGATTTCGACCGCGCGATGCTGGAAGTGGCGGAAAAATACCGGCTGCTGGAAGATCCGGCGCCCGTGTCGCTGTGGATCGACCAGGAAAGAAAGATCATCAGCTTCAGCCGCGCGGGTCTGCTTTTCCTCTTCAACTTTCACGGCACTTATTCGGAACGCTCGTTCTTTATGCATACGCATACGACCGGCGAAGGAAGATACAGGGTGATCCTGTCAACGGATGAAAAACGGTTCGGCGGAAACGGACTGACCGATCACGATTATGTCTATGAGACCGGATCTGACAGGGAACACGGAAACGGATTCATGATCTACAGCCCGTGCCGCGCCGCGATGGTGCTGGCTAGGGTCGATGACCGAAAGGAGAACAGATAATGATTTTTTCCGTTGAGAACAATGCTCTCATCGCCAGAAAGGCGGGTGAGACCCTGCGGATCGAACCGTGGGGAAAGGATTCACTGCGCGTGCGCGCGACGATGTATGAAAAATGGACGGGGCATGACTGGGCACTGACGGAAGAAGTGCCGGAGACCGCGGCGGAGATCAAAGTGTTCGAACGGGACTGGCGCGAAGGCGACGGTACGATGGGTAAAAGACAGTATGCCACCGTGACCAACGGCAGGATCCGCGCGGAGGTCAATTTCGCCGGCGTGATCTCCTTCTTCCGTGACGGAAAGCTGATCCTGCGCGAGTATTACCGCAGCTATGACGGAACGATCGTGCCGCGCAGCCGCTGTCTGAAGATCATCAACCGTGAATGGAAGGGCAATATCGGCGGCAGTGAGTATACGCTGAGTGTGAAATTCGACGCGAATGACGGCGAGAAGATCTACGGCATGGGTCAGTATCAGCAACCGTATCTGGACCTGAAAGGCAACCTGCTGGAACTGGCGCACCGCAACAGCCAGATCTCCGTGCCGTTTATGGTCTCATCGCTCGGATACGGTCTTTTATGGAATAATCCGGCTGTCGGCAGCGTCGCTTTCGCGAAAAACTACACCGAGTGGATCGCGCGGTCCACGCTGCAGATGGACTACTGGATCACCGCCGCGGACGGACCGAAGCAGATCCTGAAGAACTATACGGATGTGACCGGACGCGCCCCGGCGTTCCCGGAGGACCGCATGGGTCTGTGGCAGTGCAAGCTCCGCTACCGCACGCAGGATGAAGTTCTGTCCGTGGCGCGGCAGTACAGGAAAGAAGGTATCAAGATCGACCAGATCGTGATCGACTTCTTCCACTGGACCGTGCAGGGGGACTGGAAATTTGACCGGAAGTACTGGCCGGATCCGAAGGCAATGGTGGATGAACTGCACGAAATGGGCATCAGGGTCATCGTATCCGTGTGGCCGAGCGTGGACCGGAAGAGCGAGAACTTCTATCCGATGATGGAACGCGGCCTGCTGATCCGGACAGAGCGCGGCGCGGCGCAGACCTATGACTATCAGGGCGACTGCGTGGAGATCGATCCTTTCAATCCGGAGACGCGGAAGTATGTATGGGAAGTCTGCAAAAAGAACTACTATGACTTCGGGATCGATGCCTTCTGGCTTGACAACTCCGAGCCTGACTACGGCGTTTATGATTTTGAGAACTACCGCTACTATGAGGGACCGGCGCTCAGCTGCAGCAATATGTATCCGCAGATGTACAGCCGCGTGTTCTGGGATGAAATGAGCAAACTGGACAACGGGCCTGTGGTGAACCTGCTCCGATGCGCATGGGCCGGCAGCCAGAAATACGGCAATGTGGTGTGGTCCGGCGACATTCCGAGCACATTCGAATCGCTGCAGGAACAGCTGCAGGCCGGCCTGAATATGGGCCTGGCCGGTATCCCGTGGTGGACGACGGATATCGGCGGCTTTATGACGGATGATGTCAATGATCCGGATTTCCGGCAGCTGCTGATCCGCTGGTATCAGTTTGCGGTGTACTCCGCTGTGCTGAGAATGCACGGTGACCGCGGCCCCTACAACATCCCGCCGCTGGATGACCGCGACTGGGGCGGCGGATACCTGCATACCGGTCAGCCGAACGAGCTGTGGAGCTACGGTGAGGATAACTACCGCATCATGCGGAAATACTATGATGTGCGTATCGCCATGCATGACTACATTGCGGATCTTTACCGGCAGGCTTCCGAAGACGGTTCTCCGCTGATCCGTACCATGTTCTATGAATTCCCGGATGACGCGAAATGCTGGGAACTACAGGATCAGTATATGTTCGGCGGCAGGTATCTGGTGGCGCCGGTCCTGCATCTGAACGAGTTCGAACGTGATGTTTATCTGCCCGCGGGCGAGTGGACGGACGTAAACACAGGCGAGACCGTGCAGGGCGGGCGTACCGTGCATGTACAGGCCCCGATCGATGTCATTCCCGTGTTTGAGAGAAAGTAACGGTGCACCCTCTTCCGGAAAAAACGGGAGAGGGTTTATTTTGCCTTAATTTTGGTATAAAACTCCTTGTCAAGCCTTGAAAACTATGGTACAATGCCTTTTGCGCGGGTACAGAGGGCGCAGTAAACGGCATTCATGCCTTGAAAGAAGGGTTTAGCGTAAAAGAGTGGACACGGCCGGGCGGTTTTTCTCCTTGGAGAAGAGGGGTATTGCCCCTTTATGACCGCTGAGGCCGCTATGTGTCCGCTCTTTTCTGTTGAACAGGATGTTTTTGTACGGGGGAGGGAGAAAACGGGATGGCGAAGGCGGAACTGATGACGGTCGTGGAGCCGAAATGCCGGCGTCTGGCCGAAAAACTCGGTTTTGAACTGGTGGATGTCTGCCTGGACAAGGAAGGCGCGGGTAAATTCCTGAGAATTTATATCGACAAGCCGGAAGGCATCTCGCTGGATGACTGTGAAGCGTTTCACCGTGAGATCCTGCCCCAGGTCGAAAACTGCGATTATGATTACCTGGAAGTCTCATCTCCGGGAATCGACCGTCCCCTGAAAAAAGAACGCGACTTTCTGCGCAATCTGGGTGAGCAGGTCGAAGTGCATCTCTTCAAACCGATGGACGGTGTGAAGAAGCTTGAGGGCACGCTCGCCGGATATGAGGATGAAACGATCCTGCTCGAAACGGACGGAAACGTGATCCGCCTGCCGCGGAAAGAAGCCGCGCTTGTGAAGCTTTTGATCGACATGAGCGGCATTGAGGATGTTGAACTGTAAAAAAAGATAAGCGAATGATCAGAAAGGCGAAGAAACAATGAAATCCGAAGTTGTAGAAGCGATCCACCTGCTGGCAAAGGAAAAGGGCATCAATGAAGAAACGCTGTTCACGACCATTGAGGAAGCACTGAAGGCCGCGTTCCGCAAGAACCAGACCAAGGATGTTGCCGTACCGTCGAATCTTGACGTGACCGTGAACCGCGATGACGGCTCCGCGCATGTGTACGCGCGGAAACTGATCGTTGAAGAAGTCGAGGATAAGGCAAACCAGATCTCGCTCGAAGAGGCGCAGAAGATCAGTTCCACATACCAGATGGGTGATATCGCCGAGGTCGACGTGACGCCGAACGGGTTCCTCCGCGTGGCGGCGCAGACCGCGAAGCAGGTGATCATTCAGCGTATCCGTGAGGCTGAACGCGGAAAGATCTATGACGAATATATCGAAAAGGAAAGCGAGATCCTGACCGCTATCGTAAAGCGGATCGAACCCCGCTGCGTATATGTTGATCTGGGCCGTACAGAAGGCGTGCTCGAGCAGAGCGAGATGATCCCCGGCGAAGAGCTGCATGATGACGACCACATCAAAGTATACGTACTGAAAGTCAAGGAAGACAAGGTGAGCGCCGGCTACGCGCCGCAGGTCTATGTGAGCCGGATCCATCAGAATCTGGTCAAGCGTCTGTTTGAGATGGAAGTGCCGGAGATCGCCGGCGGTATCGTGACGATCAAGAGCATCGCCCGCGAAGCCGGAAGCCGGACCAAGATCGCCGTGTTCAGCAGCGATATGATGATCGATCCCGTCGGCGCCTGCGTCGGTCAGCGCGGCGGCCGTGTCGACCGTGTCGTGCAGGAACTGAAGGGCGAGAAGATCGATATCATCAAGTGGAGCAGCAATCCGGCCGAGTTTGTGGCCAACGCGCTGAATCCCGCGCATGTGCTGAGCGTATATCAGGCGAAGGATGAGAAGGCTTTCCGTGTGATCGTGCCGGATAATCAGCTGAGTCTGGCGATCGGCAAGGAAGGGCAGAACGCGCGCCTGGCCGCGAAGCTGACCGGCTGGAAGATCGACATCAAGAGCCAGAGCCAGGCCGCGGAAATGAGCGATATGGTGGATGAGAACGGTCAGTCAACAGAGTATGTGCGGCTTGAAACTCCTCTGTATGACAGCTTTACGATGGATATCGACACCACTGCCATGGGAGACGATGATACGCTGTGATAAAGCCGAAAAAGATCCCGATGCGCATGTGCGTCGGCTGCCGCGAGATGAAGGAAAAGCGCGAACTGATCCGCGTCGTACGGAGTCCGGAAGGCGAAGTATCGCTTGACCCTGTGGGTAAGAAGCCCGGCCGCGGAGCGTATGTCTGCCGCCGGGGAGAATGCCTGAAACGCGCGATCAGACA
>JAUNQH010000013.1 GCA_030536295.1 Clostridia bacterium | reverse complement strand
GTATTTTTCCGGCATCCGTATAGCCGGAAAAATCTCCACCCTTCACCTTGACCTCATAGTAGCCCAAATGTGTAACCTATGTTTGACAAACCAACAGGGCAAAGAACGCTCCTGAAAGCATATTCTTTTCAAATCATCTGTTTAATGATATAATAAAATGATTTTCTGTGCGGCAATGAAGTGAGGTGAACAGCTCCATGTCCATGCGCGTCGGCGCGATCTCTCTCGGATGCAATAAAAACCGGGTGGATACGGAATCCGCGCTCGGGATCCTGAAAGACCGCGGATATACCTTTACGGGCGACCCTGCCGAAGCGGATATCCTGCTTGTGAATACCTGCGGATTCATTGAATCCGCCAAGGAGGAATCCATCGATACCATCTTTGAGATGGCTTCCTATAAGGAAACAGGCGTCTGCAAGCTGCTTGTGGTGACGGGGTGTCTCGCCCAGCGCTATGAAAAAGAGCTGATGAATGAGATCCCGGAGATCGATCTGATGCTTGGCGTCAACCAGTATGCCAGCCTTCCTGACGCGATCGAACAGGCGCTGAAAGGGAAACGCCAATCCCGCTGCGGTGACGATCTGACCATGTTTGAACAGAAGCGTGTGCTTACGACACCGCCGTGGTCCGCGTATACCCGCATCGGCGAAGGCTGTTCCAACCGGTGCACCTTCTGCGCCATTCCGCTGATCCGCGGGCCTTACCGCAGCAGGGATGAACACCTGATCCTTGATGAGATCAGGGAACTTTCCCAACGCGGCGTGAAGGAACATATTCTTGTTGCCCAGGATACCACCCGTTACGGCACGGATGACGGCGGTCATACAAAGCTGCCGGATCTGATGCGCAAAGCGGCCGCGATCGACGGTGTGGACTGGCTGCGCGTGCTTTACTGCTATCCGGATGAAACGAATGATGAACTGCTGGATGTCATCGCCGGTACGCCGAATATCTGCAGTTATCTGGATATCCCGATACAGCACGTGAACGCTGAACTGCTGAAAAGAATGCACCGCCGCGGCACAAGGGATGATATCATCCGCAGTGTGACACACGCGCGGGAACGCGGGCTCACACTGCGCACCAGCATCATCGTCGGTTTCCCCGGTGAGACTGAAGACCAGTTCAGGGAACTGCTGGACTTCGTGGCCGAAACTGAATTTGACAGGCTCGGCGCGTTCACCTATTCCGCGGAAGAAGATACCCCCGCCGCCAGGCTTCCGGATCAGATCCCGGAAGAAGTGAAGCAGGAGCGTTATGACAGGCTCATGAGCCTGCAGGCGGAGATCTCCCTCAAACGGAACAAAGCACGCACCGGTACCGTTGAAAAGGTGATCGTTACCGACAGGGATGAAAACGGACTTTATCTTTGCCGCAGTGAAAGGGAAGCGCCCGAAACGGACGGAGAGATCGTTTTCACCGCGGAAGGATCTT
Source organism: Clostridia bacterium (assembly GCA_030536295.1). Taxonomy (GTDB): domain Bacteria; phylum Bacillota; class Clostridia; order Christensenellales; family Aristaeellaceae; genus Aristaeella. The sequence goes on along the minus strand of JAUNQH010000013.1, from coordinate 41,795 downwards.
CCCCTGAACCCGGAACATTTGTCAACATCCGGATCACCGATGCCGATACGTATGACCTGACAGGAGAGCTGATCGAATGAACCTGCCGAACAAACTGAGCATTGTACGCGTTTCCTGTATACCGTTCATCATTCTGCTGCTTTATCAGAACGCTGAGTGGTGCCGTTGGGCGGCTGTCATCCTTTTCGCATTCGCTGCTTTCACGGATTTCCTTGACGGACATATCGCACGTAAAAACAACCTGGTCACGGATTTCGGCAAATTTATCGATCCCATTGCCGATAAACTGCTTGTTCTGAGCACCATGATCATGCTGACAGGGCTCGCCAGACTGCCTGCCTGGCTTGTGATCCTGATCCTTGCCAGGGAACTGAGCGTTGACGGTCTGCGGCTGATCGCCGTGACCAAGGGAAAAGTGATCGCGGCAGGTCCGCTAGGCAAGATCAAGACCGTCAGCCAGATCGTTCTGATCCTGTGGCTCCTGATATCCGATACCGCCGCGTTTTCAACCGTTCCGGGCATTATTCTGTGTATCTGGACAGCTGTGATCACACTGTGGAGCGCTGTGGATTATTTTTTCAGGAACAGCACCGTCTTCGGCTGATATTTCAACGGCTGGAGCACAATTCACAGTTTCTTTTCAACAGGGTTGTTAATTCTGTTGATAATTTTCCGTTTTTCGGTTATATTGGATATAAATGAGCCTCATTTTTCATTTTTTCCGCTTCCAGGCGGATGAAAAAGAGGTTTGAAAAAAGGAAATAAAGCGGAAAAAACCCCGTTTTTCCTTTCAACTGTGGATAACCGCGAAATATTCCACAGAGTTATTAAACCGTTGATCCATTATTTATCAAGTGTTTCACGGGTTTTCCACAGTTTTCACAGGTCCTACTACTACTACTACTTATATATAATACTATTATATGATATGAATATCCGGCCACCGGAACAAAGAGAGGTTGAACGAGATGCAATTTACCATGAACACACAGGACCTTCTTGAAAGCCTGAATATCGTGACGAGGGCGCTTTCGGCACGGCCCGCGAAGCAGATCCTTGAAGGTGTGCTGATCGACGCGGACGATGACCGCGTCACGCTGACCTGTTCCGACGGCAGCATGAGCATCCAGGCGATCAACGCCGCGGATGTGAAGGAAGTGGGAAGGCTCGTGCTTCCCGGTAGGCTTTTTAATGAGCTGATCCGCAAGCTTCCCGGAGGATCCGTGACCGTGAGCGTTACGGACAACCGGACCGCGACCATCCGCTGCATGAAGAGCCGCAGCAGCATGGCATGCATGAATGCCGGTGAATATCCTGACATGGTCTCCATCACAAACGGTACGGAGATCAAGATCCCTCAGAAAAAACTGAAGGATATGATCAGCCGTGTCGTGTTTGCTATCGCGACGGACGAAACGCGTCAGATCCTTACCGGATGTCTGATGGAAGTAAGCCGTGAAGAAGCGCGCCTTGTCGCGCTGGACGGTTTCCGTCTGGCGATCCAGAAGGTGTTCCAGCCCTTTGAGCTGCCCGCGGGTATGGAAAAGATGAGCGCCATTATTCCCGGTAAAGTGATGAATGAACTGAGCCGCATCCTTCCGGAAGATGAAGCCTTCTGTCATATGTATTTTGAAAAGAACAGAGTGCAGGCCAACTTCGGCAACATCTGCTTCTCCACTGTGCTGCTGAACGGCGAATACATTGATTACAGAAGGATCCTTCCCGAAGATTTCCATACGGAAGCAAAAGCCAACCGCGGCAGCGTGCTGGACGCGATCGACCGCGCGAGTCTGATGGCCCGTGAAGGAAAGAACAACCTGATCAAGATGAAGTTTGCCGAAAACACACTGACCATCTCCTCCAACGCGGAGCTGGGCGATGTGACCGAAGAGACCGAGGCGGTCCTGAACGGCAATCCCATTGAGATCGCTTTCAACGCGAAATACATCACAGATATCATCCGCAATGTGAGCGATGATGATATCTTCATGAAGTTCAAAACAAATGTAAGCCCGTGTGTGTTTGTGCCGCAGCAGGGTGATGATTATCTGTATCTGATCCTTCCGGTCAGGGTCTTCCAGTAAAGTTTATCTGATGTGAGGCATATGGCGGGAAAGCGGCGGCTTTCCCGTTTTAAAAAGAGAGATTGGTATGAAGATCGAACAGCTTACTCTCCGCCAGTTCCGGAACCACACTTCCCTGGAGCTGCGTCCGTATGAAGGGATAAATCTCTTTTTCGGCAAGAACGGCGCGGGAAAAACAAACATCCTTGAGGCGATCCATTACTGCGCGCTCGGAAGAAGCCACCGTGTGAACAATGATCATGATGTGGTGATGGCCGGCACGGAAATGGCAGCCTGCGGGTGCAGGGTCGCCGCGAAAAACGGCAGGACGGATGTGATCGTAAAGCTGACACCGGCGGAAAAAAGAAAAAAGACTGTTTTCATCGATCAGAAGAAAGCGGAAAGACTGTCTGACCTGATGGGGCATTTACGCTGCGTCATTTTTTCTCCTGAGGATCTGGAGCTGATCAAGGAAGGTCCCGGCACGAGAAGGAAATTCATGGACATGATGCTCAGCCAGATCAATACGTCCTACTTCATCGCGCTGCAGGAATATAAAAGTTATCTTGAACAGAAAAATTCCGCGCTGCGGGAAATGAAATACGGCGGGTCAAGGGATGACGGCATACTGGATATCTTTGACAGAAAACTGTCGGGTCTCGCTGAGATGATCACCGCGGAACGTGATAACTTTACGATGATGCTCAGCGGCGAAGCGGCACGCATCTACCGTTCCATCAGCGGCGATGATGAAGAAAAACTGTCTGTGACCTATCAGTCCTCCGTATCGGGGAAAAGCGAGGACCAGATATATGATCTGTTCGTAAAAGGTCGTGACAGCGATATCCGTTACGGAATGACGGAAGCAGGTCCGCACAGGGATGATCTGCTGATCCGGCTGAATGAGAAGAATATGAAGGTATTTGCCAGTCAGGGGCAGATACGTACAGCGGCGCTCTCCATCAAGCTGGCGGAACTGAAGGTATTCGAGCGGGTATGCGGTGAACCGCCGGTGCTGCTGCTCGATGATGTGATGAGTGAACTGGATATGGAACGCAGGCTGCATCTGCTGGATGAGATCCGTCATGTACAGACTTTCATTACCTGCACGGATGAGACGGATGTGCAGGATGAAGGCATGAAGCAGGTATATTCCATTCTTTGCGATGACGGCAGGGCATGCGTACGGCTCACCGGCAGCGGTGAAAGTGAAGCGGAAAGATTCTCCGAACCTGTTTTTGACTGACAGACGCGATCGGTATACAGCGTGCGGTCGGAACCGATCAGAAAAAAGGTTTTTCACAGCAAGTTACGCTATGGTAAAGATATGCTGCGAAGGTTTCCAAAGGGAAATCTCACTTTTGACCGCCGGTGGCGGGAATCTCAAAAGTGAGTTTCTCAAGCGAAAAGGAGCAGGCTCAACAGTGTTGAGCTGCGACTATTGAGCTTGCGGGCTGATCGCAAAGCCCTTTGGTCGCGCCCGCAGGCGCGAGATCTGTTTCTGAAATGAAGAATAGATAGCGCGGGTTTCTATGAAGAGCCGAAAAAAGACTTTATACTGTTTCTGCGAAAATGTTTCACGTGAAACATTTTCTCTTTGTGAAGGAAGTGAGATACAGTCATGGAATGGACAGCGGAACAGCGTCAGGTGATCGACGCGAATAACAGGGAGATCATTGTCAGCGCCGCGGCCGGCAGCGGAAAGACAGCTGTCATGATCGAAAGGATCGTGCGGCTGATCGGTGACGGTGCTTCTCCGGACCGTATGCTCATCGTCACATATACGAATGCCGCGGCATCTGAAATGAAGGAAAAGATCCGCAAGCGCCTGCAGAAGGAAAAAGATCGTATTGCATTCCGCAAGGCGCTTGAAAAGATCGAATATCTGGAGATATCGACCATCCATTCCTTCTGTCAGAGACTGATCCGGCAGCAGTTTCATGTGATCGGTATCGATCCTGAAACACGCGTATGCGATCCGGCGGAAAGAAAACTGCGCTTTGAGGAAGCATACCGGAAAGCGGTCGAATGGTGCGCCGTGAATGAAAAAGAAGCCTTTTCCGCATTGAAAAAGGCGTATAAAAAAGATGATACCGCCGAATTGGTGAACGCGCTGTATACTTTTATCTGTTCACTGCCGGATCCGGCCGGATGGGCCCGGGACGCGGTGGATCTGATCCCCGGAAGAATGGATCCCGGTCATCCCTGGTTTTCCGCGATCAGTGAGATGGTTTCCGAATGTGCCGGGTCGATCCGTGTGCTATACGGAAAGCAGCAGCGCATGCTTGAAGACGAATTCGCGGTCGAAAAAGTCAAAGATCTGTGGACGGTCGACGGTGAGCTTCTCACATTGCTGGATGGTTTTGAACGGAATGATCCGGAAAGCATCGGCCGGCTGCAGAGCTTTAAAATGAAAAACTGGAACCAGAAGGGCGCGTCAACAGCCGAAGAGCTTGACTGGTGCGCGCGCTTCAGAGCCATACGTGAAGATATCAAAAAGCTGCATCAGAGGATCACCGAATTGCTCACGCTTGACATGGAGCATAATCTGAAGGATTTCAGCGTGATGCGGCTGCTGACAGGCGCGCTTGTTGATCTGACGCTGAAAACGGCGGAGATATTCGGCGAGGAAAAACGGAAGCATGGTCTGATGGATTTCAGCGATATGGAACACTATGCTTTGCAGATCCTTTCGGATCCGCTGCACGGTGAAGCGATCGCGAACGGATTCACTCATATTTTCGTGGATGAATGTCAAGATGTTTCCGCCGTGCAGGACGCGATCATCCGTAAGCTGAAAACACCGGAAAACGATCTGTTCATGGTCGGCGATGTGAAGCAGAGCATCTATCGCTTCCGTCTGGCGGATCCGACGATCTTTCTGAAAAGGCTGATGACCTATTCGGATGATCCTGACGCGGAGAAGAGAAGGATTTTCCTGCAGCATAATTTCAGATCACGTCCGGAGATCCTTGAAACGACAAACACGGTCTTCCGAAGCGTGATGAAGCGGGAAACGGCCGAACTTGATTACGGTCCGAAGGAAGAGCTGATCCCGGGCAGAACTGTGACAGGCAATCTGCCTGTGACCGTTGATCTGATCGAAAATGTTTCACGTGAAACAAAGGTCACGGATATTGAGATGATCGCTGACCGTATCGCCGCGGAGATCCGGGATCTGCTGAAGGAAAAAAGGCTTGATGATGATCAGGATGAGTACTATAAATACCGGGATATCGTGATCCTGATGCCGCGCGTTTCCGGTGTCGGCAAGAAGCTTGCGGATCTGCTCTCGGAGAGGGAGATCCCCGTATTCTTTGACGGCGGAAAGGATTACTTCCAGCTGGACGAGATCCGCGAGGTCCGTGATCTGCTGGATGTGATCAGCAATCCCAGACAGGATATGAAACTGATTGGCGTATTGAAAAGAACGCCGTTCAGCTTCAGCAATCAGGATCTGTCCGTGATCCGGCTCAAAAACCGGCGGAAGGAAACTTCTTTCTATGACGCCCTTACGGAAACGGCCGGCGGTGCGGACGAGATCGCTTCGCGCTGCCGGGCTGCCCTGCACAGATTGGAAGAATGGCGTTTTCTTGCCGAAACGATGCCCATGGGTGACTTCCTCTGGTATCTGATCCGCGAAAGCGGCTATTACTATGTAAACGGCACACGTGAAAACGGATCCGTGCGTCAGGCAAATCTGCGCATGCTCAGCGAGAAGGCCGGAGAATATGAGAAGAACGGTATCTGCAGTCTCGGGCAGCTGACGGAACATCTGACATTTCTGACTGCTTCGGGTGATCAGAATTCAGCGAGCACACTCGGTGAGCAGGATGACCTGGTCAGGATCATGACGATGCACAAGAGCAAGGGGCTTCAGTTCCCGGTCGTTTTCTGCACGGGTATAGACAAGCAGAAAGGCAATCCCCATACGCTCCCGCTCAGGCTGCACAAGGATCTCGGTATCTGTCTCCGCTACAGAAACGGCGATCTGAGGATCGAACGGTCAACGGCGGCGGACGATGTTTTCGCGTGGCGGACCACAAAAGAGGAACACGCGGAGAAGATCCGCCTGCTGTATGTGGCCATGACAAGAGCGCAGGAAAAACTGTATCTTGTTTCCGCGCAGACCAGTAATCCGCTGTGGTCATATCCGGAATGCACATACCGTACGGACAGCGCGAGATCGGAAATGGACTATGTGATGCCCCCGCTTCTTTCGCGTAACGGAGAAAAATATTCCACAGGTTGTGCACAGCCTTTGACCCTTTGGAATATAAGGGTTACAGACACTAATACACAGAAAAATGTTGAAAAAGAAAAAGTTTTCCACAACCTGGCATCATGGATAAAAACAACGCTTTCGGAAGACCCTGTTGAACGATTGTGGAAAGACGATTCGAATCAGCAGGATGATAAGAACCATGTAAGGAAGATCTCCGTCACTTCACTGCTGAGCGGGGAACCGGCCGCGGAAGGCGCGGATGAAACGATCGCGGACAAGCGCACGGAGGATCTGATCGCGCAGCTCGGCAAGCTTGAACAGGAACCCGCTTTCCGCCGCGGCGATGCCGGCATATCGGGCGCGCGGCGCGGTACAGCGGCGCACAGGCTGCTGTCCCTTATTCCGCTTGACGGCACCATGGATGAGAAGCACGTGCGCGAGACCGCGTTCATGCTGCGTGATAAGGGCATCCTGTCCCGCGAGGAAGCCGCGGTGATCAATTACAGGAAAGTTGCCGCCTTCTTCGCGTCGCCCGTCGGCAAAAGGATGCTGCGCAGCCCGGATGTGCGCCGTGAATGGGATTTTGACTGCCGCGCGGGAGAAAAAGGAAATTTGATCCTGCAGGGGATCATAGACTGTGCCTTTGAAGAGGACGGCAGCTGGGTCATTGTGGATTATAAAACGGATCATGTGGCGGCATCCGCGGAACTCGCGGAACGTTACGGCCGGCAGATCAGGCTGTACGCGTCCTCACTGGCGCGGATCACCGGCAGACCGGTAAAAGAAATGTGGCTGTATTCGCTTTCTCTTTCGGAAGCGGTGCTTGTCACGGAAAGTGATGAATAAAACAGATGAGAAAAGCGGTTCTTGTTTCGCTTGACGCGCTTTTTGACCGGGATCTGGCGTTTCTGAAGCCGGACGGCGGTCTTCGCCGTCAGCTGGATGAAGGTACTTCATGCGATCAGGTAAAAACGGTATTTCCATCGCTGACATATCCCGTGCATACGACCATGATCACGGGCTGCGATCCGTATCTGACGGGTATCGGGCACAATCAGCCTTTTCAGCCGGAAAAAGAAAAAAAGGAACGCGCGTGGTACTGGGAACGGAGCTGTGTACGTACGGATACGCTGTTTGACGCTGTCCGCAGAAGCGGCGGCAATTCTTCCGCGATCCTCTGGCCGGTGACAGGCAAAAACAGGAATATCCGCTGGGCGCTGCCGGAGGTCCTGGCGCTGCCGGGCGAGAACCAGGCGCTGAAAATGATGTCCTACGGCAGCCCGCTGTGGATCGTACGTATGGAGATGAAATACGGTCACCTTCGCAGCGGTATCGGAGAACCGGGTCTGAGCGACTACGCGGCGGCGATCGCGCTGGATGTGATCCGCTCACGGCAGCCGGATCTGACGGCGATCCATCTTGTGGATCTGGATGAGATGCGTCATCTGCACGGTGTTTTCAGCAAGGAGGCAATGGAGGCCATTGCCCGCGATGAGGACCGCGTGGCATCATTTGAAGAAGCGATCCGCACCGTGAAGGGTATGGAGGACGCGCTGCTGATCGTGGTCAGCGATCACGGGCAGGAGGATATCGACCGCACCGTGGAACTGAGAGCGCTGCTGTGTGAACACGGGCTTGACAAAGTCATCCTCCCGCAGTCCAACGGCATGACCGCTTACTTCTTTGCCGTTTCGGATGACGCGGAGGCGGTCGCGGGCGCTTACCGGTATCTGAATGAGCACAGGGAGCAGTTCGGCATCTCACGCATGTATGACGCGGAGGATCTTCGCGCGCTGCACTGCGTGCAGGGTCCGGTCTTCGCGGCGGAAGGCGCGCCGGGCGTGGTCTTTTCCGATCTTCTTGAGCCGTTCAAGCGCGAGGCGGCGACCCATGGCTTCGGTCCGGACAGGGAAGGCGTGAACTGTCTCTTTTCCGTAAGCGGCAGAGGGATCCGCCGCGGCGCGCGTTTGCCGTCCATGCCGATGCGCGATGTCGCGCCGACGATCGCCGAACTGATGGGCATCCGCCTGCCTGACGCGGAGGGTGTCAGTCACGCTTCGGAATTTATGGTAAAATAACATGAAAGTGGTAGAATCAATACTAAAAAACAGTAAAAATCAGGTAAATTGCCGCAGACAGTGTCTGATAATTGAGTTAAATTTGACAAAAGTGGGGAATGTGTGATAAAATACATCCGATGCGCCGGTGTACGTCGCTGTCAGAGAGCGATTTTTAAATAGATCATTTTCGGATCGTGTTCGCGGCTGTGGGCCGCGGAACAGCGGAGGTGCACTCTTCTATGGGTTTGGAAATGACGGTCACCCACTATTATCACAGTGGTTTTTCCGTCGCGTGTGATGACATCATACTGATCTTCGATTACTGGCTCGGTGAGGAGAACGAGCTGCGGGATTCCGAGCAGATCACGGCGGCTGAACTGGAAAAATATAACGAGATCTATGTTTTCATCAGCCATGAGCATATTGATCATCTGGATCCGGTCGTCTATACCTGGCGGGATCAGGTTCCCGCGATGTACATCGTCTCTTCGGATATGCCTGTCGGAACGCGCGGTAAGCGTATGGCGCCCGGCGAATTCGCGCGGCTGAGTGAAAATGTTTCGGTTCGCGCTTTTGATTCCACGGATCTCGGCGTTTCCTTTCTGGTCGATGTCAAGGGGATCAAAGTTTTCCACGCGGGTGATCTGAACTTCTGGCACTGGCGTGACGAATCCACCGCGGCTGATATTGCCGAAGCGGAGGAGGAATTTACAAAAGTCCTGCACACCATCGAGGGGCAGGAGATCGATGTATGTATGTTCCCGGTCGATCCGCGCCAGGGCGGCATGTATGACGCGGGCGCCAACTATTTTATTCTCACTGTCAAACCGCGGCTGATGATCCCGATGCATTATTTCCACCGCGGGGATATCGCGATGGAATTCGCGCGCAGGGCACGGTGCAGAACGACCGAGGTCCTCGCGATGCCCGGATACGGTGACAGGATCCGCCTGTCATTCCATGAGGACAGTGACACGGAGATCAGGTATATATCCGTTCATCCGCAGGACGGCGAAGAAGAGGTTACACAGGATGAAGAGTTTCCTCTGGAATCCGGTAACGATCCGTTTGCCGAATCGGATATGCCGGTACCGCTCAACCGTGAAGATGAAAATGAATGAATTCCCGGAACCGTTGATCCTTTGGGGTCAGCGGTCCTTTTTTTATTTTCCGCAGTTTTATACACAGGTTATCCACAGTTTTCCCCACCCCCTGCACATGTGCCTGTGGAAACGTGAAAGCCTTATAAATCAACGGTTTCGTAATTACAGAACGAAAGAACCGTTGATTTGCAAGCGTTTGAAACCTGTGGATAACTTTCGTTTTCGTAAGTCTGCTTCCAGACACAAAAAAAAGCGTGATCTCCTTTCGGAAACACGCTTTTCAGGCACGGGTCAGCCGTATATCAGGCGTTCTCGGCGACCCACTCGTTCAGCTGATGCACCAGTTCATCAGCGTTGGCGCCGTGAACCATGGAAGCCTCCTCGATCGATTCGGCCGTGGCATGCGGGCAGCCCAGGCAATGCATGCCGAACTCCATAAAGATGCGCGCCGTGCCCGGATAAGCGGACAGAACCTGTCCGAGAGTCATTGTTTTGTCGATCGTCATGGTAAGATACCGTCCTTTTCATGTGATAGCGTCATATTACGCCCCGCCTGCCATGTTGTCAAGGCGGAAAAAAGGCGCCGCTTGCGCGGCGCCCTGCTTTGCGGAAAGATCACAGCTCAGCGAAGTACTTGATGGTGCGGACCATCTGGCTGGTGTAGCTGTTCTCGTTGTCGTACCAGGACACGACCTGCACCTGATAGGTGTCATCATCGATCTTGGCGACCATGGTCTGGGTGGCATCGAACAGGGAGCCGTATCTCATGCCGATGACGTCGGAAGAAACGATGGGCTCATCGTTGTAGCCGTAGCTCTCGGAAGCGGCAGCCTTCATGGCGGCGTTGATGCTGTCCTTGGTCACGTCAGTGCCCTTGACAACAGCCACCAGCAGGGTGGTGGAACCGGTGCAGACCGGAACGCGCTGGGCGGAACCGATCAGCTTGCCGTTCAGCTCGGGGATGACCAGGCCGATGGCCTTGGCAGCGCCGGTGCTGTTGGGCACGATGTTCTGAGCGCCGGCACGGGCACGACGCAGGTCGCCCTTGCGGTGCGGGCCGTCCAGGATCATCTGGTCGCCGGTGTAGGCATGAACGGTGGTCATGATGCCGGTCTGGATGGGATAAACATCATTCAGAGCCTTCGCCATGGGAGCCAGGCAGTTGGTGGTGCAGCTGGCGGCGGAGATGATCTGATCTTCCTTGGTCAGGGTGTCATTGTTGACGCTGAACACGATGGTCTTCAGATCGTTGCCGGCGGGAGCGGAGATAACGACCTTCTTGGCGCCCGCGTTGATGTGAGCCATGGACTTGTCCTTGCTGCAGTAGAAGCCGGTGCACTCGAGCACGACATCGACATCCAGCTTGCCCCAGGGGCAGTTGGCGGCGTCTTTTTCCGCGTAGATCTTGATCTCTTTGCCATCAACGATGATGGAATCTTCGGTCGCGGCGACAGTGTGCAGATTTTCGCCGATGAAGCCGCAGTAGCCCTTCTGGGCGGTGTCGTACTTCAGCAGGTGAGCCAGCATAGCGGGGCTGGTCAGGTCATTGATGGCGACGATCTCGTAGCCATCGGCGGCGAACATCTGACGGAAAGCCAGACGGCCGATACGGCCAAAACCATTGATAGCAACTTTAACAGCCATGGGAAAGACCTCCTTATTTAGTCGTATATTCAGTTACCGTCAGTAATGATAACCTTTTTCGCCTTTTTTTGCAATAGGCGGGACTGCTTTTCTTGTTTAATTGTAGATTTTTTATCAATCTTCCCTGTCTGAGCCGGAAATAAACGAAAAATGAACGAACGCGGAACCAAAACGGAAGTGAAAAAGATTGACTGAAAGGCTTGTTAGTGCTATGCTTACTTTAGCAATTTGTGCCTACATCATCGAAGGAGGAGACATAACCATGGAAAATATCCCGGTCATCAAGCTCGGTCTGGTTGCCGTTTCCCGTGACTGCTTCCCCATCGCTCTGAGCGAGAAGCGCCGCGCCGCCATTGCCAAGAAGTGCAAGAAGCTGAAGATCAACTTCGTTGAGATCAAGACCACGGTCGAGAACGAAAAAGATATGCTCAAGGCCGTTGATGAGCTCAACGCCAAGGGCTGCAACGCCGCCTGCGTATTCCTGGGCAACTTCGGTCCCGAAACTCCCGAAACGCTGGTTGCCAAGTACTTCGACGGTCCCGTGATGTTCGTCGCGGCTGCCGAGGGTGACGGCGACATGGTCAACGGCCGCGGCGACGCTTACTGCGGCATGCTGAACTGCTCCTACAACCTGGGCATGCGCCATCTGAAGGGCTACATTCCGGAATATCCCGTCGGCAACGCCGATGAGCTGGCGGACAAGATCGCCGAGTTCATCCCGATCGCCCGCGTGATCGTTGGTCTGAAGAACCTGAAGGTCATCACCTTCGGGCCCCGTCCCCAGGACTTCTTTGCCTGCAACGCCCCCATCAAGGGACTGTATGAGCTGGGCATCGAGATCGAGGAGAACAGCGAGCTGGATCTGCTGGTCAGCTACAAAGAGCATGCCAACGATCCCCGCATCCCCGAAGTGTGCGAAGATATGGCCAAGGAAATGGGCGAAGGCAAGTACTATGCTGACCTGAACGCCCGTATGGCTCAGTTTGAACTGACCCTGCTGGATTGGGCCGAGAATCACAAGGGCGCCCGCAAGTATGTCGTGTTTGCCGACAAGTGCTGGCCCGCCTTCCCGTCCCAGTTCGGATTTGAGCCCTGCTACGTCAACAGCCGTCTGGCCAGCCGCGGTATCCCGGTCGCCTGCGAAGTGGATATCTACGGTGCCGTGAGCGAATACATCGGCGCGTGCCTGACCGGTGACGCCGTGACCCTGCTCGATATCAACAACAGCGTGCCCGAATATATCTATGACGCCGATATCAAGGGCAAGTATGACTACCGCCTGACCGAGACCTTCATGGGCTTCCACTGCGGCAACACCCCCAGCTGCAAGATGTGCGCGGACCGCGCTGTCAAGTATCAGCTGATCCAGCATCGTGTGCTTGAGCCCGAAGGCAGCGAGCCCGACATCAGCCGCGGCACCCTGGAAGGCGATATCGCCGCCAGCCCCATCACCTTCTATCGCCTGCAGTGCGACAGCGAAGGCAACCTCCGTTCCTACATCGCGGAAGGCGAAGTCCTGCCCGTTGCGACTCAGTCCTTCGGCGGCATCGGCGTTTTCGCCATTCCGGAAATGGATCGTTTCTACCGTCATGTGCTGGTGCAGAAGCGCTATCCGCATCACGGCGCCGTTGCTTTCGCCCATTGCGCGAAGCAGCTGTTTGAGGTGTTCAAGTACCTGGGCATCCAGGACATCGCCTACAATCAGCCCAAGAACCTGCCCTACCCCACTGAGAATCCCTGGGCGTAAGATGAACCGCAAAGCCCCTTCCGGCGTCAGCCGGAAGGGGCTTTTTCAGTGCGTCCGTGTTTATTTTTCAAGCATCTTGCATTCCATATAGAAGCGCTTCTCGTCCGCCTCGCCCATGGAGAAGGTCTTGCGGGGCAGTACGCCCAGCACTTTCACATCCTCAAAGAAGGAATGTTTGTTGATCTCCGGCAGCAGGAAGCCCACGGCGCCTTCCGCTTTTGCCAGGGCACGCAGGGAATCATCACCGTGGATATAGTCGATCTCCGCTTCCGGGTGCTTCGCGAGATAGTCATCCAGGAACTTCTGCAGCGTCTCGCACGGGATCGCGCCGGCGGGATCTCTCACGGTCACGGCGTCCTCCCCGTTCTCGTCGATCATGATGAACCGGTGGCCTTCCCCGTCCGCGCTCAGGATCTCGCCGTGCGCGGCGGCCCATTCGCCCCAGGCGGAGAACAGCACGGCCTTGTCAACGCCGGTCAGCACGCGGTGGATCGGCTCAAACAGCAGCGCCTCGTCATGAATGTTGACGATCTCGCACAGGGCAAACCGCGCGGGATGGTCCGCCCTCTCCTCTTCGGTCAGCGTTTCCCGGATCTCGTTCCAGTATGCCTTCGCGGTGGCGAGGGAATGGTTTCCGTCGCCCACGGCCAGCAGCATCGGATGCTCGCCGAGGCGATCCTTCAGGGCTTTCATGGCGCTGTCAACGGCCTGCAGGTCCGCGTCGCTCTCCACGGCGTATCCGGCCAGATGGCCGCCGTTCAGCATCAGATCAAAATCATACAGCTTCCGCAGCGTGTCTTTTCTGCCGCGGAGGGGCTCCAGCACGGTGCGGTCCGGATCGTCGATCAGGATCATGATATGCGTCAGCTCCACCGGGGCGCCGCGGCGGATCGTCAGCCGCGCGGGCAGCCGGGAGGCGATCGTCTGCTCCGTGGGGCGGACCAGCGGAAGGGAACCGGCGGCAAAATCATATTCCTCCAGGTCAACGGTCGCCACAAGGCCCACGCGCGTTCCGGAGGTAACGGTACGTTCACACAGGATGAACCCGTTTTCAACGGCGGGCTTCAGCAGACCCTGCCGCAGGCAGTCCGCCATGGTGGCATGGATCTTCGGCACAAGGGAAGCGCTGTCCTTCAGATAGCATTCCGGCAGCATCAGCTTCAGGGTGGAAGGGGCATCGCCGACGAGTGCGGCGGCCTTTTCCCAGTATTCGGGCTGTGAGGTATATTGATCACATGCTACGCATGCCCAGGTCCCGGGGGCGACGGTGCTGTCCGGCAGCAGAATGGAGGCGGGGCGGAGAGCAACGGTCTCAAAAGCCATGCGGATCATCCTTTCATCATAAACGGTTCCGGTTTGTACGCGCCGCAAACGCGGCTTCCCTATTCTACCACAGATCGGCGTTAAGCCGGTACCCTCCGCGGTATTTTCCGTGTTCGCGATGCGCGGCGGACGGAAAGCGCCGCGTCCGGGCCATGCAAAAAGGGGCGGCCGCGGGCCTCCCCTTTTTGCCGATCATGTATGGACTGATCAGCGGATGAACTCCAGATCGGTGTGGAAGATCAGCAGCGTGCCGATATCTTCATCAGTGACCTCGGAGCCGTCGATATGGTCCACATAGGTGCAGATCTGGTAGCCCTCATACACGGAGTACAGATAGACATAGTCATGATCGGCGCCCTGCTCATCGACGATGAGCAGCTTGCTGCCGAGGCCGGTCTCGCGGATCTCCCATACCGGATCATTCATTTCTTCCTCGATGCAGGAGTCGATGTACAGCTGCAGCTGCTCGTCGGTGAGGTCGTTCAGACGGCCGACGGCGGCGTATTCCGGATCATCGGTGGGGAAAATAACGGTGGAGTAGTTGGTGCCTTCTTCCCCTTCAGGCCGGAAGATGATGCAGACCAGACCTTCCACGGTGATGACTTCCATGGTGTGCCCTTCGATGGCGGGAACATTCAGAGACAGGGAATCGTCAAAGACCACGAGGGTCTTTTCAGCAGTCCCGGCAGCGGCGCAGCCGAGCAGCAGCACGGCGGCCAGCAGGATCGCGATGATCTTCTTCATGAGTTTTTCCTCCTGTTATTTATTGGATGATCTTCCGGCCCGGATCATTCTCCCAGATCCAGAGGCTCCACATTGCTCTTCAGAATGAAACCGACATACGAGGGAGTGTCCTCGGTGAGGATCTGGACCTGTGCCCAGGTCTTGCTTTCGGCAAGCACGAGGATCTCGGTATCGCGGAGATACTTTTCGATGTAGTTGGCGCTGGTGCTGGGGAACCAGCGGAGATGCACGTAGTTGGCGGGGTTCCGGGTCTTGATCACGGCCTCATAGGGAACGTCCAGATATTTGATGGAACGGGCGGCGCTGTTCACATCATTGAAGGTCGGGCCTTCCTGAACGGGTTCGGCCGTCTTTTTCGGTGAGGGGTTCTTGTACGGGCCGGGATCACTTTTGACCAGGAAGCTTGTCATGACCCAGCCGTCGATCACATCGCCGAAGCCTTTGCCGTTCGGGCGCTGCATGCTGATGTGGCTCCAGGTGGCATTCGCGTTGATCTCGCACACATAGACCTGCATTCTGTAGGGGAGCACTTCGATGATATCGGCATTTCTGTCGGGCGCGGTGCGCAGGTTCAGGCCCTTGCCGTTGTCGGTCTTGATCCAGCGGACCAGATAGTCCCCGTCGTTGGCCAGGGCCGTCATGGGCAGGATCATGGTGAGCACGGCAAGGATGCAGAGCAGTTTGATCAGGTACTTTTTCATTGCTGATTCCTCCGTTAGAATTTGGTTTTCGGGTTTGTTGAGGCATTATATCAAACGGCATCCGGAAATGAAAGTCTTTCCGCCGTCAAATATCAGAACGAAACACGCGGACGAAAGCTTCCGTCAATGTTTTCCCAGCGCCCAGAACGCCACGGCACCGGCCGCGGCCACATTCAGCGAATCCACTCCGCGGCTCATGGGGATCATCACCGTGTGATCGCACCGGGCGATCGTTCCGCGGGTCAGGCCGTCCCCTTCCGTTCCCAGGATCAGCGCCAGTTTTTCAGCCTGTTTCAGTTCCGGGCAGTCCGGCGTGACCGAGTCCTCCTTCAGGGCAAGCGCGGCCGTGGTAAAACCGTATGCTTTCAGCAGGGCCATACCCTTTTCGGGCCAGTCATCATCCCGGTTCCCGATCCTCGCCCATGGCAGCTGAAAGACCGTTCCCATGCTCACCCGCACGCTGCGGCGGTTCAGCGGATCGCAGCAGGTGGGCGTCAGCAGTACGGCGTCCATGCCCAGCGCGGCTGCGGATCTGATCACGGCGCCGACATTGGTGGTATCCGTAACGGCCTCCACCACGGCCACACGTTCCGCCGTTTTCAGGATCTCCGTGACATCAGGCTGTTTCGGCCGCGGCATGATGCACTGGATGCACCGGTCCGGATAGTATCCCACCGTGTCCCCCAGTATGTCCCGGTCTCCGGTGTATACAGGCACATCCGCCGGGCAGCGCGCCAGCACTTCCGCGGCCTGCCCGGTGATGTGCTTCCGTTCCATCAGAAAGGCTGCCGGAACGATCCCCGCGTCCATGGCCAGTTTCACGACCTTGGCGCTTTCAGCCACAAACATGGCTTTGTCCGGATGCTGCTTCATGCGCAGCTGCGCGTCGCTCCGCCGGAACAGATCCAGCGCCGGATCATTCCTGTCCGTGATCTCAATAATGTTTGCCATCTGTTTTCATCTTCTCCGTGTTCAGTCCGGTCGTTTGTAAAAAAACGGCTCTCCGGAAAGGAGAGCCGGTCAGGCCGATGCCGGTCAGATAAACTTGAAATAGCCTTCGCCGCCGTTGTAGACGTAGCCTTTCTTGCCGTGACCGCTGATCTGTACATAGTGGCCGCTCTTGCCGATGACATCGTAGATATAGTCGACATGGGCAACACCGACGATCTTGGCGCCCTGTTCGGGTTTTTCACGGATGTTGACGCCGTTGCTGCTGGTGATCTTGATCCTGTTGCCGGAGGTCTTGCCGGCGCCGCCGCTTACTTCATTCAGTTCTGCATCGCTGAGTCCGGTCACTTTGATATCTTCCATGGGATATTGCTCCTTTCATATTGTGTTCTTCTGCATGCATCATACAGCAAAGAGAATGAATTTGCAACAAATGTTATTTTTATGTCATTCACCGGATCCGTTTCAGCCGGTCCCGCGCGGAAAAGGATCAGCGGCCGCGGTTCCCGCGGACCGGTCGGCGCAGCAGGATGATGCCGGCCGCGGCGGCGGACAGGAGCATGGCGGCGGCATAAGCCGCGGCGGGAAAGGGGTCGCCGGTCTTCGGCGGCGGGTCCGGATCATTATCCGGCGCGGGCATCAGTGCCGTGACGCCGAAAAGCAGCGTTTGTCTGTACGGCTGGTAGTTATACAGCGATACGGTCTCCTCCTGCCCGACCGGGATCGTCTCCGCGGAATACAGGGTATAGGTGTTCGGCCGGTCTTCGCGGGGAACGGTGTTTTCATCCACCTGGAAGAGATTCGCGTCATTATCGCTGTCCGCGAGGATGATCGCCCTGATCCTGCGCGCCGGTTCCGTTTCGGACAGATCCATCGCGTATCCCATGATCGTCACCGCGTGATCGCTGCCGCTCATCTGGGGGCTCAGGATCGGCCGCGTCAGATCCACTTCATCCGCGCCGCACAGGACCTGCCGCGTATATTCCGGATCGTCCGTATCATCATAGTAATAGTACTGGTCGATGCTGAACCACAGGTCCTGCCCGCTGTCATAGACCAGTTTGCCGCTCCATACGGCGTTTTTGCTCACCCGCGCGCCGTCGGTCTTCTGATAATAGCATCCGTCCGCTCTTTTCTCAACGGGGATCAGCAGGCCGGTGCGGGCATCCGGAACGAAGAGCGTATCCGTTACCTCGCTCCATGAAACGCGCCGGTTCTCGTACCATTCAAAACAGTCGATATCCGGGTTGTAGCCGACGTATATATCCGGGTCGCTTTTCAGCGGATAGCTGATATTGCACAAACTGAGCGCCGCGCCGAGTGCCGCCCCGTCCTTGAGCAGCGCGAGCCTTTCGCACAGCACTTCCATGTAATCATCCAGCGCGGCATAGTCATCGGCACGCAGATCCAGCAGGGTCTTCCGGTCCGCGTATTGCCGGATCACGGGACCGCTGAACCCTTCCCTCCGGGGAGCCAGGCGCATGGAATCGGCTCCGGTAAAGACCCACTCCAGCGCGGGCCCCTGAAACGCGCCGTCGTTGACAAACGCGCGGTTGAAAAAACCGAACAGATCATCCTCATTGCCGAATGTCCGGCCGGTGTCCGTTTCGGCGGCATACCGGATCCAGCCTGTCAGTTCGAGCATGTCCGAAACGGAGGATGCCCAGCAATGCAGTGAATCGGGCCATTGATCCGCGTCGCTGTCGGTGAAAAGCTTTATGCCGTTTGTGAGCGGCAGATTGTGGGTCGTTTTTTCCGCGTCGATCAGGCCGCTGCCGGACAAAACGGCGGTCTTGCCCTGCCGCACCGCGTTCAGAAGCAGGCGGATCTGCCCGTCGGTCAGCTTTTCAGGCAGCCCGGTCACGCACAGCTCCAGATCGTGCCCGTTTTCCTGCCAGGCAGCGATCAGAATATAGTAATCATTGGACCGCTCCCAGCGGACACTGAACGGAGGCAGCTCCGCGTTCTTCACTTCGGGCGCGGACACGGAGACTGTTTCCCCGTATGCCGGCAGACAGAGGAGCGCCAGCATCAGGGCGAGTATGAGCGCAGCGGTTCTTTTCACGGCGGCACCGCCTTTCCATTGATCCGGTCTGAGTTCATCGCATACCCGCGTTATCCGTCGGGTATCATGGAAACCGATGACAGGCTGATGACCTGTATCGTAAATGATGAAAGCCGGTTTGTCAATCATACCGGGTTCCCGCCGCGCTGCCTGAAGACCCGCCGGACGGATACGCGTTTTTCGTGTGTTTCTTTTCGCGCCGAAAAATTGACAATCGTTATGAAGGATATATAATGTAATTTGGATATGAATCGGACACAACATATAGTAGGACCTTTTTTCCCTGAAAGGCGGATCACAGTTATGAAAAAAATACTGTATACGATGCTCCTTTTCAGCATGATCCTGTGCCTTGCGGTGTGCGCCGCGGCGGAGGAGGACCCGGTGATCCTCCGCGTCGGTGAGCATCGCTATACGCTGAGCGCCGTGGAGACCTATCTGAATCAGAACGCGCTGGCGATCGTCAGCGCGTATGAGGCGTCCGGGCTGGACCGGAAGGATCTGACGGAGCAGTATTTTATCGACAGCGCCGTGGATTATTTCGTTTCCCGTTCCGTCATTGAAGACAAAGCCGCGGAATGGGGGCTGGATACCCTCACGGATCAGGAACTGGAGCTGCTCCGCGCATCCGCGCGCGAAAAGTATGAAGAGTTGTGGCAGCAGGCGCGGGAGCAGCTGGAGGAGGCTTATCCCGGGCAGGAATTCACTGACGCGGAGATCACCCGGTCCTTTGAGGCGCTGGGCTATGACGCGGATACGCTGTATGATGAACAGCTGTTTTTTGTTCTGCGCGCGCGGGTGGCGGATCATTGCTTCCCGCCGGAGGATGTGACGGATGAAGAGATCCGGGAATATTATACCGTCAATTACGTGGAGCCCGACCGCCTCCGCTATGAGGGAAACGTTCCCCTGTACGAGGAGGAGATCCTGTACGGCGGCGGCGGCAGCGCCTATGTGCCGGAGGGCATGTTCTATGTCAAGTATATCGTGCTGCCTCTGCCCCCGGAGGGAGAACTGACGGAGGAAGCCGCAAAGGCGGAGACCGCGCTGAAGGATGCGGAGGACGCCCTGCAGACGGCTTACGATACGCTGGCGCGGGTCGCCATTCTGGGAAATACCGATCAGACCGCGGAGCGGGACGCCTACAACCGAGCGCTTTCCGCGCGGGACGCGGCGCGGGACCGCCGCGATTCCGCCGTCGCGGCCATAACGGAGAGCCTTGGGGATACCGTTTCGGAGATCCGCGCGCATCTTTCATCCGGGGATTCCTTCGAAAGCCAGATCCGGCTTTACAGCACGGAGGAGGACGGAGGCCGGGACAGCGATCCGGGCTATCTGTTCCATCCGGAAAGCGCGGTCTGGACGGATGAGATGAAAGCGGTCATCAGTCCGCTCGGCGCGGCAGGGGATGTCAGCGAACCGCTGTATACCGAAAATGGCATTCTCCTTTTCTGCCGGCTGGAGGACCTGGGAAAGAACGGGCAATATCCGCTGACAGACAGCGACAGGGAGCTGATCCGCCGGATGATCCAGATCACGGACCGGCTGGCTCCGATGATCCCGGAATGGGCTTCGGAATATGAGATCGAGGCGGATACATCCGCGCTGAGGATCTATTACGATTTTGACTGACGACCCGTTTTTCCGGGAGGGAATGACGATGAAGCACGGTTTTGTTCGTAGAATGATCTGCATGGTCCTGACGGTCTGCGTGCTTTTACAGACCGTGCCCGCCGGCGCGGCGAATGTGGCGGGGACCTACGCGGACAGCCTGACTGTTTCGGCCGCCGAGCTGGAGGCGACCTATCTCGGATCCGGGCTGACGCTGACGTCCGTGAGAAAGGCGGCCGGGCTGGAGTCGCCCGTTCCGCTGCATGCAGGTCAGCGCGTATCGGCGGCTATGGACGCGTTTCAGATCGGGGAATGGCTGGACCGGTTTCTGGATGAGGATCTGGCCCGGGCGATGGACCATACCGTAACGGTGAACCGGGATCTGCAGCTGCTGGACGCGTCGGAGGATCCGGACTGCCGGACCGCGGCGGCGGATTTCAGCCCGGTCGGCGCGGAAACGCTGACGATCGAAGCCCTGCAGCTGGAGATCGGCGGCTACGCCAATGCCCTGCGGGAAGCCCGCTATGAGATCGACCGCCTGAGCGGCATCGCCGGCTCGCAGACCGCGTCCTGGCAGGAGAAAGCCCGGGCGTACAGCAAGATACGGGAACAGTATGAAGTGATCCGGAAGATCACGGCGGTCGTTACTGAAAACCATGCGGACTGGGAGGCGCGCGCGGCGGCCGCGGAACAGGAGCTTCATCAGGCGGAGGACCGTCTTTCCGCCGTCGGAGCGCCGGCCGGGACCGCGGAGGATGTTCTCCACGCGGACGCGTGCGTTTCGGTGGTCCGTCAGGCGGTGCGGGAGGACAAGGCCCGCTCTTTGGGGCTGTCGCTGCAGGGGTCCGCGGGTAAGGATTTTACCGTCCTCATCGTGCACGGGGATGAGATCGCGTTCAACGTTTACGAGGAGCAGCCCGCGTCCGAAAAGGACAAAAAGAAGACGCCTCTCGGCGGCGCCGATGTCCGGATCTGGGGCTATGACCGGAAAAAGAAAGCGGATATCGCGGGAACGGCGGCCTCGGCGCTGACCGATGACACGGATAAAACGAGGGGTTCCGTCGTTTTCAAGCTCAGCAACTTCACCATGAATGACAAGAATGAGTTTGAGCTCTGCTATTCTGTGGCGAAGGAAGGATACCGCGCGCAGGCGGTCCTTTCCCGGCGGGCGACCGGCGGAGACATCCGGGAGATCTATCTGAAAAAGGAAGACGGGCAGGGCGGCATCGCCGGGATCCTTTTCGCGAATGCCGAATGTATGTACGAGCAGGGTCAGATCCTGTGCAATATCAGTAATAAGGAGAAGATACGTTCGCAGGTGCTCATGGGAATGGTACCGGGCAGCGGCAGCCTGACCGTGACGGTCAGCTATACCGATCTGACCACCAATAAGCCGCTGTCGAAGGCCTTCGAATTCAAGGACCTGAAGGTGAGCGGCACGGAACTGCTGACGCTGGATATATCGGATGCCTGGTGCTCCATGTTCCGCTACGGAACCGGGGATTCCGTTTCCGTTACGGTATCGGGCACCTGGAACGGACAGACGGTGTCCGAGACAGTGAAGCCGAATCTGGATCTGCAGATCGCGAAAGCGCAGGCGCCCGTGCTGACGGATACCGGCTTTGACAAGTTGTTTGATAAGTTCCTGAATTTCCACTTTGACATAAAAAAGTCGATAGGTATGGGGTTTGATATCGGAGTGGACAATCCCCTTAATGACTTCCGTGTGGCAGTGTACGACACCGTACACGGCGATGTCTTTTTCGGGATCGGCGGCGGTGCGACGGGCGTCCGGGACATCGACGCGCAAAACAAGGCCACGTATAAAGAACTGACACCACAGGATTACGAATTGGAGAAAGAAAATTGGGACGAATTCAGGGAATCCATGAAGATCAAAAAGGCTGCCGGGGATCAGGAAGAGGGTCAGCCGGACAAAAAAAACAGGATCTTCGGCGCTACGTTCGGAGCCAACCTGACAGTATGCGGGGGCTTTGAATGGCTGCCTACTCCGACGGAAGGAAGCGTGGTCCGCGGTACGTTTGAAGTTCTGTTTACGTTACATACGGATCTTTCCTGGACTTTCCGTCCCATTCCCGAGTTTCCGCCATTCTGTATCAAACTGGGCCTTGGGTTCAGTGTCGGGTTCGCGCTGAAGCTGTCGATCTATTCGAAAACCAATATCAAGGAAGATGACCGGCAGGCCGTGGAGGAAGCTTTTTCCGACTATCTCGGGAAAAAGTCTCTCTCAGGTGATACGACTCTTGTCGGCGGCTTCGTGATCATGCTCGGCGTGAAGTTCACGGTGTTCGGCGGGGTGGATGTGAAATGGCTCACCTTCGGGATGGAGGGCTGGCTGGAAGGAGCGCTTACTCTCGTTGTGGGGGATAACTGGGGCGGATTCAAACTGGATTCGGTCAGCTTGGGCGGAGGCGTGGCCGTGGTGCTCAGGTTCTGGCTCGTGAGCCTCAAATATACCATTGTCAGCGGAACGATCGCGAAATATCCCAAAGACAGCCCCACGCTGACATCCTTCGGGGATGCCGCGTCGGATGAGGCGGATATCACGCCGCAGACGGAGACCGGCGACAGCGCGTCGCGTGTGACGCTGGACGATTCCAACATGATGGGAACGATCCCCGCGGGCGGCACGTCGATCAAGACGGCTTCCGTTTCGGGTAAGGTCTACGGGTTCTGGCTGAACGGCGACGGTGTGTCCTCCATGCGCCTGGACAACGGGGCCGATGACGCGGCATCTTCTTTGAAACTGAGCGGGAGCGGGGGAACCGATCGCGTTTATGACTTTGCCGTGGCCGCACTGGAGGATCAGGGGCTGGTCGCGGTCGCCGAGCTGATCCAGGATCAGTGGATCACCGAGGAGATCACTTTCGAGATCGAAGGCGAGGAGCCGCAGAAAACGGAAACGGAGCTGCCCGGAGCCGAACGCACCCGGATGCGTCTGAGCTTCTATACGCCGGGAGCGGACGGAAAGCTCCGGCCTGTCGCGAACGGGGATCAGAGCACGACGGTCACGCTGAGCCTCGGCCGGGATTATTATTCCGCCGTTGACCTCTGCATGACAGAAAACGGAACGGAAAAGAAGCTGGGTCTGTGCTACTGGGAAACGGACCAGAACCGTGTCGCCATGTACACGCTGCCGTTTACTTTCGCGTCCGATACGGTGAACTTTGTTACGCCGCTCGTGACGGATGAAACAACCGTCACGCCCGCGTATAAGCAATTCTGGAATGATACCGATTGTCTTGGCACGGCCTGGTTCGAATACGGAAGCACACAGTCCCTGCGCTGCGTTTTCACGGACGGGCGGGATCTGACGGCCTACGCGCTGGTGCTGCTGGATAATGAGGAACTGCAGCTGCCGATCCGGGGCGAGATGACCGCGCTGGTCGCGCGCGCGGCGGCGGAGAACGGCGGAACGGATACCGTGATCGCCACCACCGAGATCCCGGCGACTGTGAGCGCCGCGCTCGGTTCGACCGGCGTCTTTACGGTGCCTTACGGGATCCTGGGCATCAACGTCCGTCCGGACGGCCGGGGGCATGATTTCGTTACGGCGACCTGTCAGGTGCTGGATGAGGCGAACAGCACCGCGGATTCGTCCTGCTTTGATACCGGACTGACGGGCATCCATATATCGCGGACCGGCGGGAGCCTGAAGGTCGACGGATATGAGGCCTACGATGTGAAGGGCATGGAGCCGAACGCCGTTGCCGACTTCAGCTTCGGCACCTATATGCTGTACTGGATCGAGCTGTTCAATCCGTCCGGAAACCAGCTCAGCGAGGAAGAAAAGAAGACCTATGATCCGGAAAGCAGGGAATACGCCTATTACCGGATGCGTGCCATGCTCTATGATCAGACGAACGGCCTGTGGACGCAGCCGTATACGCTGGCGATCATGGACCGCCGTGATGATATGATGCCTGTGGACCGGAACATTTCCGGTCTGACGGTCTTCAATGACGGCGCGCAGAGCCGCGTTGTGATCCTGCAGGATACGAAGCCCGCTTCGGCGGGGGCTTCCGGGCAGGAGGCCAATGTCATTGCCTTCACCATGCGCGAAGTGATGGATCTGAACTTCCAGAACTTTGTGCTGGAAACGCCGGCGATCAAGCCCGGCGGGGATGTAAGCCTGTTCTTTACGGTGTACAACGACGGCAATGTGCCGATCTCCGGCTTCAAAATGTCCGTTACGAACACCGCGACCGGGGCATCTCTGATGGATACGGAATATAGCTTTACCGATCCGGAAGCGGCGCTGACCCGGGTCTATACCGACACGGACAGTGACGGGGACGGAATGGGAGAGATCCTGGAGCAGAAGGGATATGCCGCCGTCGCGGCTTACACCGGCATGTTTGATGATGATTCCGCGTCATACTGGCTCACCGAATCGGCGGACGCTTCCGGGAAAAGGGAACTGCGCACGGCTTCCACAAGGTACCTGATGCCCGGTAAGTCAAAGAGCTTTACCGCGGTCTTCAGCGTGCCCAATACGGAAGATCACTCCGTGGATCTGCGGGCGACCCTGACATCCCTGTCCACGCAGGCGATCCGCCTTCGCGGCACGGACGGCACGGAGGCCCTTTCGGCCATGGCGGCCTGGGGAACGGACCTGCGGGGCTGGGAGGCGGGCGCGCCCGCGCCGCTCCGGAGCGGGAACACCGTCACGGTGACTATGGATATGGCACCGGGGCTGCAGGATGCCGACCGGCGGCACGCGGTCCGCTTCGGTACGGTTCCGGCATCCTCCGGAACGCTTCAGGCAGGCACTTCTGTGACCGCTGTGCTGGGCATGGCGGAGGGAACGGAGATCACTCCCGTGTATTCCGTTTCGGACGGCGGCATGCTGCCCGCCAATTCCGGTACGGACCTGTTCTCCCGGTTCGCGAAGACAACGGAGCTGGAAGTCGCGAAGACCGCGTATAACGGGGTGGATCTGGATCTAGAGGCCGTGCTCCGTACGAACGCGGACGGAACGGAATCCGTCCATATGACGCTGCGCAACAATGCCATGGTGCCCGCGAAGAATATCGTGATCCGGGCCTATGCCGCTTCAGAGGATATTCCGACCTATACCGTGCCGCTGGGGAAGGACTTCGTGCTGGATGAGACCTGGACCGCGGTCCTGGATCTGCCGCTGGAGACGCTGACGGCCGGAATGAAGTCGGATGCCCTGATCCTGCGGGTCTCCTCCGACGGGACGGAGGCGCTGGAGGCGAACAATGAGACCATTCTGAACACGAACGACCTGTTCCGCATTACGGAGCAGCCGCAGAGCCAGACGGTAAAGGAAGGCACCGCTGTTTCCTTCACGGTATCGGCCCGCGGCGGGGTGAAGCCGTATACCTGGCAATGGCAGACCTGTCGTCCCGGCTCTTCCGCGTGGACGAACATCGACGGCGCCGCGGGAAGCACCCTGACGATCGACCGGGCAGCCCTTGCTGACAGCGGCCGCCTGTTCCGCTGCGTGGCTGTGGACGCGGCCGGATCCCGGGTGGTGTCCGAAAACGCCTGCCTGACGGTGGAAAAAGTGCCGGTGCCGCCGCTGACCGGCGATCCGGCCGATCTCACGGGATGGCTGACGGCGTTCCTTCTGGCCTGTGTCCTGCTCATCCGGCTGTGTGAACGGAGAAGGGAGCGCGCGAAATGAACATCCGGCGCTTGCTGCTGCTTCCGGCGCTGCTGTGCCTGCTGTGCCTCAGCGCCTTCGCTTCCGCGGAATCGCCGGACGGAGGGCGGACCAACCTGACGGACGATTTTCACGGAGGAAGACTGAAAAGCGGGAGCTATATCCTGCAGAACGATATACGCATAGATACGGAATGGCAGATCTATTCCGAGTATGATGAGGAGTTCGACCGCTGGATCGGGAATAATGTCGATCTGGATCTGAACGGGCATCATCTGATCTTTTTACATAACGAGGAGAATAAAACAAATGGCTTTGTAACGGTGCAGGGCTCCCTGACGATCTCGGACAGCGCGGGGACCGGCACGATCATCTGTCATGATCTGAACGGGGTCAAGGCCTCCGAAGCACCGTATGTGTTCTCGATGAGCGCGAAACGCGGCACTCTGAAGGTCAGCGGCATATCGGAGATCCGGCTGGACGGCGGTCTCCTGTTGATGCCGTCGGACAAGAGCAAGGTGGAGATCACCGGCTGTACGGTGACCTTTTCCGGTGTGCCCGGAACAGCGGGCGCTTTTCTGATGGGTGCGGCCGGGCTGAAGCTGGAAAATACGTATGTGCATGGCAAGAAGGGGCTTCCGCTGATCTGGCTGACCGGGAATTCCACCGTGGTTGGATGTACCCTGCTTGCCGATCTGATGGCGGAGGGCAGCTGTAAGATCAAGGATTCAAGGATACAGGGATCGCAGGTGATCCTGCAGAACAATCCCATTCTCTCGGGCGGGAGCATGCTGGACGCGGATCTGCTGGGCGTGTACGGCAATGTCTCTCTGGCGGATGATTCCGGAATGAATGCTTCCCTGATGAACGGGTCGGGCACCCTGACGCTGATGGATTCGGCGCTGCTGACGGCTGACGGCTTTGACTTTACCGGGGATATCCGGATCCTGGACAGCGCGCGGGTGAACGCGGACGGAAACGCGGACATCGGCAGGCTGGAGATCCGTCAGGACGGCACTTTCCGGCAGAGCCGGGGCAACTGGTCGCTGGATCTGAAAGAGCTGTATCTGTATGACCGCGGCTCTTTCGTTTCGGATTCGGTCACGGGCGAAAAGCCCGCGGGCCTGTATGCTGTTCAGACGATGCAGGCATATAATGACAGCCGGCTGGAAATAAAGGACCGGGAGCTGGAGATCAGCTTTATCGGGGCAGTTGTGGATGACGCCTCCGCGGTCGGGTGCTTTCTGATCGCGGGATCTCAGTTCCATCTTCAGAACAACGCGTCCCTGACCGGACCGGAAAACAGACCGGCCCTGAGGATCACGGATCATGGGCACGTGTATATCAACGGTGGATCGATCACCGGCGCTGGCCGGGCAATTGAGGCGGATGAGAGCGGCCTGGTGGAATTTGACCCGTACTGCGCGGAATATGACACGGTGCTTCGCGTTACGGAAGGCGCACGGCTGGCCGACGCGGACGCGCTGCCCCTGTTTGCAAGCAATCTGCCGTCCGGCTTTGCCGCTGTGATGAGTGAGGCTTCCGACGGCTCCGATCCTTTCTTTGTTCCGCTGACGGACAGCGCGATCCGCGCCGCGCTGGCAGGGTCGGACATCCGGTATATGGCGATCGCGGAAGCATGCACGGCGAAGGCCGTATGCGATCCTGAGAACGCCGCGTCCCCGGCGCTGATCTACGGCAAACGGAGCCCGGCCGGGCAGGTCACGGTCCGGAAGGGGGACTCTGTCACCCTGACAGCCGGTGATTACGATAAAACACGGCATACCTTTACCGGCTGGTATCTCGGCGATACGAAGATCTCCGATCAGGAAACGGCGGTCGTTCCCGTGAACGGCGATTCCGTTTTCACGGCGCGGATGGAGGCGCGGTATATACTGGAAACGCTGATATCGGAGGACGGCGGGATCACTTCCGCCGCGGTCTCGCCGTATGCTTCGGTATCCGTATCTCCGGCGGGCGGCAGCATCCCCGCCGGCGGCGAGGTCACGCTGACCGCCGCGCTGACGGACCCGGACCACTGGCTTGTTTTCGGATGGCAGGACGCGGATACCGGCGAATATCTGGCCGGAACGAATGAGCTGAAGCTGGTGATGCGGAAGGATGCCCGCGTCATACTGGTGATCATGGGAAAGCCCGTGCTTCCGGATTACGCGGCGGCCGGCGTCCGGGGCAAAGGGAAGGCCTGGACGGGCAATGATCCAGACAGGACGGTCTTTTACGGCAGCGCGGGCGATACGGTGACAGCGCATGCCGCGCCGGATACCGCCGAAGGGTATGTTTTCGATCACTGGGAGCTGAACGGACAGACCGCCGAAGGCGTTTTCACATCAGAAGACGATTATGCTTTTACCTTCCGGCTTCCGGCCGGAGAGAGCCGTGTGACGGCTGTGACGCGCTATGACCTGACGAAGGTCATAGCGAAAACGGACGGTCAGGCGCCGGGCTCATGGGTCACGATGGAAAACGGTACGGCGGACACTGAGCCCTTCAGGACCGTCTTTTCCGGTACGCCTGTCAGGCTGACCGCGCATAATCTGCTTGGAAGCGCGTGGAGGTTCGATCACTGGGAGGACGAAGCGGGGACTGTGGTGACCCGTGAGGATACCTGTACATTCACACCGGAGAGGAATACCTCCGGAAAGCTGATCACGAGGACATTCACGGCGGTCTATGTGCCGGATACGGTGCAGATCACCGTTGCGGCGGGAACAGGCGGAACCGCGTCCGGATCCGGGGTCTATCCATATCTGACCGACATCCTGCTTTCCGCGGAAGCGGAGGAAGGCTATCGCTTTGAAGGCTGGTATGACGGGGGCGTGCTCCTTTCCGCGGCGAATCCGTATACCCGGAAAGCGGATCGCTCAAGGCTGATCATGGCGCGCTTCGCCGTGATGGAAAGCGATGTCCTGATCACGGTTGAAGGCAGCACGGGCGCGTCCGTCGCCGGCTGGAAACCGGGCGACACCGTTTTTTACCGGGATATGCTGACGCTGAGGGCGATCCCCGGGAGCAGTGCCGAGGTATTCGAACACTGGCGGGATGAGGATACCGGTGAGCTGAACAGCCTGAACCCGCGGACTTTGATCGCGGGAAAGAGAGTTCATCTGGCCGCGGTGTTCGGTCCCGCCCCGACGCCGACACCGACCCCGACTCCGACACCTACACCTACACCCACCCCGACGCCTACTCCCGCTCCGACGCCGACGCCGACCCTTACACCTACTACACCTCCTACACCTTTTACACCTACTCCTACTCCTGCCCCTACACCCACTCCGACGCCGACCCCGACGCCCCGGCCGATCCCGCCGACAGGGGACGGAACACAGCCATACCTGTGGCTGCTTTTGCTGGCGGGAGCGGTGTGCCTGACTGTGTGCGGCATGAAGACTGCCGGAAAGTCCGGTCGATGAGAGCAAGTCTGTTTTGTGAATAATAATAAATAATAATGATCACGGCACCGCCCATCGGAAAGGGCGGTGCCGTCTGACTGTCCGGATACGCTCAGCCGTATCCTGCCCGGAATGATACGATGTAAGCCGTCAGATATCGGGGTCCGTTGCCCCAAAACCCGAAAAAATTTAAAAAAAACTGAAAAAAACTGGAAATGTAACACAATTTTAACACATGCTTGCGCTTATTCTGATACCATATATAGTGTATACATATGCGCAGACAGCCTATGTATATGAAATCCGCATAGGATCGGAGAGATCGGTATGAACAGACGGACCGGAAAACTGAGCGCGTTTATCGCGGTGCTGCTGACGGTGATCCTTCTCGTAGCCGGAGCGGCCGCTGCCAACAATGAGCGCGACGGCTCCAAGATCGAGGGCGTTACGATCTTCTGGCTCACGGATGACAGCGCGACGACCGCGGAGGGTGAGGCAACGCCGGCGGATGAGCTGAGCGACAAGGCTCATCTCTATCTTTCCGCGCCCACGGATGATCCGCTGAGCATGAAGTTCCAGGTGGAAGTTCAGCTTTCCGGCCAGTATGACTATGAGCCCGGAGAGATCACCATCACGATCCCGGCCAGGATCTGGCACGGGCGTGAGATCGATCCCTCAGGTGACGGCACGGCTGCCGGCGGCCTGATCGGCGGCATGGACCTGTCTGTACCGAAGGCGCCGAAGACGAACGGTGAATTCAACTGGCAGCTGATCAACGGAAATTATGTGCTGACCAATACCCGGACCATCGGGGCGACCAGCGCGCTCATGTTCCAGTTCAGCGTGAATGATGTCCTTCCGCACGAGCTTGTGGATATGAGCGAGAGCGAGTTCCTGCAGGCGCATGTGGAGGTCGTGACCAATCAGGGGCATATCATTGACTATGACAGCAACAGGATCAACGCTCAGGTGGATACGATCGAGACCATCACGAGCGATGTGAAGGCCTGCAAATTCTATGAAAGCTATGCCGATACGAAGGGCGCGGTCCCGGCCTCACTGCTGGCGAACCTGCCCGCCGGTGCCGATCCGGATGAATATGTATATGTCCGCTGGTATACCTATGTGTACCATAAAGGCAGCCAGCCTTTCTCCCTGGATATGGAAGACACCCTGATGGATGCCTATTATCTGAATGAAAGCGGCAATAAAGTGACCGCGACCGGGGGCATCCTGCTGGGCAGTGAGAATATCCCGGCCGATCAGGAGATCACGCCTGTTTCCCCGGATGCCGATTACGCGGCCGGGGTGACTGAAAACCTGTATCATGAGGATACCACGGAAAGCTATGACCATGCCGTGTATCTCTGGTCCGCGTATAAAAAGAGCGATATGCCGCCGGATCCGGACGGGGGCGATATCCATTATTATATGGAAAACCACGTGGTCTGGACCCTGACGGAGACCGACGCCGCTGTGGCTGACGCGAACCGCGGCAAGGGAGAGGATCTGAAAAAGGTCACGACGGCGGAGGCCGACGCGAAAGCCATCTATTCTCCCATTACCTGGCGGGCTCCCGGCAACCCCAATTTCGGGATCGGAAAGTACACAGAGAGAAAATACGCGCTGAATGACAGCATCACCAAGGATTATCCGTATGGCTACGGCCTGAACCAGCTGCTGATGGACCGGGAAGTGGAGATGCACTTCGAACTGGAGACCCGCGGCTTCGGCTGGCAGCTGACCAGCGACAAGACCTTTGACACCGCCGCCGGCCGCCCGAAGACCGACGCGGAGATCGCGGCGCTTGACCTGACGGAGGATGACTTCGGAAAACTCGGCTGGCGTCAGGTGACCACGGATTATCAGACCTTCTTCAATTTCGGCACGACACCGCTGACCGCGGAGGACTTCTCTATCCGGAGCCTGCGCGTGGAGAAGCCGAAGGTGACCTATGCCTATTACGGGGATTATTCCCAGACATCGGAAGACGATGTGCCGCCGCAGCATAAGGCGGAAACGCTCGGTACCCCGGACCTTGAGGTCTGGTATTCGCAGGATGACGGAAAATCGTGGACGCTTGCCGCCGTCGCCGTCTGGGGCACGGACGGAACGGGTCCCATGGAATTCAAAAAAGTCGCTTCCGGTGTGACGACCGCGGAGAACATCGTGACCTTCCCGGATAACACCACCGATGTCCGCACGGCTTTCACCAGTAATGTATATGACGGAAAGTCCGTGGATAACTGCAGGCTGGCCGGCGTGGTGTGGTCCGTCTATCCCACTGTCATGCTGAAGCCCAGCGACAGCAACAAGGAGATCGCCGCGGAACTGTTTGATCAGAGCGATGCTCCCGAAACGAAGTTCAAGAACGATGTCAGCATGGATGCCTATGGCTGGGTCACGTCTCCGGAGGATGGCGGTCATCAGGTGGTCAGCGGCGCGTTTGATACCTCCCGCGCCACGATCGCGGGTGCCGGCTACGGTGTCAGCCTGACCAAGAAGATCCGCTTTGACTCCAGAAGTGTTTCCGAAGGCGGAGACAACGATGTTGACAACCAGCGGGCCATTCTGCATTACAGCGCGGATATGCTGCAGAAGAGCAACCTGAGTGTCCGCAGCGAGTATGACGAGGCTGTCGCGGCGGATGTTATTCCCGCGCAGACCTCCGGTGTATGGTATGATCTGCTTCCGGAAGGGGTGGCGCCGGTCCTGGATACCGTCGCGCTGCGCGCGGGAGACGCGATCACCGGTCTTTATACGGTTGAAGACTACCGCGGAACCGGACGCACACTGCTGGTGGTGCTGGCTGACCTGAAGCCCGCGGTCACCATGAGTAAGGACGGGAACGGGTATCAGGATACGATCTCGATCTCCTTTGACGCGGTCTATTCCTGGGAAGATATGAAAGATCTCGGGGAAACGGTGGAGAACTATATCGCCTTTGAAACGACGGTGGACACACTGGCGAACGATACGCTGGGCACCTTTAAGGGGCAGCAGGGCGAACCCGATGACCCCAGGGGCGGAATGAACACACTGACTCCGACCATGCCGGATGATATCGCCGCTGCCATGACCGGGCTGGATCCGAATACCGCCGCCGGCGCGAACCGGTTCGTTTACGGCAAGGTCAGAACGACGCTGGACCTGAACACCTACGCGGTGACCGGTGTCCGGAAGGACGTCAGCGATGACATGGACGGGATGTGGACCCAGGGCCTTGACGAGCAGACGCAGGTCACGGTCTACGAAGGTCACGGGTATACCTACAGGCTGCGCGCGGCCTCCAGTGAGACGACCCGGACCAGCAATATCGTCCTGTTTGATACGATCGAAAACTATCATATTCCGGCTTCCGACGCTTCGAAGACCTCGGATTATAATGACATACAGGCCAAGAAGGACTTCTCGGGGGATTGGGAAGGCAAGGGACAGTGGCGCGGTACGCTGGTCAGCGTTGATGTCAGCGATATGATCAGCGCCGGCATCGCGCCGGTCGTGTATTACGCGACCCTGGATGACCTGCAGTTTGCCGATTCCACGCCCGGCATGACATATGACGAGCAGACGGCACTGTTCAAGTCCGGCTACTATGACCTGACAAACAGCGCGTGGAAAAAAGCATCCGTTGATGCCGACGGAAACTGGACGGTTCCGGACGGCGTGAATGTCACGGCGATCGCCATAGACGCGGGCACCGCGAAGGACGGGTCCCCCTTTATCCTGCAGCCCGGCAAAGCCGTAAACGCCTATCTGCACATGGTCGCTCCGGATGACGAGGGTGATCCGGACACCTGGCACGCGAAGGGCGCCTATGCCCATGTGACGGACGGTGAAGTCGACTGGGAAAAAGCGCTGGACAAGGAAAACAACATGTACGCGTTCAACAATACGCGTATGTGCTGTGAACAGGAAAATGTCAACGGCGGCGGCACGAGCGAATACCGCATGATCCGCAATGACTATACCCGTGTCGGTATCCTGCCGGAGTATATTGAAGTCAGCAAGATCTGGATGGACAATGCCGACCACGATAAGATACGTCCGGAAAACGTCACGGTCACTTTGATGCGGAAACGCGTGGGCAGCACTGCCGATCCTGAAGTCGTGACGGACGGAAAAGGAGCGCCGAGAACGGTCACGCTGGACGAGACCAACGGATGGAAGGCGGTTTTCCTGCAGGTGCCGCTGACCGATCCGGACGGTACCCCCTTCCTCTACAGCTTTGACGAAGGCACGATAGCCGGATATGAGCTGACCGTTGCCAGACGGGCAGCCGATCAGTATGTCCTGACCAACAGACACCCCAATGAGCAGGTCTCGCTGAAGGGCGAAAAGATCTGGGATGACGACGGCAACGCGGCCAATGTCCGCCCGGCTTCCGTAACGGTGTACCTGTGCCGGGACGGTGTCCGGATGGAGAACGAGGAACGGGCCGTCACGCCGGATTCCGCCGGTAAATGGACCTGGGACTTCGGTGAGAAGGACAAGTATGATGAGACCGGCCGGGAGTATGTCTATACGGTCGAGGAAGAATATGTGCCGAAGTATGCAGCCGAAGCTGATGGATACGGGAAGATCACGAACAGCTATTATCCCTTCGGCGATCTGAGCATCGGCAAGACCGTGCTGAAAGCCACCGACGCGGCACAGGGTACGGAGTTTACCTTCACGCTGACGCTCTTTGCCGAGCTGCAGCCGGGACAGACTGAGCCCGAGCCCCTGGCAGGGAGCTATGATTACGCGGTATATTCCGGCTCGGCCGCTGATCCGGTCCGTACCGGCACCATCTCCACGGGTACCCGGTTCACGCTGAAGGCGGACGAACGGATCGTTGTGAAGGGTCTGCCTTCCGAAAGCACCTACCGGATCGAGGAAATGATCAGGGACGGCTATACCCAGACCGGCAGGACCGGCGATACCGGCTCGGTCCGGGTCGGCAAGACCGCGGAAGCCGCTTTTGAAAATACCTATAAGGCTGAAGGCGGCATCTCGCTCCGGGCGACAAAAAAGATCACCGGCCGCGCGATGAAGAGCCGGCAGTTCCGGTTCTCGATCATTGACGATACCGAAGGCAGTCCCACCAGGGGCGATGTCATTCTGAGCAGTTACAACGAAGAACCCGAAAAAACGGAAAAGCACGCGCAGACCGGCGAGATCACCAGTGAAGGCGGGTTCATTTTCGGTGAGCTTCGCTATACCGAGGCGGACGTCGGAAAGACCTTCCGGTATATCGTGAAAGAGGATAAACCGGGCAAGAGCGGATACGGCTATGACACAACGGAATATTCCGTTTTCGTCAGCGTGTCGGACGCGGGTGACGGCACCCTGATCATCACCGCGAAGCTCGCGGACGGCTCCGACGCGACCGATCCGCAGCACATGATCTTCCAAAACACCTATACCGCCGCGGGCCAGTGGGCGCCGAAAGCCTGGAAGGTCATGCAGGGACGTGATCTGGAAGAGGAGGAGTTCACCTTTGAACTGTACCGGGATGATCCGGACACCCCGATCCAGACAAAGAAAAACGCCGCTGACGGGACCGTCACCTTTGATGAGATCACCTTTACACAGGATGACCTGTCCGAGACCGACGAGCCGGCCAGGATCACCTTCCTGGTAAAGGAACAGGCCGGCACGGATGAGACGGTCATCTATTCCGAAACGGCCTATGTCTATACCCTGACGCTGATCGACGGCGGTGACGGAACCATCAGCTTCGAGGAAAGCATCACTGAGCAGGGAAAGACCGAAGAAGTCACGCCGGTGTTCATCAACAAGCCGGAGGGCGGCGAACTGCAGCTTCTGAAGAAGGTTCAGGGAGAGATGGCCAATCCGAACCAGGAATTCACCTTCCATGTAAAGCTGGCGGGCGAGGATCTGCCGGATTCGCTGGAATACACCCGCACCGATCCCAGCACCGCGCCGGCGCCGGCGCCGACGCCGGGTCCGGTGTACCCGTCTTCTCCGTCCGCCGCGGCGGCAGTCAAACAGCCGGCAATGAGGGATCTGACGATCCTGACGCCGGTCCCGCTGACGACCGACGCCCCGGTCACGCCCGCCCCGGCTTCGGTACCGACGCCGGATATCAGCAAACAGTACCATATCGCTGACAGCGCTCTGAACGGAAAAGCATATGCCATGCTGGAAAAGGACGGAACGCTGACGCTTTTCCGGGCGGATGAGAACAATCCCAGGAATCCGTATGGAGCGGCTTTCAATCCCATTGCCGACGGTAAACCGTCCGTACAGAACGATATCGTCTATTTTACCGGCTTTGAGGAAGCACGGGATCTTAACTGGGCGCGCGGTGATAACGGCTGGGCGTCGAATACCTATAACAGTAAGATCAAAAAGATCACGATGGCCGGCGCGGTCAAACCGAACACCACAGCTTACTGGTTCAATACGCTGAACATGCTGGAGAGCGTTGATCTGTCCATGCTGGATACCTCCAAAGTGGTGTACATGGTCGCCATGTTCGATCTCACGCAGGAAGGCGTGACAAACAAGGTGCTGACCACGCTGGATCTGTCAACGTTCGATACATCCGCTGTCAAAAACATGTCGTCCATGTTCTACGGCTGCAACGGACTGACGTCACTCGATCTTTCCAGTTTTGACACATCCTCCGCGACCAATATGTATATGATGTTCTACGGCTGCAGCTCGATGGAGAGCCTGGATGTGGACCACTTTGACACATCCAGCGCGGAGAACATGGCCTATATGTTCAGCGGCTGCGAAAAACTGAAAACGCTGGATCTGTCTCATTTCAGAACGGGCAATGTGACGAACATGTCCGGTATGTTCAATAACTGCGCGGTCCTTGAGTATGTGGATGTTTCCCACTTTGACACGTCCAACGTCACGGATATGAGCTATATGTTCTACTTCTGCAGAAAGTTGAACGGTCTTGACCTTTCACATTTCAACACATCCAAAGTCACGAACATGAACCGGATGTTCTATGCCGATTCCAGCCTTACATCACTGGATGTTTCGCATTTCGACACGAGCCTGGTGACGAACATGGACAGCATGTTTGAGACCTGTGTCGGCCTTAAATCGCTGGATGTGAGTCATTTCAACACCGCCAGGGTCACGAACATGTCCAGAATGTTCAACAACTGCAGCGGATTGACATCACTGGATGTGTCAAGATTCAATACGTCATCCGTAACAAACATGTCCTGCATGTTTGAAAAGTGTGAAAAAGTGAGCGCTCTGGATGTTTCGCATTTTGACACAACAAACGTGACAAACATGAAGAGCATGTTCAGAAACTGCTTCGCGCTCTCCTCGCTGGATGTGACCGGCTTCAGGACCGGTAAAGTGACGGACATGTCCTACATGTTCGATATGTGCGTGGAAACAAACTCCGACTATACGTCACTCAAGAGCAATCTGGCGTCCCTTGATCTGAGCAGCTTTGACACTTCCAATGTGGAGAACATGCAGTGCATGTTCCGGTTCTGTCACAAGCTGACCGAACTGGATCTGAGCAGCTTCAATACAAGCAAGGTCACCAATATTTCGGAGATGTTCAGAAACTGTCAGGGGCTGACCAAAGTTGACGTCAGCTCGTTCGATACTTCCAAAGTGGGTACGGGCGCCGGCGGATCCATGTGGTATATGTTCGATAACTGTAAGGCGCTGACGGAGCTGAACGTCAACCATTTTAACGTCGCCAGCTGCGGCAATTTCGAACATATGTTCAACGGCTGCGACAGCCTGACCTGGATGGATCTGAGCAACTGGGACAGCCTGAACGGAAAGAGCTATTCCGCGATCCTGACCAAGAGCGGCGACTGGGAGTACCTGAATCTCGGCGATCTGTTCAGCTATGACGGGACGGAGCCCGTCATCAGCCGCGCGAGAACGATCACCATCGGGGAAAACTTCAGGATCATGAAAGCGATCCCGGCCGCGCCGGACAAGACGGAATTGCTTGACGGAAACTGGGTGAAGATCGGAACAACGGACATAAGGACCAATGATGAGCTGTTCACCGCCGCCAATCCCGGCACCTGGACCTGGAACAAGTGGTCCGTGAAGCTGACATTCGATCCCAACGGCGGCGCGGGCTCCATGCCGGATGTGCTGCTGCCGGTCGATGAAAGCTATTCGTTTGCCTCCTCCTACCGCAAGCCGCTGAATACGCTGACCGGCTTTGATGATGACCTGTCAAACAGCTTTGATGCCGTTGACGGCGTGACAACGATCCCCGCGCTGATCTACAAGGATTACGTGAACAGGACCAACGCGGCAGACCCGACCGTCATCACACTGACGGCCAGATGGGATCCGAGAAGCACCACGGCTGAGCTGACGGAGGACGGATTCATCGTGAAGGTCCTGCCGGATGAGGTCATTACCTTCAGTCTGCCGGCCGGCACCGAATATGAAGTCTGGGAGGATACGCCCGACGGCTGGGTGCTGATCGAAAAGACGGATGACAAGGGCGTCATCAGATCAAAGGAAACCAGTATCGCGAAACTCACGAATGAATATACGCCCGGAAAGACGGAGGCGGTCCTGCGCGCGCTCAAGACGCTGGACGGAGAAGTGCCTGCAGCGGATCAGTTCAGCTTTGAACTGGCGGCAGTGACCGACGGCGCGCCGATGCCCGCGTCCGGTGAGGAAACGGTACGGAACAGCGCCACAGGTTCAGCCGTATTCGGCACGCTGACATTCATCACGGATGATCTCGGGAATGATGATGAGAAGACCTTTGTCTACAAGATCACCGAGACCGCGGGCAATGACAGCACGCTGTTCTATGACGCGAACGCGTATTACGCCGCCGTGAAAGTGACTAAAACGGCAAAGACGCAGGCAGGCGGAACGGCCTATGAACTGGGCAGCACCGTGAAGTATTATTCCGATGAGGACCTGACCCAGCCGCTGACCACATCTGTACCGGCCTTCAGGAACACCACCAGACCCGGCGGCCTGAAGGTATCCAAGACCGTGAATAACGGAACGGATGCCGTGGCGGACAAGGCGTTCACCTTCAGCCTGAAGCTGACGGACGCGGCCGGAAAACCGCTGAGCGGCAAATTCGCGTACGAATATGACGGGAACGGCGGATCCGGAAAGCTGACAGTGACCGACGGCAGCGCGAGCTTCACGCTGAAGGCGTCGCAGACGATCCTGATCAAAGAGCTTCCCGCCGGGGCGGTCTATACCCTGACGGAGGAAGCGCTTCCCGGATTCAAGCTGAAGATGATCAATAACGGAGAAGAAGCGCCGGACGGCACCGCAGCCGGAACGATCGTGAGCGCCGATGAAATGGAAGTGGAGGCGCGGAACACATATTCCGTGAAGGGAAGCGCCGTATTGAAGGCGGCGAAGATCCTGAACGGCCGGGAACTGACGGATGAAGAATTCACCTTCACCCTGAGCGCCGACGACGGCGCGCCGATGCCCGCGGCAGGCGGTGAGACCGCGAAGAATACCGCTTCCGGTGAAGTCTCCTTCGGGCTGATCACGGGCTTTGACAGGGAAGGGACCTATCAGTACCGGATCACGGAGGAAGCCGGCAGCGACAAGACCGTCGATTATGACGGACGGACGATCATTGCCACCGTGGTCATGAAGGACAAGGACGGCAAAGGGACCCTGACGCCCACGATCACCTATGAGGACGGCGAAGGAACGGATAAGAATACCTTTGTCAACGCGCTGAAACCCGGCAGCCTGGAGATCAGAAAGACGATCGCTGACGCGACGGAAGCGGCTGCGGATCAGACGTTTGAATTTACGGTGACTTTCCCGGACGGTATCGATGCCGATGTTGTCAAAGTCGGCGCTGAAGACAGGCAGGTCGAAAATGACAAGCTGACCCTGAAGCTCAGGGGCGGTGAATCCGTGACGATCAGCGGGATCCCCGCGGGGACCGCGTATACCGTGAATGAAACGGTTCCGGACGCGTGGAAGAACACCGGAAAGACCGGCTCGGAGGGCACGATCCCGTCAGCCGCTACCGCTACCGCGTCTTTCACCAATACCTATTGCCTGACCGGCACGGCGGAGCTGAAGGCTGCAAAGATCCTGCAGGGCCGCGCGCTGACAGACGGCGAATTCACCTTTACCCTGACGGGGCTCAGTAATGCCCCGATGCCCGAAGAAGGCGGAGAGACCGCGAAGAACAACGCTTCCGGCGAGGCTGCCTTCGGCCCGATCACGGGCTTCAGCAAGGAAGGGACCTACAGGTATCAGATCAGGGAGACCGCCGGAAGCGACGAGACCGTGCATTATGATGACAGGATCGTGAATGTGACTGTGATCATGAAAGACGCGGACGGCACAGGCACCCTGACGCCGACCGTTACCTATGAGGGCGGCGAGGGTACGGATAAGAATACCTTTGTCAATACGCTGAACCCCGGCAGTCTGGAAGTGACTAAGACGATCGCCGGCGCGACCGCGGCCGCCGCGGATCAGGAATTCGGGATCACCGTCAGATTCCCGGACGGCATCAGCGTTTCCGCCGTGACGGTCGGAACCGACAGCGTTACGGTCGAAAACGATACGCTGGTTCTGAAACTGAAGGGCGGAGAGACCGTGACCGTGAGCGGGATCCCCGCGGGAACCGAATATGCAGTGACGGAAGAGACCCTGCCCGCGGGCTGGGAAAACACCGGAAAGAGCGGCGCGGAGGGCACGATCCAGGCTGCCGGCACCATGACCGCGGCGCTGACCAATACCTATTCCGTGAAGGGCACAGTGCAGCTGAAAGCGGCCAAGTCCCTGCCCGGCCGCGCGCTGACAGACGGCGAATTCACCTTCACCCTGGAAGCCGCCGGCGATGCCCCGATGCCGGAAGAAGGCGGAGAGACCGCGAAGAACAACACCTCCGGCGAGGTCACTTTCGGTGAGATCACGACCTTCACCAAAGAAGGCACCTATCAGTATACGATCACGGAGACCGCCGGCAGTGATGATACGCTGTTCTATGACGGCAGAACGGTGGATGTGACCGTGGTCATGGAGGACAAGGACGGCACAGGCACCCTGACGCCGACCGTGACCTATGAGGGCGGCGAGGGAACGGATAAGAACACCTTTGTCAATACGCTGAAGCCCGGCAGCCTGAAGATCACCAAGACGGTGATCAACAGTACGGACGCGGTGAAGGATAAGGAATTCTCCTTCGCCCTGAATCTGACTGACGCGGAAGGCGCGGGCATCAACGGCACTTTCCCGACGGACCTGGACGGCACGGCCGGAACGCTGACCGTGACCGACGGTATCGCGGAATTTGTGCTCAAGGACGGGGAAACGCTCCGGATCGATGAGATCCCGGCGCTGACCGGATATACCGTTTTTGAAGAAACGCTGCCCGGGTTCACCGCGGTCCTGACCGGCGATACGGGAACGATCGAGCCGACGGTCACCGCGGAGGCAAACGCGGAAAATACCTATGCCGCAAACGGAGAATGGACCCCCGAAGTGACCAAGACCATGACGGGGCGCGATCTGCGGGACGGCGAGTTCACCTTCCTGGTGAAGGATGAGACCGGCGCTGTCGTTTCCACCGGTACCAACAAAACGGACGGAACGATCGTCTTTGACGCGATCGCCTTTACAGACGCGGACGCCGGTGAATATGTGTTCACCGTTACGGAAGAAAAAGGCGATGCCCTCGGCGTGACCTATGATGATACCGTGTTCACCGTGCTCCTGACGGCGGATGACAACGGGGAAGGCGAGATCGTCTTTACGGCCGCGGAGAAAGACGGAAAGACACTGAACTTTGTGAATCCCTATAACGATGAGACCGATATCAGCGTGACCAAGGTCTGGACCGGGGATGACGGGCTGGAAGAATACCGGACCGATATCACGGTCGAACTGTATGAAAGCGTTGACGGCGGCGCGTATGACAAGATCGATGAAAAGACGATCCCGGCGGACGCGAAGGGCGCGGATCTGACCGTGACATGGGAAAAACTGAAGACAGTGAGAGTGATCGACGGTAAGGATCTTCCGGTCGCGTACACCGTTAAGGAAGTCATGCGGGATAAGGTGTACAGCGGAACCGTCAGCGGGAATGCCGATGACGGATTTGTCCTGACCAATGTCTTCAGCAGTGCCGTGTGGACACCTGAAGCAAGCAAAACGCTGAAGGCGGACGATATCAGCCTGAAGGCCGGCGACTTCTCCTTCCGCCTGACGGAAACGGCCGGCACCTATGATGAGACCGCGGATAATGACGCGGACGGCAAGGTGACCTTCCCCGCGATCCGCTATACGCGCGAAGATCTCGGCGAGCATACCTACCGGCTGCGCGAAGTGATCCCGGCTGAAAAGGAACCGGGTTATACCTATGACGAAACGGTCTATACCGTAAAAGTCACGGTGACGGAAGAAGACGGCGGGATCCGCTGTGAAGCGGTCTATTCGAACGGTCAGGATGATCTGGCAGGCGCGGACTTCGTGAACAGCTTCAAGCCCACACCGACGCCCACGCCGACACCGACGCCA
>JAUNQH010000061.1 GCA_030536295.1 Clostridia bacterium | reverse complement strand
CGTGATATACTTTATCTGTGATCCGTCTATATAACGAATGATTCGGGAGTGTGATTCCACTTGCCTGACCCATGGATACGTTCTTCCATCAAAAATCTCATCAGAAAGGCCCGTAAAGACCGCACTGATGTAACGGAAGAAGAGATTCGTCAGATCGTCGATATCGGTGAGGAAGCCGGCGCCATTGAAGCAGCCGAGCGCGATATGATCGAGAATATCTTTGAATTCAACAATCGTACCGCGGAAGATGTCATGACGCACCGCACCAATGTGTATTATGTTTCCTCGGATGATGACCGCGACACCATTCTGTCGCTGATCAGAGAAACAGGTCTCAGCCGTTTTCCCGTCTGCGGTGAAGATATGGACGATATCGTGGGCACGCTGAACGCGCGTGATTATCTTCTGAACTGCCTCGAAAGCGAACCCCGCCCCATGAAGGACCTGCTTCGCGAAGCTTATTTCGTGCCGGAAACGATCCAGGCGGACGCGCTTTTCCGGGATATGCAGAAAAAGAAGATCCATATGGCCGTTGTCATTGATGAATACGGCGGCATGAGCGGCATCGTCACCATGGAAGACCTGCTTGAGGAGATCGTCGGGAACATCTATGACGAGTTCGATCCTCAGGCCGTTGCCGATATCGAGCAGGTGGAAAACGGTCTCTGGCGCATCAGCGGCAAAGCCCTGCTTGAAGATATTTCCGAAGCGCTCGGCATCGCGCTTCCCTCCGATGAAGAGTTTGACACGCTGGGCGGTCTCGTATTCTCGCAGATGTCCAGCATACCGCAGGACGGCAGCACGCCCGAGGTCGAAGCCGCGGGGCTGAAGATCCGCGTTGAAAAGCTGGAGGATCATCACGTGGTCAGCGCGCTTGTCAGCAAGCTGCCCGCGGACAGCGCCGAAACAGACGATGAATGAGGCCGGTAACGCGCTTTTCCGGTGGTATTCTCCCGGCTGACCGGTACCGGTATAAATTTTCCAAAAAAATATTTTGCGCTGCAACACTTTTGCAACGCTCCCTCTGTTAAACTGTTGCCGTGCTCAGGGAGAGCACGAACAAAACACAAAAAACAAATTAAACGATAAGGAGAGAAAAACCATGGAAGAAATGAACAGAGAGATCCTTGACACCGAACTGGAGAACGTAAGCGGCGGCAAATGGGGAGACAAGCCCACCAAGCCCGCGGGAGACGGTCTGGAATGGTACCATGTCACCTCCACCGATACGCTGGTTGGCATTGCGAAGAAATACAATACCACCTCAGCCAGACTGGCGGAGCTGAACAGAGACATCATCAAGGATCCCCGGAAGATCGGTCAGCACATGTGGATCCGCGTTCCGAAGAAGAAATAAGCATACGGTCATCATCGCAAAGCGGGAATCCTGCGGGATCCCCGCTTTTTCTCTTCGGCGACTGTTTTCACATCACATCCGCATACCTTCGC
Organism: Clostridia bacterium; assembly: GCA_030536295.1. Taxonomy (GTDB): domain Bacteria; phylum Bacillota; class Clostridia; order Christensenellales; family Aristaeellaceae; genus Aristaeella. The sequence goes on along the minus strand of JAUNQH010000061.1, from coordinate 10,987 downwards.
ACGTTCACACCGGGAAAACAAAACGGACCGGAACCTTCAGGGTTCCGGTCCGCTGCATGATGCGCGATATGTTCGTTTATCCGCCATAGCCCATCAGCAGGCGCGGCAGGAGCAGGCTGATCTCAGGAATGAAGGTCACCAGCAGCAGCGTGGCGATCATGCAGAGATAGAACGGCAGCGTCGCTTTGGCCACCTTCTCAACAGGCAGCTTGGCCACCGCGGAGCCGATGAACAGCACGGAACCGACGGGCGGCGTCAGCAGACCGATACCGCAGTTCAGCACCATCATGATGCCGAACTGGACCGGATCGATGCCGATGGATGTCGCGACTGGCAGCAGGATCGGCGTACAGATCAGGATGATCGGCGCCATGTCCATCACGCAGCCCAGCAGCAGGAGGATCAGGTTCAGCAGCAGCGCGATCACGATCCGGTTGCTGGAGATGCCGGTGATGAATTTGACCGCCAGGTCCGGCACATGCAGTGTTGTCAGGCAGTATCCGAAGGCCGCGGATGTCGCGATCAGGATCATCACGATGGACAGCGTCTCAATACATTCGTCAAACGCCTTCCATACGCCCTTCCAGTTGAGGCCTTTGTAAATATACAGGCTGACGATCAGCGAGTATACCACGGCAATAGCGGCGGACTCGGTCGCGGTGAACAGACCGATGACCACGCCGACCACCACGATCAGGATCGCGGCCAGTGCCCAGAAGGAACGGATGATCTGCTTTCCGAAGTTTTTCAGGCTGAATCTCTCTCCCTTCGGGTAGTTGCGTTTCAGGGAGATGATATACACGCCGACCATCAGGCTCACAGCCAGCAGGAAGCCCGGCAGATAGCCCGCCATGAACAGCGCGCCCACGGAGATGCCGCCGGCGGATGTGGCGTAGATGACCATATTGTGGCTCGGCGGAACGAGCAGACCCTCACAGCTGGAAGTGATCGTGATCGCCGTGGAAAAGTCCGCTTCATAGCCCTGTTCCACCATGATCGGGATCAGGATGGAACCGAGGGAAGCCGTATCGGCCGCGGCGGAACCGGAGATGCCGCCGAAGAAATAGCTGTCCCATACATTGACCTGGGCCAGGCCACCGCGCATCCAGCCGAACAGTGAATTCGCCAGCGCGATCAGCTTTTCGCTGATGCCGCCCGACCCCATCAGGACCCCCATGGTTATGAAGAACGGCACAGCCATCAGGCTGAATGACCAGGTTCCGCGCACCATCTGCTGCGGAAGCGTGACCAGCGAGTTGCCCATCGAAAGCAGGCACAGCACGGTTGAAATACCCACCGCGTACGCGATCGGGAAACGGAGCAGGATCAGCAGAAAGAAACTGCCCAACAGCACCAGAACGGAGATCGCTTCCGGACTCATGCCTTGCTCACCTCCCCGATACTGTTGTTTTCATCCGTCTTTTCTTTCACAAAGAACGCTTTGATATGCGTATAGACCTGTTCAAGCTCAAACAGGATCGTGAATATGCCGGCCAGCGGCATCGGCAGATACATCCACACACGGCTCAGCGTCGGTATGGAATCGTATTTTCCGAACTTCGCCAGCGGCGAATTACAGACCTGCAGCCCGTAGATCAGCAGAATGACGCCGAACGCCATCACGCCGATATCCGCCAGCAGATCCAGTGATCTCACAACATTTTTGTTCAGATACTTGTCAAAGGATGTCATTCTGATATGCGCGCCCCGTCTGAGCGCCAGCGCCGCTGAAAGCACTGTCATATAGACCATCAGCGTCAGTACGATCTGCTCGCCCCATACAGGAGGCGCGATAAAGGTGATATAACGTCCGATCACCATATAAATGGTGACCAGAATATCACCGATCAAAAGGATCTTGCATACGACATTCAGAATTTTGTAGGCAATGTCATAAATGATCTTCAGCTTGTCCAGCTTGTTGAAGATCGCCGGCATAAGTGATCAGCTCCTTCGGTCGGTTGAATTTACGAAGAGCGGGTGCAGGGGTTCCCCGCCTGCACCCGCCGGATTTTATCTACCGGTCAGATCACATGCTGTTTACTGCAGATCGACCAGCTGCTGATACAGATCCTCATAACCCTTGATGTTTTCCTTGGTCACTTCGGAGCAGGCTTCGACCCAGGGAGTCTTGTCTTCGACTTCGATCACGGTGTAGCCGGCGGCGATCAGTTCATCCTGAACCTTCTGCTCAGCTTCGGCAATGAAGCTCGCGTTGTATTCCTGCGTCAGCTTCGCGGCTTCCATGATGGCGTTCTGCTGTTCTTCGGTCAGCTTGGCCCAGCCGTTGTCGGTGATCACGATCTGAACAGCGCCCAGGGTGTGACCGTCAAGGATCATGTAGGGAGCAACTTCCGGGAAAGCGTTGGACTTGTAGTTGGCAATGGGCTGTTCTGCGGCATCCACAACGCCGGTCTGCAGCGCGGAGTACAGCTCGGTGAAGGAAACGTTGGCGGGGTTGGCGCCCAGGCCCTTGACCATGCCGGTCATGACCGGGTCTTCGGAAACGCGGATCTTCAGGCCCTTCAGGTCTTCGATGGTGTTGATCGGCACCTTGGAGAAGAAGTGACGGAGTCCTTCTTCGCCGTAGCACAGACCGCGGAGCGGCAGGCCGATCTCCTGGGGCTCATTCAGGAATTCCTTGGCCAGATCGCTGTTGGCGAAATTCCAGTAATGCTCACGGCTGACGAAGGTGTAAGGCAGGGAGAGCATCTTGGCCTTGTTGCATCCGTAGCTGCTCAGGGCGAAAGCGGAGATGCGCATCAGGTCAACGGTGTCGCCGCCCATGAAGATGCCGTCCAGGATCTGGGCTTCGGTGCCCAGCACGCCGCCGGCCTGAATGTCAACGATCACGGAACCGCCGGACAGTTCTTCGACCTTTTCCTTGAAGAAGGTGCCGATCATTCCGACAGGGGTGTCAATGGGGTTCACTTCCGCGTAGCGCAGGGTCACCGTGTCGGCCAGAGCGCCGGCGGCGCCGAGGATCAGGCACAGGGACAGAATGAGAGCCAGAGCTTTTTTCATGAGTTAGTTCCTCCTTACATGAAATATGGACTTGTGTCCTTTTGGTGTAATAATACACAAAAAAGACAATATTGTCAATGACAACCATTCGGTATTTCCGTTTTCCCCATGTTTCCGGTCGACCCGGCTGATTTTCCGCTTTCCGCTCTTGCGGCGGGCCGCTGATTCGGGTATGATGTGGTTAACGGATATATTACATCGATCATTGTTTTATGAAAGGCGGCGTGAGCGTGCGCGGTATCACTTATCACTGCAGGATCGACCGGAAGATCTTTCGCCGGTTTGCCGTATTCGACACATTCATCCTTCACAAGCGCTGGCGTCTACCGGCGATCTTCGCGCTGATCATGACAGCTTTCGCGATCGTCTGTTTCCTGTCCGGCAAACAGCAGTCCTGGCTGCCCGGCACGATCCTGCTGGTCATCGGTCTCGGCATGCCGGCGGTATACGCGGGCACATTTCTGAGCCAGGTGAATAAAAAGGCTGCCGCCCTGAAGCTGGACAAGCCGCGCGCGATGTATACAGTCGTGCTTTCTTCCGGCGATGTCAATATCCATAATGATTTCAAACAGGAACAGAACGTGGTGCTTCCGTGGGAAAAAGTCTGGGGCGCCGTACGCGTGCGTGACGCGGTCTATCTGTACGCGGTGCCTTCCCGCGCTTTCATCCTGCCGGACGGGCAGGCGGACGCCCCCGCCGGTGAGGTCTGGGCATTCCTCGGTGAATGCCTGCCGAAGGATAAGCTGACCGTTAAGAAGTATTGACCGGAAGGAGATCTTCTTCATGTTTCGGTTCTGGAAAGAGATGGATAAAAGCAGACGTTCACTGCTGCTGATCTGCTATTTCGCGTTTTTCTGCAACGGCAGTGTCGCGCTGATCATGGGTTCCGTCATGCCTGATCTGAAAGCCGCCTACAGCCTGAATGACACGCTCAGCGGGCTGTTCATTTCCGCGCATTCCATCGGCAATATGGCGGCCGGTTTCCTCAGCGGGCTCGTACCGCTGTACCTCGGCGAGCGGAGATCGATCATTCTGCTCTCCGGTCTTGCGTTTCTCGGTCTGCTGATGATGCTGTTCTTCGGCGATCCGGTCTGGCTTTTTATCGCGTTCGTGCTGACCGGTTTCGGCAGGGGCAGCGTCACCAGCTTCAACAACCGCACCGTCAACCGCATCACGGACGGCAGTCCCGCCGCTTCCAATCTGCTGCACGGCGCGTTCGCCATCGGCGCGATCCTGACGCCCGTGGTCTTCCTGTTCCTCAGCAATGCGATCTCGTGGCAGGCCGGTGTGCTGGCGGTCGTTGTCTGCGGTTCGATCAGCCTCATCAATTTTTCCCGCATGAAGCTCGAAAAGGAATATCCGGACCGGAAGGATAAGACCAACAGCACGCTGCGATTCCTGAAGAATCCGTCTTTCCTGATCCTCGCGGGCATGATGTTCTGCTATCTGTGTTCGGAATATTCCATCAACGGCTGGCTCGTTACATATATCCAGAACAAGCGGGAGCTGGTCTCAGCCTTCGGTCTGGACGGTGAAGAGCTGACCGCTGCGATCAGATCCTACAGCCAGACCATGGCGACCCTGCTGTGGGCGATCATGCTGGTCGGCCGTCTGGGCTGCGCGTGGCTCAGCTCGCGGATCCACCAGAAAAAGCTGATGCTGGCCTCATCCGTGGGGATCGCCGCGTTCTTCATCATGATGCTGAACGCCTCCTCGATCCCGGCGGTCACGCTCTCGGTAGCGGGGCTCGGGCTGTGCATGGCGGGCGTCTGTCCCATGATCTATTCCGACGCCGCGATCTTCACCAACGCGTATCCGATGGCGACCAGCTGTCTGCTGGGGATCGGCTCCGTTGGCGCGATCCTGATGCCGGTCATCGTCGGATCCCTGGCGGATTCTCTCGGTTTCGGCGGCGGTATGAGCGCGATCCTCGTCACGGTCATCCTGCTGTTCGTATTCGCGCTGCTGAACACGGTCATCAGAACAAGGCAGCCGGACTGACAAAACAAATAAACGGTCCGGCATATAAAAGCAGGATATAAGGAGGATTCATTATGACAGATCTGAAAAACAAATGGGTGCTGATCACGGGCGCGAGCCGCGGCATCGGGAAGCTGACCGCGCTGTTCATGGCGGATATGGGCTGTAATCTGATCCTGCACAGCCGTACGCTCAAAGGTACGGAAGAAGTGCTTGAAGCGGTCCGCAGCAAGGGCGCGGAAGCGTACGCGGTCGCCGCCGAACTGTCGGATCCCGCCGCGGTCGCGGACATGCTGGCTCAGATCGACAGCATGGGCACGCAGGTGGATGTCGTGCTGAACAACGCCGGCCTGCAGATCGGCTACCGTTCGGACTGGATCAACACGCCTCTGGACGATTTCGGGATCAGCTTCGCGGTCAACACCATCGCGCCGATGCAGATCTGCTATCATTTTCTGCCCGGCATGATCGCCCGCGGCTTCGGCCGGATCGTGAACACCACCAGCGGCATCGCCCTGGAAGCCGAGCAGGCCGGTTACTCCGCCGCCAAGGCGGCGCTGAACAAAGTGACCGTGGACCTCGGATATAAGGTGGACGGCACCGATGTGATCATCTCGCTGGCGGACCCCGGCTGGTGCCGCACCGATCTGGGCGGACCGCACGCGCCCAACGCGCCCGAATCAACGATCCCCGGCATTGCGGTAGGCGCGTTCGTCAATGACCGGAGATCCGGCAGGCTCTTCGGCGCTCAGGAATTCGCCGGCATGACGCTGGCGGAAGCCGTCGCGGCGGCTGAAAGCAAGCCGGGCCCGTACGGCAGGTAACAGCCGCGCGGAAAAACGGCATTCCGTCAAGTAATGAGGTAATGCTTATGATCACTTTATCACCGAACCTGTACCTGGCATTCGAAACAAGGGCAGCCGGGGATCCGGATACCCGTTACCATGCCGCCGAAGCTTCCTGTCTGCTCCTGAACCTGTCGGAAGCGGAAACAACGGAGCTGAAGACGCGATATACGGTCTCCGTCACGAACAGCGGAAAGAAAGCCTATTCCGGGATCCTGCATTTCAGCGTACGCTGCAAAGCCGCGGATCCGAAGTTCTTTATGCCCGGGTATATGTATAACAGAAACACGGCTGACATGCCTTCCTCCGGCAGAAAACCGTTTCCCCGGATCCGCCGCGGTGCGGATATCATGCCCGAATCGGAATTTTTCATGACAAGGGCAGACAGGCTCTCGTTGCCGCTCAGCATGATCTGGGATGCCGGCCGGGTCATCGGCATCTCCGCCGCGCCGTATCTGAAAGATTCAGGCGGACACTTTGAAAAATACTGCGGCTTTTCCTGCAGCATCAATGAAGACGGACTGCAGTCCGCCGGATACACCCTCGGATATGAGAACGCCCCATGGCTTTTTGTGCAGACCGCGACCGTAAAGGACCGCGAACCGATCACCGCGGAAAACGCCGTTATGCTTGGCCCGGGTGAAACGATCCGTTTTGACCTGTCGGTCTATGACTATGCCGGGCAGGATGAACGGGCCGTCTACCGCGCCGTTGAGGACGCGTACCGGGTCTGGCATGAGCGCCCGAGATCCATTCCGGGCATGACACCCGACAAAGCACTTGCGCTGCTCAGCGGTGCGGTGCGGGATCACGCCTGGCTTGAAGAGGAACGGATCTACACGGGTTTTGTGTTCGACAGGGAAACCGGTTTTGAATACAACCGGATCCCATCCGTTTCATGGACAAACGGTCTGGCGGTCTCCGTGCCCATGCTGATGGCCGCTGACAGACTGAATGATGAAAAAGCAAGAGCGCAGAGCCTTACCGCCATCGGGAAGATCATTGAAAGCAGCCTGAATCCGGCGTCCGGATTTATGTTCGAGAGTGAGGAGGACGGAAAGCCTACTGTCAGGGGCTGGTGGTACAGCGGCATGCACAGCGGCGGTCACAGCTCCTATCTGAACGGACAGGCCGTCTGGTATATTCTCAGGGCATATATGACCGAAAAGACCGCCCGCGGCGTGGAGCACACGGACTGGCTCGGTTTCTGCGGCAGCATCGTATCAAAAATGAACAGCGTAATGAACACGGATCACGAATACCCCTTCGCCATGTCCGTAAAAACGGGCGCCGGCATTGAATATGACTCCCTCGGCAGTGCCTGGTTCCTGGCCGCATCCGCCCTGTATGAGCTCGTGACGGGAGACAGACAGTACATGGACCTGTTGCTGAAGAGCGAGGCCCATTACTACGACGCTTTTATCCGAAAGGTCGAATGCTACGGCGGACCGCTGGATACGGACAAGGCGGTGGACAGTGAAGGTGTTCTGGCTTATATCCGTGCCGTGAAGCATCTGCACGAGCTCACAAAAGAGGAATATCTGCTGGATCATCTGCGTGATGCCCTTTATTATGAATTCACCTTCAAGCTCGCCTGGAATACGGTCATCGGCTTCCGTCCTCTGAGCGGAATCGGCTGGTCCAGTTGCGGCGGGAGCATCACTTCCACAGCCAATCCGCACATCCATCCCATGTCCTCCACTGTGATCGCCGAAATGAAATACTATCTTTCCTTCCGGGAAGACCAGTACACTGCAAGCCGTCTTGCGGACACAGCCGGCTGGAGCCTGCAGACCTTCAATACTTTTGATAAGGAATACGGATACGGCAAGATGGGCTGGATGTCCGAAAGGTTCTGCTTCTGTCAGGGGCTGCTGACTGAAAAATATCCGGACGGCGAAACGGCAAGCACCTGGTTTGCCCTGATGCCGTGGGCATCCGCCAGCATCATTGAAGGCCTGGCCGCGCTGTAGACCACGCGGACAAAGATCCCGCGGGCGAAGAGCGCCGCGGATACAGAAAGGACAACAGCATGAAAATATACGATATATCACAGGAAGTGTTTTCCTGCGCGGTCTTTCCGGGAGACATACCGCCCGAAAGAAAGGTGCTTGAAACGATCGAAGGCGGAAGCATCTGCAACCTGACCGGCATAACGATGTGCGCCCATAACGGCACGCATGTGGATGCACCCTATCATTTTTACAAGGACGGAAAGACCATCGATCAGGTGGATCCGGAAAGATTCATCGGCAAATGCTATGTGTCGTTTGTCGACGGGGATGTTACCGCGGAAACAGCCATGCAGCTGCTCCGGAAAGCAAAGTCGGCTGATGAGGACGCGGCAAAGAGGATCCTTATCGGCGGAAACGCCTGCGTGACCATTGAAGCCGCCCGCGTCTTCGCCGCGGAAAAGATCTTTCTGGTGGGAAACGAATCACAGACAGTCGGCCCGATGAGCGCGCCGGCACAGGTGCATTATGAATTGCTGAAGGCTGAGATCGTTCTGCTGGAGGGCATTCGCCTCGGCGGAGTACCGGAAGGCGTATACCGGCTGTTTGCCGCGCCCCTCAACCTGGGCGGTGCCGACGGCGCGCCATGCCGGGCTGTGTTGACGGCAGAGGAACAATAACGCGTTCCTGAATATCTCCGGGCAAAACCGCTTACTCCGGGCATGGGGGTGCTGAGATCATGCTTACGATCACCAAACAACAGGCCGCGCGGTTCATCCTTGCAAAGCAGGGGCTGATCGGTCCATACCGGTTTGCCGGAAAAGCGGGTGCTTACGATTATGTGCGTCAGGCGGGATGCATTCAGTTCGATCCGGTCGATGTCTGCGGCAGAAACGCGGAGCTGACGCTGCAGTCAAGAGTCAGAGGCTTCAAAAAAGCAATGCTCCGGGAGCTGCTGTACGAAGACCGTAAGCTGGTGGACTACGCGGATAAGGAGCTGTCGATCTGGCCCGCGGAAGATTGGCCGTATTTTGCAGCTTACAGAGAGCGCAGCCGCCGGATGAGCGATCAGTTTGAGGGATTGCGGGAACTGAAGGAGCAGGCTCTGGCCTGTATCAGGGAAAACGGACCGGTCTGCAGCGACACATTGCCGATCACGGGAGAGATCTACTGGCATTCCTCCATGCACTGGAGCGGCAACTGGCATAAAAAGTCACCCGCGGCAAGGTCTGTGCTGGAGCAGCTGTATACGGACGGTGAGCTGATCATTCATCATAAAAACGGCAGCCGCAAATATTATGACCTTGCGGAGAAATACCTTCCCGTCGACGTACTGAAAGCGGAAGATCCGTGCCGGGACGCGTTTGACCTTGTTTCCTGGCGCGTTCTGCGAAGGATCGGCGCGGTCGGTCTCTTATGGGACAAAAGCAGTACGGCATTTCTGGGCATTGATCTCAGGGCGGACCTGAGAAAAAAAGTGCTGTCGGCTCTGTCATCCGATCAAAAGATCATCCCCGTCGCGGTGGAAGGCATCAAGGTGCCTTTTTACTATCGCGCCGAAGATGAAGCGCTGATGCGGAAGATCCTTGACAACAGTGCGGATCTGAGACCGCGGATGTCATTCATCGCGCCGCTGGATCCCCTTTTATGGGATAAGGCTCTGATCTCAGCCTTGTGGAATTTCAGCTATTCATGGGAGATCTATACGCCCGCGTCAAAGAGAAAGTACGGGTATTATACGCTTCCCATCCTGTATGGTGACCGTTTCGCGGGGCGGATCGAGGCCGTTCCCGATCGGGCGGAAGGCATTCTGCGGGTCAAAGGTCTGTGGTGGGAGCCGGGGATCCGGCAGACAAAAGCCTTGAATGCCGCGTTGGAGCGTGCGCTCGGAAATTTTGCCGCGTTCAATGACTGTGCGGCTGTTACAGGAGAGGCTTATGATCAGAGAACTTGAACAGAAAGATATTCAGCAGAGTGTATCAGTCATTCGTAACAGTTTTAAAACAGTGGCTGACGAATTTGGAATCACACAGGAAAACGGCGCAAGATTTACAGCTTTCGCAACTGACGAGGGAAGAATACATTGGCATATGTTTGGCGAACGCAGACCCATGTATGGTTTTTTTGATGGGGATAACATGATCGGATACTATTCCTTATTGATTAAAGATCATGGGGAATGCGAATTGAATAACCTGAGCGTGCTTCCTGAATACAGACATCATGGTATTGGATACTCGCTGCTGGAACACTCTTTTGAAAAGGCCAAAGAATCAGGCTGTTTGAAAATGAACATCGGTATTGTGGAAGAAAATGCCGTATTGCGTAAATGGTATGAGAAGTATGGATTTGTTCATACCGGAACAGAAAAATACGATTTCTTCCCGTTTACTTGTGGTTATATGGAAAAGCAATTGGTATAGAAATTCAATGTATCCGGGCGCTGCTCACAATGTAAAGCGTTGAAGTACTGATATCATGAGTATTCTTTTTCGTTCGAACGGGGTGTGAGGAGAGCGTTTATGTATAAAATGATATTGACAGACCTGGATCATACTTTATTAAGAAGTGATGGTTCCGTATCTGAAAAGACTTTAAGTATTCTTGATAAGTGCAGGCAGCAGGGAATGCTTTTGGCGATTGCGACCGCAAGGTATTGGATAGGTGCGGAAAAACTGATACGGCAATTAAGACCGGATTATGAAATAACGACAGATGGAACCCTCATTCATTCAAATGATACTTGTGTGTACAGTTGTTCGTTTTCCATAGAAAAAACCAATGCTATCGTAACAGAGATCTTGAGACAAGTGCCTGACAGTGAGATCACGGTTGCAAGCGGTAAGACCGTTTTGTGGAACAGTAAACACATTGCCGAATCAGAAAGATTGTACAAAGCACAGTATTGTGAATATGACATTCCGGTCTCTTATGAAGCAAACAAGATTGCCGCTGAACTTCCAAATGAAGAGACAGCATATGATATTGCAGCAAAGACCGGCAGCAGATTACAATGCTACAGAGGCGAGAATTTATATGCATTTCTTCCGCCTGAGGCGGGTAAAACCCAAGCTATAAAGGAAATGGTTAAAATCAGTCATATTCAGCCGGGGGAGATCGTTTCCTTCGGGGATGATAAAAACGATATAGAAATGCTGAAAATATGCGGAAAAGGAATTGCGGTGG
>JAUNQH010000012.1 GCA_030536295.1 Clostridia bacterium | reverse complement strand
CAGCGTCACTGGGAACGGAGGTGCGGCCGATGCTTAAGTTTGCGCTCAGGAACATGCTCGTTCGCCGTTCAAGGCTGCTGCTTGTCGTTCTTTCCATCGTCATCAGCGCATCAGTCGCGCTGCTCAGCTACAATATCAGCTGTCAGGTAAATGACGGTATCGTCTCCACAGCTGCATACTATGATATGATCATCGGTCCTTCCGGCAGTGCGACACAGCTTGCCATGAATACGATGTTCTTTACGGATGAACCGCTGGGCACGATTCCCTACAGCTATGTTGAAGAACTTCAGAAGAGCGGTCTTGTCAACTCGGTCGTACCTTTCACGATGGGTGACAGCTATAATTCCTCCCGCATCGTCGGTACGACGCCGGCTTTCCTGAACGATAAGACACTCAGTGAAGGCGAAATGTTTGCCGAAACATATGAGGCGGTCGTAGGATCGGCCGTTTCCGAAAAATACCATCTGAAGGTCGGCGATCAGATCATCACCTCCCACGGTCTCGGCACAGCCGGCACCGAGCACGCGGCTTCCCCGCTGACCGTCACCGGTATTCTGAAGCGTACGGATACCGCGTATGACAACACCGTCTTCACCTCATATAAGACTGTCTGGGCGATCCACGGAAACGAAGAGCACGATCATGGTGAAGAGGAACACGAAGACGAAGAGGAGGGTGTAGAAGCAACCGAAGGTCAGGTCTGCGCCATCCTTGTTCGCAGCAAAGGCTTCAATGAATACTATAAGCTCTCCGGTCATTACGCGCAGGACGGAAAACTGCTTGTGATCAATCCCGCCACGGTCCTGCGTGAGGTTCTGGAGCAGGTCGATCTCTCGTCCAGAATCGTGTATATTCTGTGCGTCATTATCCTGCTGATGAATATTCTTGTCATCTCGGTCATCACACTGCTGAATCTTTTTGACAGCAAAAAGGAGATCAGCCTCATGCGCCTGATCGGCATCAGCATGAAGCGCATTGCCGGCGTTTACCTGGTCCAGAACAGCATCATCGGCTTTGTTTCCGTACTGCTCAGTCTGATCCTCAGCCATCTGTGTCTGAAGCTGATGGGCAGTTTCGTTGCCGGTATGGGCATCGTGCTGAGCAGCTGGGTCTTCTATCCGCTGGAGTTTGCGATCGCCGCGCTGGTCTTTGTGATCAGCGTTCTGCCGACCATGCTCTGCATTCTGAATATGAGCAGAAAGGACAGTTTATGAAAAAAGCATTTTTAACATTCATCTCGATCTGCCTGATATTCGTATTGTGTTCCTGCTCCGCCGGAAAAGACGGTTCTTCTTCCGCCGGCCCCACATCCATCGGTTTCAAGGACGCGGTCAGTCTTGAAGCGCTTCAGAAGCTTGACGGTAAGCAGGTCACGATCGTCGGATACATGGCCACCCTGAGTCCTGTCAGCGGCAAATATATCTATCTGATGAATATGCCGTATCAGAGCTGCCCGTTCTGCGTGCCGAACACATCCCAGCTTGCCAATACAATGGCCGTGTACGCGAAAAACGGAGACAAATTCACCTACACCGATCAGGCGATCCGTATTACCGGGACACTCAGTTTCGGCAGCAATACGGATGATTTCGGCTATGAATACAACTACAGGATCGTGGATGCCGTTTCGGAAGAGATCGACCTGAGCACCCTCAGCGATGAGTACAAGCTCTGGCAAAGCATCGCGTCGGACGGGATCGTCAGCGAAATGAGCGCCATGTTTGATTACCTGCATTTTGTGTGCCAGTGGAGCCTGTATCAGTCAAGCTATATCGATGATAACGGCAATGAGATCACGTACCGCCTGTATTCCGGTGATGCAAGAAACATCCTTGAATCCGACGGGCTTTACGGTTACGCGGACAAATGCAATGACACCTATTTCCCCGGTCTCGTGGCGCGTATCCGCGGGATCAGTACCGACGGACTGGAGGATCTTGTCGCGATCGTTCTGGATTCCGAAAAGGTTGCCAATGAGGCGATCTCAGATCTTTACAATGATAAATGCCACTGGGACCAGGAAGCGGACATATATATTCAGGACCGTGAAGCCGAACTTTATGACATGTATTATGAGGTTTATCTCCGTTTCAGCAACTGGCTGGCCAAATGGGAGGTCTGACCGGCATTCATTAAAACCGCCGGCTGTCCGTTCAGGACAGCCGGCGGTTTTATTACAATGCGTATTCCTTCAGTATTTCACAGATCTCTGTGTGCAGGTGCTCATCCTTACGATGCACATAGTTGACCGAGGACTGTATGACCGTGTGTTCATCCCATCTGAACATTCCGGGTCCGTCATCCTCAAGCCCATAATCCTTCCAGCATTTTCCCTCATCCGGGATCAGCACGGTCAGCCGGTCTTTCACTCTGTTGCCGAGGAAGATCGCAAAGATCCCCTTCTCCGGATCAACGGAAAGATGATTGCCGGTAAAGCCCGCAATGCCGACAGCGCTGCCGCTCATGTATGCCGGGATCTCGGAATAGTACTGGTCCGGGTGTTTCACATAGCATTGATATCCGAGATACTGACGGTAGGTGCCGTCTTCCATTCTGTGACCGGTCCGGTTCACAGCCATCTCGGCGAGAGTCTTCCGGCTCACGATGCTGCCGTCAAGCACGGCACGGCAGAATCTCACCATATCGGGCAGCGTTGAGAATAAGCCGGCATGTCCGCAGAGATCGCCGTCCGTACCGCAGAGGATCCCTGCTTTAGGGTCGTGCGGAATACCGGTCGCCGGTCCTTCACGCAGGATCCTTTTCCCTTTTTCGATACGGTGCTCACCGCTGTAATTCAGGCAGTCAGCCAATCGATGTGCCGGCACTTTGCTCCAGGTCTCCCGCATGCCTGCCGGGATCAGAACGCGTCTGCGCACGATCTCAAAAAACGGTTCTCCGCAGACACCCTCCGCGATATATTTCAGGATCATGGCCGGTATGTCCGAGTACGGTCTCTTTCCGGGGGTCCCGATCGCCTTCGTCCCGTACAGGCACTGCAGCGCGCTTGCTCTGTCGCTGCAGGCGTCGATGCGTCCGGGCGTCCTCAGTTCGACACCGAATGCCATCAGCTGACCGACCGTCACATCCGTGAGTCCGGTAAAGCGCGGCGCCGCATCCGTCACTTTCATTTCAAGCGACAGCAGCCCTTCGTCACGCAGCCGGAGGATCGTCAGCCCGGTAAACAGCTTTGTCACACTGGCCAGATCAAATACCGTTTCCGGACCGATTCCCGCGGAATACGCGTCTGTCACGCGTTCACCTGTGCCGCAGGCGATACAGAGTTCGCTCATGATACCGGTTTTTTCGGTAAAATAAGTGATCGCGCGGCTAAGCTGCTCACTCATGCGTCCACTCCGATCCGCGTACAGGGGACCCGGCCGTTGACCAGGTCACTCAGCCGGCAGCGGGCATGCCCGATAATAACAGTCGTCCCGCCTCTTACACATCCAAGCGCGTATTCAAGCTTCGCCTTTGCCCCGTTCGCGCCTGCCCTGCTTGCGCCGATGCAGTTGTTCTGCATCTCGCGCACCTTTCTCTCCACTTCCTCAAAGCTTTTTCCGCTGACTTCGCGGATCAGCGTCGAAGGATCCCGCGGGTCCGAGTAGATACCGTCCGTCGATGTCATCAATACAAGCGTTTTGGCATGCACAAGATTGGCGATCACCGCGGCGGTCTCATCATTATCCACACATTCGTGCACTTCCCCGCCCTGCTGTCTGCGGACCGCGAGTTCCATCTTGCGGTTTTCCTCATCACTTACGGGGTCATTGTAATTCACGATCGGGATCGTTTTTTGCTGAGCGGCCCGGATCAGCAGCTTGCGGATATGCTCACACTTTTCCGGATCATTGAAATGCGTATGCTCGACCAGGATCTGGCGGATACCGTATTCCGGCGGAATAAACTGACGGTAATTCTGCATCAGGATGCTCTGTCCCTGCGCGGCGTAATCCGCCTTATCCTGATCCGGATCTCCGCAGAGCTCGCATCCGGTGCGTTTCATATAATCCAGGCGACCGATCTCTGTCGCTCCGCTGGTCACCCAGATCATGCCGGGCTTCAGCTCCGACCCCAGCCTGCTGAAGATATTATAATCGATATCTTTATCTTCCTTGCGGATCAGAGCCATGGATCCGATCTTGCCGACAATATCAAAACGATAATCCATCAGTACCACTCCTTGATCAGGCGCACAAGCGAATAGACCGCCATGTGATAGCCCTTGTTGTTCATCAGAATATGATCCGCCGCCTCGCGATAGACCGGCAGGCGCTCATGATACAGCCGTTCCACCTCGGGCAGTCCCTTTTCCTGCAGCGTCGGCCGCCGGTCAAGCTTGATGTCGCTCAGAATATCCTCGATCGGCCGGTCTATCAGAAGGATCGTTCCGAAATTGCGCATGATCTCGCGATTCACAGGATTGATCACAGTACCCCCGCCGGTCGAAATGATCATCGGCCTTGCTCTGGAAAGAGCGATCAGCGTATTGGTCTCGGCACGACGGAACGCTTCCTCGCCGTATATCGCGAAAAAGTCATTCACACTGCCTCCGCACGTCTGCGCGATCAGACTGTCTGTATCGGTAAACGGCATTCCGGTCTCCTTCGCCACACGTTTGCCCAGGCTGCTCTTCCCGCAGCCCGGCATCCCGATAATAAACAGATGTCTGTCAAGCATTTTCATCCGCCTCCGTTTTTCTCTGCTGCTCAGCTTTATCCAGCGTGATCATGAATGATGCGCCTGTTTCCGTATCCAGAAGTCTGATCGTTCTGCGGTGCATCTCCATGATCCTTTTGCAGATGCTCAGTCCGAGTCCCGTACCTTTTCCCGCCGTATGGGCGCGGTCCGCGGTAAAGAATCTGTCAAATACTTTCCCGCGGTCTTCTTCGGGTATGCCGATACCATTGTCGGTCACAGTCACCGTACAGCAATCATCCAGCCGTTCCGTTTTCAGCACGATCCTGCCGTTCGACGGCGTAAACTTGATCGCGTTGTCAAACAGGTTGATGATGACCTGTTCGATCCTGTCATTATCCGCATGAACAAAGCACTCATCCGCTTCAAACTCACATACGACATCAAGCTGCTTTTCATCAAGATCATTGATCCTGCGGATGATCGCTCTCCGGAGCATCTCATTGATATCAAAATCACAATAATCGGGAGCCGCGTCTTCCCGTTCAAGTCTCGACAGGGCCAGCAGATCCTCGATCAGTGTCGACAGCCGTTTTGCCTCATCACTCATCAGGCCGAGATATTTCGGCTGTTCCTCCGGAGGGATCACGCCGTCCGCCATGCCTTCCGCGAACCCTCTGATGCTTGTGATCGGGCTCTTCAGCTCATGGCTTACATTCGCTACAAACTCCCGTCTGCCGGTTTCAACTTCACTCAGCTTACCGGCCATTATATTGAACGCGCCGCTCAGTTCACGTATTTCCTGCGTGCTGCCGCTTTCATTCAGCCGGACCTTGAAATCACCGTCAGCCATGGACGCGGCGGCTTCCGTCAGCGCCTTCAGCGGTTTCAGAACGGAGCGTACATAAAAGAACAGGCAGATTCCCGCAAGCAGCAGCGCTGCTAAGGCAATGGCCGCGGAGCGAAGCATCATTTCCGTCAGACCGGCCTCGACCCGCTGCGCTTTCGTCTGAATGAACACCGCGCCGCGCACGGTTCCGCTGCGCATATAAGGCACGCCGACCGTAAACACCGGATCCCCGTCGATATACGTTCTTACCGAGATCGTTTCGCCTCCGAGGATCCTGTTCAGCGCAGCCCTGATCTCCTGTCCGCTCAGGGACGCGGCAAAATCCGGATCCTCGCTGTATGCCGCGCGGATATTGTCCTGAACATTTCCCTGCCGGTCCACTACCGCGATGTACGCGCCGAACTCTTCGTATACATCCGAAGCTTTCTTGTTCAGATATCGCTTTGTGGTCTGGCTGTCATTCTGATAAAAGCTGCCGGTAAATATACCTCTCGAATCCGAGGACATTTGCCCCGCGATATACGCGATATCACTGGCCTGCCCTGTCAGGTAAGCCAGTTTGTTATTGATCTCCCGGTTCCGCACGGATATCGCGTTCGTTATCGTCAGTGCCGCTGTCAGAAGCAGGATCACCGCGAGTACCATGGACATGATCCTTGTAAACATCGTCTGCCTCCGACGGTCAGTTCAGTTCGAATTTATATCCGACACCGCGCACTGTATGGATGCACCATCCGTAGCGTTCGCTGTCAGGCAATTTCTCGCGCAGCCGCTTGATATGAACGTCCACTGTGCGGCTGTCCCCGAAGAAATCAAAACCCCACACCTGTTTCAGCAGCTGTTCGCGTGTAAATACCTGATTCGGATGCGACGCCAGAAAATAAAGCACTTCCAGCTCTTTCGGCGGCATCTCGACCTTATGTCCTTCATACCGCGTTTCGTATTCGGTAATGCTGACTGTCAGCGCGGCAAAAGCAAGGTCTGTTGTTTTATCATCCTCGGAACCCTGTGTTCTGCGCAGGACCGCTTTGACTCTCGCCACAAGTTCCTTCCCGTCAAACGGTTTTGTGATATAGTCATCGGCTCCGAGCTCGAGACAGAGCACCTTATCAAAAGTCTCTTCCCGCGCCGTAAGCATGATCACAGGGATCTCACTCGATTTTCTTACAGTCTTCAATACCTGTGTCCCGTCCATGCCCGGCAGCATCACATCCAGCAGCATCAGATCCGGCGGGAACCGACGGAATTCGTTTACCGCGTCATCCCCGCGGCCGGCAACACGCACCTCAAATCCTTCCTTTTCAAGATACAGCTGCACGATTCTGGAAATATTCGGATCATCATCCACCACAAGGATATCGGGATGTTCCTTCAATTCTGTTTCCTCCCTTACTTCAGCGATACGACCGTCACACCGTCTTCGCCCTCACCGTACATACCGGGGCGCCAGCTTTTGACATGCTTGTTCTTCTTCAGATCCTGCCGTATGCCGGCCCGCAGCACGCCGGTTCCTTTCCCGTGAATAATGCTCACTTCGTTCAATCCTGCCAGGACCGCCTCATCAAGATACAGGCCGACGACCGTCTGCGCCTCATCAAGCATCATTCCGCGCACATCACATTCCTGTGAGACCGTGCGGGTCAGTGTCCCGGTTTTTGCTCTTACAACGGTTTTCGCGTTTGGTTTTTCCTGTTTCCGGATCCTGAGCGCGCTCAGCGGCGCTTTCATTTTCATGCTGCCGATCTGCACCTGAACATCACCTTTCGGATCAGCCGGCGCCAGCACGACACCTTCGGCATTCAGCGTGAGTATCATGACCGTGTCGCCCGCCTTTACGGAATCCGGCGCCACAGAATCGTCCTCCGCCTGTTTCAGGCCTTCGCTGACCTCATCGATGTCATGCTCAAGGCGTTTTTTCAGCGCCGCGGCCTCGCCTTCATTTCCTGCCGCGGCATTCTTCCGCAGCCGTTTCAGGTCGCTCAGGATCCCCTCGGATTCACGCCTTGCCTGTTCCAGTATCCTTCTTGCGTCCTCGCGGGTCTTGCGCAGTGTCTGTTCCCTGCGTTCTTCCATCTCTTTCCGCAGTTTTTCGGCCTCGTCGCGGAGCCTCACCGTTTCTTTTGACGCCTCCTGCGCCAGCATGCGTTCCTTTTCAGCGACCTGCCGGTGATACTCGGCGTCCGCGATCACATCTTCGAACCGGATATTCTCTCCCGACAGCAGGTTTTTCGCGGCGTCTATCAGGTTCTCCGGCAAGCCGAGCCGCCGGCTGATCTCAAAGGCGTTGCTCTTTCCGGGCACGCCGATCGACAGCCGGTATGTCGGGCGGAGCGTTTCAACATTGAACTCCACAGAAGCGTTTTCGACCCCCTCCGTGGTCATGGCAAACACTTTCAGTTCACTGTAATGCGTAGTCGCGATCGTCCGCACACGGATATGCAGCAGCCTTGTCAGAATGCTCTGCGCAAGCGCTGCGCCTTCCGTAGGATCCGTCCCGGCTCCGAGCTCGTCAAAAAGGACGAGGTCCCTCGGCGTCACTTCCCGCATAATGGTCACGATATTGGTCATGTGTCCGGAGAATGTGCTCAGGCTTTGTTCAATGCTCTGTTCATCTCCGATATCGGCAAAGATCTGTTCAAAAACCGCAAGCTCCGTTCCGGGATCAGCAGGTACCTGCAGTCCCGCCTGCGCCATCAGCGTAAACAGACCGGTCGTTTTCAGCGTTACGGTCTTGCCGCCGGTGTTCGGACCCGTGACCACAAGTGTGTTGAAATCCGTTCCGAGCCACAGATCGAGCGGAACGACCTTTTCCGGGTCGATCAGCGGATGCCTTCCTCTTACGATCCGTATATAGCCGCGATCATTCAGTTTTGGCTGCACACAGTACAGTCTCCGGCTCAGCTGGCCTTTGGCGAAGATGAAATCGAGATCAGTCAATATCTCTGTATTCTCCCGCAGTTCAGCTGCATACGGTGCGACTTTGGCCGATAATTCCGCAAGGATCCTCGCGATCTCCTCACGTTCTTTCAGTTCCCATTGTTTCAGTTCATTGCCGGCTTCAACGGCGGCAAGCGGTTCCACAAAAAGCGTTGCGCCGGAAGCGGATCTGTCATGCACAAGACCGGGCACCTGGTTCACATATTCGGCGCGTACCGGGATAACATACCGGTCATTTCGCACGGTCACGACCGGTTCCTGCAGCATTTTCTGCATTTCGGACGAACGGATCATCTGATTCAGCCGTTCACGTATTTTTTCCCGTGCGCCGCGCAGATGGCGCCTGATATCCGCCAGCGCGGGCGACGCGCGGTCGGCGATCTCGTCCTCCGAAATGATCGCGTCCGTGATATCCCGCTCAAGCGAACGCATTTCAAACAGTCCTTCGGCTTTCGCGCGCAGAACCGGGGTGTTTTCGCGTTCTGTCACAAGCGCGCTCTTCATGCCGGATGATGCTTTCAGCAGGGCTGCGATGTTCAGCAGCGCTGCCGGACTCAGAGACGCGCCCTTTTCACATATGACCAGTGAAGGACGCACATCCGGAAATGAACTCATCGGAGAAGCGCCGATATACTGTAAAATAACAGCCGCCTCTTCCGTTTCCGCCTGTGCCGCGATCACATCCGCAATATTGTCATATGGTTTCAGGTCCCTGCATTTTTCCGCTCCGAGCGGTGTCTGCGCGCCCTCTGCCGCCATATCCAGGATCCTGTTGAATTCCAGAACGCGCAGCGTCCGTTGTCCGATCATGGTCAAAATCTCCTTTATTCCGTCGCGCGGTACCAATGCCCTGAAGTGTGCTCAGCATTTTCTTCTCCGGGCAGATCTTCCATTGTCCGGTATAATCCGTCGCAATGCTGCAGAATATCCGTCACCGCGATATTCCGCACGCGCACAAGGCATCCCTCCGGCAGGCGTATTCGCTCAAGCGGCAGTTTTGCCCCGCGGCGGTCGGTCAGGAATGACCCGCGCAATGCCTCGTCTGTATTGCGGTCACACATTGTGCATTCCCGGTGACCTTTTGTCAGCCCGAGCAATGTCCGGGCAGGGCAATGATGCAGGATCATCAGCTGCTCCCTGCAGTAGGCCCTTACGGTAACAGGCGCTTTTCCGGCGCACAGAGCACGTGTTTCGCGTTCTGTCAGCTCCGGTGAAGCGGTCACAAACTCGCAGCCTTCGTCCAGCAGAAACCGTACGGCCTGTCTGTTCAATACGGGGATCCCCGCTCCGGCGCCGTACGGCACCTTCCAGTCAATGCCAAGCTGACCGATACTGCCGAGCACGACACCGCCGAGTTTCTCCGAAAAACGCTCCGTCAGCCTGGCCAGACCGGTCAGTGTGCTTTCCTCACACACGGGAGGAAGATGCAGCCAGATCCCGTCGGGGCACTCATTCAGCGTCTTTTCAAGCGCGTCGGTCCGATAATCTTCGGGATACAGAATGGCGCGCCGGCCCGCTTCCGGCCGTATTCCCGCGGGATCCCGGTATATCACCATCTCCGGCAGATCCCGCGCGGGAATATCATCATCCGGAACATTTCCTTCTCCGGATGTATCATAAGCAAATGCGTCCGCGCGTTCCTGCGAGAGTCTTTCCAGCGTTTCCCGCCGCAGCGCGTTCAGTGCCGATACCGGCACGAAAGCATTTTCCGTCTCAACCGTTATCTGCTGACACACAAACGGTGTGTCACCGGTTTTTCCGAGATTCTTTTTCAGATCATCTCCGGTCGAGGGACGCGTTTTGGCCGTCTGCACCGTATCGCCCGTACATACGGCACGGACATTCCCGTCATCTGCTTCCAGACGCAGCGGTTCGCCCGGCATTGCACGCAGGCACAGGCTTACGGGTATCTTTCCGATCTGCATGGCCATGGCTTCACGCAGCTGAAGCGCGTCCGCAAGTCTTACAACTTCATCCCCTTTAGCGATCCTGAGTCCGTCACGGACCCATAATCTGGCCGCACCGCCCGGTGCGGTCTCCTTTCCGGAATAGATCACATCTTCCGTGTTCGCGCCATGTCGGATCTGGAGCGCGTCACCGTCATGCAGCGTCCGTTCCGTGCGGATTCCGGCCAGCCGTTCTCCCACAAAGTCGATAACGCCGATCCTTACACCCGCGTGTGACACACGTTCCGGGCAGATCACACCGGCATCTTCACATGCCATCGCGTACCCGCGCATGAATCCTCCGCGCTGAAAGATCTGTTTCAGCGCGGTCTCCTCGCTCTCATTTGCACGGGTAAATGTTCCGGAATACAATGCGTCGACCGCCTCACGGTATGATCTCGTAACAACAGCCACATACTCCGGACGTTTCAGACGTCCCTCGATCTTGAGTGAAGCGGCTCCCGCGTCCCGCAGGACCGGAAGATCGTTTCTCAGGCATACATCACGAGGGCTGAGCCACGCGCCGCGCCTGCCGCGGTACACGTATTCGAGCCTGCATGGCTGCGCGCACCTGCCCCGGTTTCCGCTCCGTTCACCGGCCATGGATGAAAACAGGCACATGCCGCTTACTGCCGTACACTGCGCTCCGTGAACAAAAACTTCAACTTCGATCGGTTCCTGCGTACATTTCCGTATCTCCGCGGCGCTGCATTCCCGCGCAAGCACAACGCGTTTCATTCCCTTCCGCGCGCACCATCTGACGCCTGTGCGGTTATGTATGGCCATCTGCGTGCTCGCGTGCACGGGCAAGCCGGGAAAACATTTTTCCGCGAGCCGCAGCACTCCCGGATCCTGGACCAGCACGCCGTCCGCCTTCAGATCACGCAGCAAACGAAGAACGCTGAGGATCTCCGCCAGTTCGGCGTCTTTGACAAGCGTGTTGACCGTTACATATACGCGTATGTGATGAAGATGCGCGAACCTGATCGCCTCGGTCAGACCTTCCGTATCAAAGTTGGCCGCTCCGGCTCTCGCGCTGAAAGACGCATAGCCCAGATAAACCGCGTCCGCCCCGGCCGCAGCCGCGCGTTCAAGCGCCGTACGGTCACCTGCCGGTGCAAGTACTTCCATCTTCATGTTCGATCATCCTCTGCATTCTCCGCCGCAATACGGAATTCTCCTCCTGTGCCTGCAGCAGCTCATCCGCAAGGGCAATGCAGGCCAGCACTGCCGCCGTGCCCTGTGACTGACGCGAAGCGATCGCCGTCTCTGCGAGTTTCCTTTCGGCCAGTTCAGCCACCCGGATGATATACTCAGGCGGATCATCGGACATCAGCGTATATGCTCTGCCCGCAACGTGAATCGTGACCGGTCTTTTTTCCAGCCGTTCCATCTGCCGTTCCTTCCGAAAAAAACAGCGCAGACGAGCCGTATGCCCATACCGCGCTGTGATCAGATTCAAATTTGATCGAAGGGATAAACCACGCCGAATGTATCAACCCGAATGCTCTTGATCACCTGGGGAGTAACAGGTTTATCGTTCCTGTCACGCGGCGTATTCACGATCTTCTCCGCGTTCTCCATACCTTCAAGCACTTTGCCGAATGCGGCGTACTGTCCGTCCAGATGCGGGCTGTCACTCGTCATGATGAAGAACTGACTGCCGGCGGAGTCAGGCATCATACTGCGCGCCATGCTCAGCACGCCGTAAGTATGCTTTACGGGGTTGTCCACGCCGTTCATCCTGAATTCACCCTTGATCGAATAGCCGGGACCGCCGTATCCCATTCCCTTTGGATCGCCGCCCTGGATCATGAATCCGGGAATGACCCGGTGAAAGATCAGGCCGTCATAAAAGCCGCTGTTGGCCAGCGCCGTGAAGTTGCCGACGGATTGCGGAGCGGTCGCGGGATACAGTTCACCCGTCATGACGCCTCCGTCTTCAAGCGTGATCGTAAACACAGGATTCTGTGCCATATTCATCCTCCTCGTTCTTATGCGGCGGATCTTCCCGTCCGCCGCGGCATACAGCGGAATACACCCGGTATACAACCGTGACAAAACATGGATATTGTATCAGATTTATCACATTATGACAAGTGATCAGTTCAGATACATGCCCGGGAACACCATGTTTACGCCGAGTACGGCAGCGCCGAAATCATTCATCAGCCGCTGCTGCGGAATGCTTCTGCTCATGATCCGCGTCGTGATCCTCGTTACGCCTTCGGACGCCATAATAGCCATCATCCTGTGCAGAAGCGCGCGCGCCATGCCCTGCATCCTGCTTTGCGGTTCCGTATAGATCGCCACAAGTTCGCAATCCGCGCCGGCACCGGCCATGATCACTTCACCGATCAGAAGACCGTTGCGGTACATACCGAGCGTCATGAAATGCGGCATGCGCTGCAGCGTATTAAGATAATTCTGATCGATAAATGTGATCTCGTTCATCTGCAGCCGCTGGATCAGACAACTCTGTTCATCCCATGTGTTCAGCGGCGTCTGGGCGACCGTACAGCTCATCGGAATCCTTCCGTCGCCGTAAGGAATGGAAAGCTGGAGCACATCATCCGTTTCGTCACAATCAAAGCCGTTATGCAGATAGAATTCCTTCATTACGCTGTCTGTCGGGGAAATGGATGTATACAGACGTGCCCGATACTGCGGTTCCGCCGTCTGAAGCACTCTCGCCCGCGCGACAAGCGCGCCGAAAAGCAAATACCGTGCGGATTCATCACCGTCAATGGCAAAATAGATATTCACAGGGCAATCCGGATATAATCCGGGACGGAACTGATACAGGATATATCCGTATCCGGTCTGTGTTCCGAGGTCATCGACCGCGTAGAACACATCTTCCGGGCTGATGCCGTTAACAGGCTGCTGAGGATGAACGATCGTCATAATACCGTTCCTTTCAAAAGTTCATGACATATGATTATATCAGACAGCGCAGATTGTGTCAAAGAACCTCAAACAGTTCCTTTTTCCTTCCGATCATCTCATCCACGCGTTCAATATACTGCTCTATATTGCTGACATTGGGGCTTCGGCCGATATGACCTTCCTCGGGAAAGATCCGTTTGGAGATCCCGCCAGCGCCGAGCGCGAGAATATGGCTTGTTTCTTCCATGATATCCACATTATACAGGCACGCGTGTCCCGTCAGCGCGTAACCGGTGTTTTCCTGATTGCCCGCCATATACTTCTGGCGGTACATATAATAAGGCTGCATACCGAGCATGCGTGCGGTTTCCCGGCCCATCCTCACCATATCCGCCGTCATTCCGCCGTCCGGAAGAGGCGCGTTCTCAAGATGCATCCTTGATGAACGTTTGATCGCCAGCGTGTGTACCGTCAGGCTTTCGGGCTTAAGCTGCAGCGCGGCTTCCATGGTTCTGCCGAAATCATCGGCTGTTTCGCCCGGCAATCCGGCGATGACGTCCATATTGATATGTCCGATTCCGGCTTCGCGCGCCATCCCGTAAGCATCGATCACCTGCTGCGCGGTATGCATGCGCCCGATCACACGGAGCGTACGGTCATTCATGGTCTGCGGATTGATACTGATCCTGCCCGTTCCCGAATCACGGATCATTTTGAGTTTCGCTTCGCTGAGCGTATCGGGACGCCCGGCTTCAACGGTATACTCCCGCGCGCCCGGGAAAGCGCTCATCATTTCATCCAGCAGCTGCCCGAATTCCGTCTCCGGAAGCGCGGTCGGTGTTCCGCCTCCGACATACACGGCTCTCAATTCTTTGCCCGCGGCGGCAAGAAGATCCTTTCCGGCACGAATTTCCCTGACGAGCGCGTTCATATACGGCTTTACAAGTTTCCCGCCGCCGATCTCCCCGCTGGAAAACGAGCAGTATGTACACCGCGTCGTGCAAAAAGGGATCCCGATGTAGACATCCATAAAGCGGTCGCCGGGCGGCGGAAGCTGATCCTGGGTCTGTGTTATCTCATACAGCAGCCGTGCTTTTTCTTCCGTGACATCAAACGCTGTCATAAGATGCTTCGCCGCGTTTTCCCGGTCCATTCCGTCTGCCATTGCCTCACGGATCAGATGTGTCGGCCTGATGCCCGTCAGGCTTCCCCACGGCGGATGGATCCCGGTCACTTCGCGGCACAGGTCATAAAGTGTCTGCTTGCACAATCTTCTGGCCGCGCGTTTTCTGTGCAGGATCCGCAGCCTCTCGTCCGCGTCATCCGGCACGTCCGTCATGCGCGTAACCGTGTGTGTTTCATCTGAAAAAACGCACACATATCGCCCGTCATGTTCGTACATCTCATATCTGAAAGGCTGCTGCGCGAAAGACAGCTCAAACAGTCTGGCCACATTCTCAAGCTCTGGCTGTATCGTTTCAAGATAGCAAGCGGGTTCCGCCATTTTATCCTCCATGCCCCGGGTATATTTCACAGCCGCGTGTCAGCGGCATCAGTCTTTCCAGCGATCTTGCCATATCAGCCGGGTTTCCGCCCGGCAGGTCAGTCCGCCCGTAACCGAACTCAAACAAGGTATCTCCTGTAAAGATCGCCCCGTCCGTCATCAGACATACGCTTCCCTGTGTATGACCCGGTGTGTGAAGCA
Organism: Clostridia bacterium; assembly: GCA_030536295.1. Taxonomy (GTDB): domain Bacteria; phylum Bacillota; class Clostridia; order Christensenellales; family Aristaeellaceae; genus Aristaeella. The sequence goes on along the minus strand of JAUNQH010000012.1, from coordinate 29,565 downwards.
CATGCAGACGTATTCCGGATATGACAAGATCTTCGCCGTCCCTGAAGAACCCCGTCGGAGCCGGCGCCGTAACACGCCGGCCGATGAGACCCATACCGGCATTAAGACGGCTGTCCGAAAGCATCGGCGCGTCAAGCGGATGTATATACAGTTCTGTGCCGGGCCCCATAAGCGCGCCGGCGGCTCCTATATGATCGAAGTGCCCGTGTGTGAGCAGGATCGCCCCGATCTTTTTTCCGTTCGCGGCATCGCGTATCCGATCCGCCTCATCTCCGGGATCGATCACGATGCATGGTTCTGTTTTCTCTGTGGACAGGATATAGCAGCAGGTACCGAGCATACCCACCTGAAGCATTTGAATATCCATCATCTTAAAACAGCTTTGCGGAATCCAGCAGGATCGTCACAGGTCCGTCATTGACAAGCGAGACTTTCATCTCCGTCCGGAATCTGCCCGTTTCCACATGGATCCCCTGTGCCCGCCATGAAGCGACAAGCTTTTCATACAGTTCGTTCGCCGGTTCCGGGCCCGCGGCGCGGATGTAGCTCGGTCTCCGTCCGCCTCTGGCATCCCCGTAAAGTGTGAACTGGCTCACAGCCAGAATACTTCCCCCCGCATCCTTCAGGGACCGGTTCATCACACCGTTCTCATCATCGAAGATCCGCAGGTTCGGCACCTTATCGGTCATATACTGAAGATCCTTGTCGGTATCCTCCGCGGATACGCCGATCAGTACCATCAGGCCGTTTCCGATCGCGCCGACGGTCTCCCCGCCGGTACTTACGCTTGCTTCGGTAACACGCTGAACAACACACCGCATTGCAAATCACCCCGTAATTCTGTAAACATCAAGGATATCGGATTTTCGTCTGAGCGCGGCGACCACGCGGTCCATCTGTTCCCTTGATGTTACGTCAAGAGTCAGCCGCAGCGTGCATATTTTCTGTTTATCGTCCGTCTGTGCATTGGCGGCACGAATGGACACGTTCATTTCACCGATCACGGTCGCGATATCGCCCAGCAGATTGACTCTGTCATACGCCACGACCTTGATGGATGCAAAGAATGTACCGCCCTCGGTCGCGGACCATTCCACGGGGATCCGGCGTTCCGCCTCTCCGTTGACCGCGTTGGCGCACTCTGCCTTATGGATCGTCACCCCGCGGCCGCGCGTGATATATCCCACGATCTCATCGCCGGGAACCGGACTGCAGCATTTCGCGAAGCGTATCGGTATATCCAGATCCTCATTGCCGACCATGACCACACCGTGATTGGCCCGGTGCTTCTGCAGCTGGCGCTCATCCGCTTTTTCCGGCAGTTCGGTCAGATTCTGAACAGCAGGCGCTTCCCGTGCCTTCTGTTCTTCGATCAGTTTGGTCACAACATATACGGCCGACATGCCGCCGTATCCGACAGCGCCGTAGATATCATCGATATCCGCGAACCCGTACTTTTTCAGGATCGGATCAAAGAATTCGCTCTTCACCACATCGGACGGGCGCACGCCGCGGTGCGCGCATTCGCGTTCGATCATGTTCTTTCCGAGCTCGATATTCTCTTCTTTCAGCTCTTTTTTGAGGAACTGCCTGATCTTTGCTTTCGCCTGCGGCGTTTTGCAGATGCGCAGCCAGTCCGTGCTCGGGCCCTTGCAGGACGCGGATGTCATGATCTCAACGCGGTCACCTGTTTCCAGCGTTGTTTCCAGCGGTACGATCTTTCCGTTGACCTTGGCACCGACACATTTGTTGCCTACCGCGCTGTGGATCCTGTAAGCGAAGTCAAGCGGCGTAGCGCCCTTCGGCATCGAGATGACATCACCCTTGGGCGTGAACAGAAATACTTCTTCGCTGAAAAGGTCTGTTTTCAGTGTGTCAACAAATTCCTTGCCGTCACGGGCATCGCTCTGCCAGTCGAGGATCTGCCGCACCCAGCTCAGTTTACTGTCAAGATCGCTTGCCGCGGTCGTTCCTTCCTTATAGCGCCAGTGCGCGGCAATTCCGTACTCCGCGATCCTGTGCATTTCCCATGTGCGTATCTGAACTTCAAACGGAAACGGTATCTTTCTTCCGCCGACAACAGTTGTATGCAGTGACTGGTACATGTTCGCCTTTGGTACGGATATGTAATCCTTGAACCTGCCCGGAACCTGATTCCAGAGCGTATGCACGATACCGAGCACCGTGTAGCAGTCCGGAACGGTATCAACGATCACCCTGATCGCGATCAGGTCATAGATCTGATCAAACGGCTTGTTCTGGAGCACCATTTTTCTGTAGATCGAATAAAAGTGCTTGGACCGCCCGTCAATATCATACCGGATATGCTGTTCATCAAGCTTCTGGGTCAGCTCATCGACCACCAGCTGAATATGTTCCTGCCTTTCGGCGCGCTTCATGCCGACAAGCTGCACGATCTGCCTGTAGCCATCCGGATCGATATACCGCAGGCTCAGATCCTCCAGTTCCTGTTTGATGGCGTATACACCGAGCCTGTGCGCGAGCGGCGCGTATATTTCAAGTGTTTCATGCGCGATGGCGACGCGTCTGTTTTCCGGCTGAAACCGCAGTGTACGCATATTGTGCAGTCTGTCCGCCAGTTTGATCAGAACTACGCGTATGTCCTTGCTCATCGCGAGTATCATTTTTCTCAGGCTCTCCGCCTGCGCTTCTTCCCTGTCGGCAAAATCAAGCTTGTTCAGTTTCGTTACGCCGTCAACAAGCTCAGCCACTTCACTCCCGAACTCGTCGCGGATCGTATCCGTTCCGATCCCTTCACAGTCTTCCACCGTATCATGCAGCAATCCGGCGGCGATCGTGGGCGGATCGATCATCAGATCGGTCAGTATGCCGGCAACAACACACGGATGAATAAAGTACGGTTCACCGCTTTTTCTGAACTGACCGTCATGCGCCTTTTCGGCAAAATGCCAGGCCTTCTCAACGATCTGATACCCGTCACCCGGATGATACTTCTGCACACGGGCGATCATATTTTCCAAAGGCATCACATCACAGTCGGCAAAGCTCATCCGTATCCCTCCTTACAGCTTCTCAAGCAGCCTCCACAATTTGCTGTCTTCGATCCGTTTCTTGTCTTTTGACGGAAGCAGTGTGATCGCATTCCCCGAAACACGGGCCAGACCGATCTCCTCAAATATCGCGGCGGCCGTCATCACGCGTTCCGTGCTGATGCCGCTGTTCCCGGCCGCCGCTTTAGCATTGCCGTGTTTCTTCAGCGCAAGATATACGGCGCCAAGCGCGTCACGGTCCATAAACAGGCTCCTGATCTTCTCCGAAATACCCGGATCAGCCGCGGCGGCAAACACCCCGGCATCCGGGAACAGATCGCGTACATGATCATACAGTCCCGGTACGGCTGTTCCGTCAGCCAGGATGATCTTCCGCCACTGTCCGGTCAGGCACTGCATATCCGGAGCAAACAAGACCGTTGAAAAACAGCGTCCGTCCCGTACTTTGCCGATGGCTGTGTCGGCACCTGTTTCCGCGGCGAGACTGCATGCCCGGTTCCGGTCAAAAGTCAGTGCCAGCGTTCCCTGCGGTTCTTTCAGCATCATCCTTACGGAAGCCTCTGATACAGCTCCGGTTTCGCCTGTGCCGGAGCATCCTGTATCGTTCGCCGCGTTCCTTCGTATTTCCTGCAAAAGCATACCGAAATTTTGATCATTGTCGGGTATTGTATTCTTTCCGGGTACAGCCCGTATTTCGGCGACCTGCGCCTGAGCCGTGACCTTTCCGTTGAATTCATTCCGCTGCGGGGTATACAGAATGTCAATACAGCGAAGATCGTCTTCCGCAAGGTATCCCTTTGAAAACGCGATCCCGTCCAGCCGACTGTCTCCGTCAAGCAGCGACAGCTTAAGATGACCGCCGTCCTTGCCGACTCTGCGCGCTTCCTGAACATATACGCCGGTCGTCAGAAACGCCGGCGGCGGATTGCCGCATCCTGTCGGTTCCAGCATTTCCAGAAGATCCGTCATGTCAAGGCTGATATCCTTCAGCCTGATCGCCAGGTCATATTCTCCGACCGGCAAATAGCATTCCGGATCGCAATTCCGTCTCACGGTCTCATTCAGGCGCTCCCGCAGTTCGCCGATCCTCTCCGTTCTGATCGTCAGTCCCGCGGCCTGTTCATGCCCGCCGAATCTCTCAAACAGGTCCGCGCATTCGGACAGCATCCTGTATATATTCACCCCCGGAATGGAACGGCAGCTCCCGACGGCAGTATCGCCGTTTACCGACAGTATGATCGTCGGATAATGATACTTCTCGCAGATCCGCCCCGCGGTCAGACCGATGATCCCGTTGTTCCAGTCCTCACCCGCGGCGATCAGCACACGGTCCCTGACAAAATCCGTATCACGGCGTATCAGATCCTCGGCTTCCCCGAGCATCGCGTGCTCGATCTCCTGCCTTTTTCTGTTGTTTTCCTCAAGGTGATGCGCTATGCGGTCAGCCTCGGCACTGTCTTCCGTCATCAGAAGCGTGACACACTGACCCGCGTGTTCCAGCCGTCCGCCGGCATTCAGCCTCGGTGCCAGCCTGAACGCGATCCCGGACGCCTTAAGAGGTTCATTGATCCCGCTCTCACGCATAAGCGCCGTGATCCCGGGTCTGCATGAAGCACTGCTGATTTTCTTCAGCCCTTCCTTCACGATCACACGGTTTTCGTCAAGCAGCGGCACAACGTCAGCCACCGTAGCCAAAGCCGCCAGCTCGATCCGCCGCGTCACTCCTTCGTTTCCGAGAAGTGCCTGGCAGATCTTCAGCGCTACGCCCGCGCCGCACAGTCTCCGGAACGGATAATCTCCCAGCAGCGGATCCATTACAGCATCCGCCTCCGGCAGGATCTCGCCCGGTTCATGATGGTCCGTCACGATCACCGTCATACCAAGTTCGCGCGCGAGCTTCGTTTCCGCGATGTTCGTTATTCCGCAGTCCACGGTGATCAGCAGCTGATGATCCCGTGCCAGATCCCTGATGATGTCCTCATGCAGACCATAACCTTCCGTATGCCGGTCCGGGATCCGGAAATCAGCGCTGATGCCGATCTCCCGAAGCGTTTCCAGCATGATCGCCGTTGCGCATACGCCATCCACATCGTAATCACCGTATACAACGGTTTTCATTCCTTCGGCCGCGGCTTTCCGGATCAGGCGAACAGTTTCCTGCATTCCGTCCAGCATATCAGGATCATGAAGCATCGAAATGTCCGGATTCAGAAAACGTTCGGCTGACTCATATGTCGACATGCCCCGCGCGCGCAGGATCGCGGACAGCCATCCCGGCAGCTCCTGTATCGGTCTGAAATCAGTCCGTTCGGTTTTGCATCTGAACCTGATCATATTCCGGCACTCCTTATAAAAAACAGACAAAGGGGCTGCTTTTCAACAGCCCCTTTGTCGGGTCACAGATCACGCTTTGCGGCTTTTCCTTTTTTCTTCAAGGAAGGCCCATACATAACCGTTGATCATATTGGCGCTGTAGACACCGCTCAGGATACCGATAATGATCGGCAGAGCGAATTCGCGGATGCTCGCGACGCCCAGCACGCACAGGGCAATGATCGTGATCAGAGTCGTTGCGGTAGTGCAGATGGTACGTCCGAGACATTCCTTGATGGAAATGTTCGTCACCTCTTCGCGGGCGGCGCTCGGCATCTTCTTCGCGTTTTCACGGATACGGTCGAAGATGACGATGGTATTGTTGATGGAGTAACCGACGATCGTCAGCATGGCGGCAATGAATGAGCTGTTCATCTGGATCACATTCCGCAGGATCACCATGAAGCTCAGCATCATAAGCACATCATGCGCGAGACCGAACACGGCGCTCAGACCGCTGTTCAGGTCAAAACGGATCGCAATGTAGATCAGCATCAGGGCGGCTGCGATCACAACGCTCAGGATCGCGTTTTTGACAAGTGTCGCGCCGGCTACGGGACCGACATAGTTCACATCGCCCACACACTCGGCATCCGCGTACACCGCTTTGATCCCGTTTTCAAAGGCTTCCTGCAGGGTCTGAATATCATCCTGCGCGACGTCCTTGATGCGGATCACGGCTTCATTGTCATTGCTTCCCTGAACCGTAACGGTGTAGGAGGCAGTGTCCATACCGGCCAGTACCTTCTCTACTTCTGCCTTGTCAACAGCGGTCTTCATGTCATATTCCATGGACAGGCCGCCTTCAAAGTCGATACCCATGTTGATCCCGTGTCCGCACAGGGTCAGGATCAGCGCGATCACCATGATCGAAGCGGAAATGATCAGGCAGATCTTGGAATGATTCTTGATTTTCATTATTCCTCAACCTCCTTCTCAGCGGTAACTTTAGTGAACAGGGCAACATTCTTGACACCGGTCTGCACAAGCTTGTTCAGCAGGAACCGGGTCACGACCACGGCCGTGAACATGGATACGACAACGCCCAGCAGCAGCGTCTTGCCGAAGCCCTGAATGGAACCGGTGCCGTAGATCAGCAGGACCACGGCAGCGATCAGTGTGGTGATATTGGAGTCGAGGATCGCGCTCATCGCGTTTTTGAAGCCCGCGCGAACCGCGTTCTTCAGCGTCTTGCCGGCGCGCACTTCCTCATTGAAGCGTTCAAAGATAATAACGTTCGCGTCAACAGCCATACCGATGCCGAGAACGATACCCGCAAGACCGGGCAGTGTCAGCTGGATCCTGAACAGAGCGATCAGGAAGAACAGCAGGATAACATAAATGCTCAAAGCCCAGCTGGCGACAACACCGTTCAGCCTGTAACGGATGATCATCAGGACCATAACGAGCAGGATGCCGATGATGGCAGCCTTCACGGAGCTGCTTACAGCGTCCGCGCCCAGCGTGGCGTTGACTTTGTCCACCTTCTGCTGGGTCAGGATCAGCGGCAGCGCGCCGGACTGGATCTTGGCGGCGATGGTGGAAGCGTTTTCCGCGCTGCCGAGATTGTTGATCACACCGCTGCCGGTCGTGATCGCGCTTTCAACGGTAGGATCGATCAGGACTTCTCCGTCAAGGTAGATCGCGATGCGCTGGCCGATGGAATTCGAGGTCATGTCGGCGAAGAGCTTGGTGCCCTCCTCGGTCAGTGTGAACGCGATCTGATGATCGCCTTCGGAATAGTAGTAGGTCGCGGTCTTGACCATATCACCGGTCATGAACGTATTGCCGTTCGGATCCTTGAATTCCAGCACCGCGGCGGCGCCGATCAGATCGAGCACCGTATCGTCCTGCACGTCAGGGATCTCAACACGGATCCCGTTTGTGCCGATCCGCTGAACATTGGCTTCGGTAAAGCCTTTGTCCGTCAGGCGCTGCGTAATGATACTCATCGTACCGTTAAGCAGTTCTTCGAAATTGGCCTCGGAACCTTCGGGAGCTTCGGAAGAATACTCAACATACATGCCTCCGCGCAGGTCAAGACCGAGCGGAATGGATTCCGGCCAGCTCTCCTTGTCTGTCGTCGGCATCCAGCTCAGTACCTTGTAAAGGCCGCGGGGCGGCAGGGTCAGTCCGGTCACACCGATCACGCCGGCGATGACCGTCAGCGCGAGAACGATACACAGCGCCACAACGGCACCGGTCTTTCCGCGCTTGCGGTTGTTGGATCTCATATTGGTCATTCCTCCTTAAAGTGATTCATCTTCACGGCCGTTCTCTTTCGACTCCGCTTCACCGGCGGAATGATCCGCTGTGCGGCAGTCATCGTAAAAAGCAGCGACCGATGTATTCATGTAAACCGATAATGCAAGTGAACCGAACATCTGAACAACGAGGTACGCGACATTGCCCGCTGTATTCCCGACAAAAGAGCTTACAAGCATCACGGCGATATTCCAGCCGATAAAGGAAAGCCCCAGCAGGAACAGCTGCATCTTGCGGTTTCTCATATAGGCCGTGCTCATCCGGATCGATGCAAGCGCGCCGGTCTGCGGCGCATCAGCCAGTACCATATCCGCAAGGGAATAATGAAGCGCCGCGCGTATACCGAGCACCGCCATCAGCCCGTATCCGAGCCAGACCGTCAGCTCCGCGATCTTTTTCAGAAAGTCGGAGGTACCCGCCGCCGTTTGCGTAAGCAGCACCATTCCGCCCGCGCACAGAAGCGTTCCCGGCAGCATCCACAAAATGACTTTGAGCACCATGAGGATCTTCTGGCAGATCGCCTTGACGATATACCTGATCCTGCAGAACGCGCCGGCCGCGGGACCTTCATCTTCCCGGCCGCGCAGCCGCCCGATCATCCATGCGCACATGCTCAGCGCGAGCGCCGGAGTCAGCAGCTTCGCGATCAGCGACAATACCAGCATCCATTGTATACCGGGTTCCGTCAGCATCGCGGCCGCCTGTGTTCTGAAACTGTCCGACGCCGTCTGTGTGATGCCTGTGCTGTAGACGCTGCCTGCGATCTCCAGCAGGCGTGCGCTCAGATCATTGCCAGTAAAGGAGGCGATCGCTTCAACAAGCAGCGTGGGCAGATTCACGATCAGTGCGATCAGCAGCGCGTTCAGCCAGTGCCCCTGCAGAGCGGCACGCGCCCTGTATTTCAGTTCCGCGGTCACTTCGTTATCCTTTCCGTGTATCCGTCATCTACGGGTCTCAGTCGTTCAGCGCGCCCCTGTTATCCGTGATCCTGGCTTCGCTGACCCATGCTTCGATCGTGTTGCTGTAAAGTTCGCTCTTCGCCGTATCCTCAAGCGTCGTCTTGATCTCCGCGCTGATATCGTCCGTCATCTCGACCGCGCCGGGGGTCACATCGCCGACGTAACGGATGATATAATATCCGTACAGTTCGGACGCGATCTTTCCGGTCACATCACCTACGTTTTCGAGCGCCATAGCCGCATCGGTGAACGCGGTGTCAAAGCCGGACATATCCTTGCATACGGCATAACCGGTCTCCGCGGTCTTGCCGGACTGCATGCCGGGATCCTGCGTCTTCTCAGCCATCAGTTCATCCCAGTCGGCGCCTTCAGCCAGCTGCGCGATCACTTCGTCCGCGGCGGCGTCGATATTGGCAAACGCGGTCTGATAAGCCGCCTGCAGATCCGCTTCGGCCTGCGCGAGCTTCTCCTCGCACGCGGCCTGATCCGCGCCTTCTTCATTCAGCGCGAGCTGAGCATCGGTCACCGCGTCCTGCGCGGCGGTAATGGCCGCATCATCCTCATCCGTGAACTTGATCAGGATCTGCTTGACCAGACGCACGCCTTCAGGCGCGAAGAAGGGCTGATCGCCGTCATTCATCGCGTTGGCAAAAGCGGAGGCATCTTCACCATATGTGGTCTGCGCGTCAGCCAGCTGCTTTTCGAATTCGGCCGCGATCTCTTCATCCGTCGCGACAACGTCCTTCGTCACAAACGCGTTCAGACGTTCTTCAAGCAGCGCTTCCTTCGCTTCCAGACGCATGGTCTCCAGATCATAGCCGTATTCGCCGGTCATCTTTTCAACTTCGGCTTCCAGCTCCTCAGCAGGCAGCTCGCTGTCGGCAAAGTAATACGCCTTGATCAGTTCCTTGTAATACTCATGATTTTCGGCCGCTTCTTCATCAAGAGAGGCTTCGTCTTCCTCAGTCAGCACATCCAGACCTTCGGCGGCGAGATGCTGCTTTTTGACAGCTTCCTGTTTCAGGCTTTCGATCACAACATCCTGCGCGTCAGTAATGTTGGTCTTGTCGGTCGGATCGAACGAAAGACCGTACTGATAATACAAGCTGTACATGTAGCTCAACTGGTTATCCACCATCTGCTTGACTTCGCCCTTGGTGTAGACAGTGTCATTCACCTTCAGGATCTCCGTCGCGGCATCCACTGCTTCATCCTTGACGATCATCGAGCAGCCGGACAACAGCATCACGGCAGCAAGCAGCAGTGCAAGACAAACCTTTTTCCGCATCGTAAAACGCTCCGTTTCTTTTTGATTTCTTCGGGCACTCAGAGTATTATATCAAACAGATACTGTTATGCGCAAGCATCATATATGTTTTTTAACATTATGTACATACTTGACCGGCTCCATGAACGCGCCGGATCCGGCACCTGCCGGCCTGTTTCATGTCCGGTGCCGCGAAAACTGCAATTTTGCTGCAAATCCTGCATTTTTAAGTTGTACCAATGCAGTTTATCCTTCATTTGCTGTCTTCTCATTGTTTTATTCTGCATTATTTGTTTTTCTTCTTGCATTTTATTGATTTATCATTATAATATGCACTATCCTTAATGCGGAGGTAATCCATATGCCTTTATCCGTATCTCATCGCTGTCAGAACATTGCCCCGTCGCTTACGCTTGCGATCGATGCCCGCGCCAAGGAAATGGCCGCTTCCGGTCTGAATGTGATCGGCTTCGGCGCCGGCGAGCCTGACTTCCCGACCCCGCCGCATATCTGTGACGCCGCTGTGGAAGCGCTGAACCGCGGCATGACAAGATATACTCCCGTCGCCGGTACGATGGAGCTGCGTCAGGCGATCTGCGCGAAGTTCGAGCGCGATCAGGATCTTAATTATGCTCCTCAGGATATTATCGTATCAAACGGTGCCAAGCATTCACTGTATACGGTTTTTCAGACGATCCTCGATCCCGGAGATGAGGTGCTGATCCCGACGCCGTGCTGGGTATCCTATCCCGAAATGGTCCGTATGGCGGGCGGCGTGCCCGTTTTTATTCCGACGGATGAAGCCAATGACTTTATCCCTTCCAACAGGGATATCGCTTCCCATGTCACGCGCCGTACAAAAGCGATCATCATCACTTCGCCTTCCAACCCGAACGGTTCCGCATGGTCGCGTGAACAGCTCCAGTTCGTGGCGGGGCTTGCCGTAACGCATCCTTTCTATGTTGTATCGGATGAGATCTACGAGAAGCTGCTTTATGACGGAAGAAAGCATCTGTCCATCGCCCAGCTCGGCGAACAGATCAAAAGCCAGACTTTTATCATCAACGGGCTGAGCAAATCCTATGCCATGACAGGCTGGCGTATCGGCTACTGTGCCGGTCCCCGTCATGAGATCTCGGCAATGGTTGCTTTCCAGTCACAGGCGACCAGCAACGCGAACGCGATCGCGCAGCATGCCGCCGCGGTAGCGCTCAACAGTGATCAGAGCTGCGTCGGGGAGATGGTCGCCCAGTTTGAAAACAGGCGCAATGAAATGGTCAGCCATATCAACAGCATACCGGGTCTCAGCTGTCTGAAGCCTGCCGGCGCGTTCTATGTGATGATGAACATCCGTGATATTCTGGGCAAGAGCTACAACGGCCGCGTCATCGAAACATCAATGGATTTCGCCGAGCTGCTTCTGGCGGAAAAGCAGGTCGCGGTCGTTCCCGGCATCGCGTTCGAAGCCGAAGGGTTCTGCCGTCTGAGCTATGCCACCTCGATGGAGAAGATCCACGAGGGGCTTGACCGCATCGAAGCTTTTGTCTGTTCCCTCTGCTGATATTAAGGAGCGAATCACAAGATGATAGAATTCAACAAAAACACAAACCTGCTCATGCAGAGCAAGTATAAATATTCCCTGCAGGACGTGGACGAGCCCAATCTCTATCGCGAGATATACGATTACGAGCATATCCCGAAAGTATCTTTCAATCTGCGTCAGGTCCCCATGTCCGTACCGGATGAGATCTGGATGACGGATACGACCTTCCGCGATGGTCAGCAATCAGTCAGCCCTTTCACGCCGGAACAGATCCTTCATCTGTATAAGCTGCTCTCGCGTCTGGGCGGTCCGCGGGGCCTGGTACGGCAGAGCGAATTCTTCCTGTATACGGAAAACGACCGCCGGGCGATCGAAATGTGTCAGGACGCGGGACTGCGTTTCCCGGAGATCACCACCTGGATCCGTGCCAACGAAAAGGATTTTGAGCTGGTCAAACAGGCGCATGTCGAAGAGACGGGCATCCTTGTTTCCTGCAGTGACTATCATATCTTCAACAAGATGCATCTCACGCGGTCCCAGGCGATGGACAAGTATCTCGGCATCGTCAAATCAGCGCTTGAGCACGGTATTCGTCCGCGCTGTCATTTTGAAGATATTACACGCGCCGACTATTACGGCTTTGTGCTTCCCTTCGCGGAGCGCCTGATGGATCTGAGCCGCGAGAGCGGCATCCCGATCAAGATCCGCGCGTGTGACACAATGGGTTACGGCGTCAGCTATCCCGGCGCCGCGCTTCCGCGCAGCGTTCCCGGCGTCATCTACGGTCTGCATCACTATGCCGAAGTGCCTTCCGCTCAGCTTGAGTGGCACGGTCACAACGATTTCTACAAAGTCGTTACAAACGCCGCCACCGCATGGCTGTACGGCTGTTCCAGCGTCAACTGTTCCCTGCTCGGTATCGGCGAGCGGACCGGCAACTGCCCGCTCGAGGCCATGGCCATCGAATACCAGTCGCTCCGCGGTGAAGACGGCGGCATGGATCTGACCGCCATAACCGAGATCGCGTATTTCATGGAAAAGGAGATCGGTATCGAGATCAGTCCCCGCCAGCCGTTCGTCGGACGTCACTTCAATGTTACACGCGCCGGCATTCACGCGGACGGCATGCTGAAAGACGAAGAGATCTACAATATCTTCGATACCGCGAAGATCCTTAACCGGCCTGCGACCGTTGCCGTCGATTCCCGCGGCGGTACCGCCTCCATCGCTCACTGGATCAATAACTATTTCAGGCTTTCAGGTGAAGCAACCATCGATAAGAGCGACGAGCTTGTTCAGAAAGTGCGTGCCGCCGTTGATCAGCTGTATGCCGAAGGGCGCAACACCGTCATGGGCGACGAAGAACTTGAGATCATCGTGATGCACTGTGATAAAAAGCGCTATCAGCGTATGCTTTTCCATGATTCGTGATGATTCGCGTTCACACGCAAAAAGCCGGACCGGAAGGTCTGGCTTTTTGCTGGTTCTTCACGAAAAGTTCGGCTATGGTAAAGGTTTATGCTGCGAAGGTTTCCAAAGGGCGATCGCAAAGCCCTTTGGTCGCGCCCGCAGGCGCGAAATCCCTTTGCGGCAATGAAGAACGGATAGCCCGGGTTTCCGTGAAGAGCCTTTTGCTTTCATCCGAGCGGTCTGCTTTTCGGCGTACCGGCTTTCCGCGGATAGGTTTTCGCGGTCCTGGCCAGCTTGTCCGCGACCAACAGTGTATGCTGCCAGTCGCGTCCCGCCACTTCATATCTGACGCTCGCGCTGATCCTGCCGCCGAGAATGGCCGCGGCCCTGCCGCCGGCTTCCAGTTCATCATTCAGCGCGGGACCTTTCCAGCAGATCATTTTCCCGCCGATCCTCAAATACGGCAGCAGATATTCGCACAAAACGTTCAGCGGCGCGACCGCTCTGGCCGCCGCGATATCAAAGTTTTCCCTCAGCTGCGGCTGACGCGCCCCGTCCTCCGCGCGCGCGTGAACTGTCCGGACATTCGTCAGCCCGGTCTCGCTGATCACCTTATCCAGAAAAGTAAGGCGTTTCTGCTGCGCGTCCAGAAGCGTGAGCTGCAGGCCCGGGCATGCCATGGCGATCGGCAAGCCTGGGAAACCGGCGCCGGTACCGACATCGATCATGCTGCCTTCCGGCGGAAGCAATCCGGTTTTAAGCACACAGAGGCTGTCGGCAAAATGCTTGTCCAGCGTTTCGTCTTCTTCCGTTACGGCTGTCAGATCCATTTTCCCGTTCCATTCGGTCAGCAGTCTGAAATAGATCAGCAATTTCCCGGCAAGTTCTTCCGAACACGGTATTTCGTTTTTCAGCAGCCGGTCATATATTATGGTTTCTGTCATAAACTTACTCCAGCGGTATCTTCAGATATTTGACCGCCCAGTATTTACACCAGGCAAGCACTTCGCGCGCGTGATTCTTCAGCCAGTATTCCGGTTTGCACGGGCTGCCCGTACCCACGGCGTCAAGCCCGAGATCCTCCGCGATCGCGAGCGATCTGGGCAAATGGTAATCGCTGGTCACGATCAGCACCTTTCCGGCATCCGTACCGTCAAGGAGCGCCAGTGCGTTCCGCAGATTCTGCTGTGTGCTGAAGGAAGCGTCATCCGTCAGAATGCTTTCCGCCGGGATGCCGTTCTTTTCGAGATACGCTTTCATCACGGACGCTTCGGTCTCAGGTTCGTCAGCGCCTTTCGCGCCGCACACCACGACCGGCACGTTTTTTTCCTGCCATGCTTTCATCGCGGCATCGAGGCGCCACTGCAGCTGCACGCTCGGTTCACCGGTCGGCAGGACCTGAGCTCCGAGCACAATGATCGCGTCATATGTATCCGCGGCCGGCTTGTCGGCATTCACATCCTTTTCACGTATGCAGATGAATACCATGATGCCCGCGTAAACAAGCACACCGAGCACGATCAGCCCCAGCAGGATCTTTCCGGCAGTGTGTTTCATCGTTTTATTATACCTCCGTCTTCTCATCTGCTGTAAACGATATCCCCGTTCTGCGCCATACTGTACGCGCTGCTTCCGGCCACGATGATATGATCTAGCACAAGAATGCCCAGCGCGCCCAGCAGCTTCTGCAGCTGTTTCGTCGTTGATATATCCTCGGCGGAAGGACCCGCGGTACCGCCCGGATGGTTATGGCTCAGGATCACGCTGTGCGCGTTCAGATCCAGTGCCGCGCTGACGACCTTTCTCGGATATGCGGACACTTCGCTCAGTGACCCCTCCGAGATCTTTTTGGTTCCCAGCAGCCGGCATCCCGCGTCAAGGCAGATCACATAGAAAGATTCCATTCTGGCGCCCTGTGAAAGGGATCTGCAGAACAGCTGCGCGTCCGCCCGGTTGGATATCCGCTTCGGATCCCGCATGGACATTCTGTTATATGCTTTGGTCAGCGGTAATACCATGGAGATCAGCACAGCCGTTTCCTCTCCGACCCCGCTGACTTTTCTCAGCTGATCCGGATGCGCTTCAAAGACCTTCAGCAGGCTGCCGAAAGTATTGATCAGCTCATGCGCCGTTCCGTTTGTGTCGCCGCGCAGGCGTCCGTAGTACAGAAGCAGTTCAAGCAGTTCATGGTCCTGAAAGCTGTCAAAGCCATTCTCATCAATAAAGCGCTGACGGAGCCTGTGTCTGTGACCGGAATGATCGACCGCGGCCGGTGTTTCAAAGTGCGCTTCTTCTTCACGCAGCACATCGGACTCCGTGCCTTTTTCCGCGGCATCGTCCGTATCGATGCTTTCCATATACCGTTTTTCGGCTTCGGAAACACTGTCCGGAAAACCGTTCTTCTTCTGTGCCACGTCCGTTCCTCCTTACAGTTTCAGCAGAATATCCGCCTGCGGTCTGACCTGACCGCCGAGCTTTTCGATCTCACTGAACACCTTATCCCGTCCATGTTCCGACCGATACCAGTTTTCAGCCGTAACGGATGATTCCTTTGCGGGACATACGATAAAACGTGTATCCGGGAATGCCGTCTGATAATACAGCAGCGCCCGGCGCGCGTGATATGGTTTACAGCACAGAATGGCGCGTTCGATCCTCAGACCCGCGTCGTCCGCCGCTTTCTTCGCGAACAGCGCGTTCTCCCATGTGAAGGTCGATCCGTCTTCTTTCAGGATCGCGCTTTCCGGAACACCTTCGTCCGTCAGCACACGCTTCATGAAATCATATTCCGTGCCGTACTCTCCGGGGTATCGTGCGGCGTACTCTTCCTTCAGCGGTGCCGGTCTTCCGGCATGTATACCGTATTTCCCGCACGGCATGATCAGCGGCGCAAAGCCTTCGTGATACAGTTCCGCCGCCCTCAGTACATGCTCCGGATACATACTGCCCGGCACAAAAATGATATCCGCGCGTTCCGGATCATCGGAAACAAAAATGAGATCCGTGACCGCCTGTATAAAACGATCGGCACCCGCGTTCACGCGTAATACCTCCATATATCCGTACACGCCTGACGTTCCGCGTCGGAAGGCTTCAGAAACGCCCTGCGGTAGATCACTTTCAGATCATCCTTCGTCAGCTGTTCCGGATGGTTGCCCAGCCGCTGCGTATTCACAGAAGCGGCCAGTTCATCCAGCAGTTCTTCGTTCGGCACGTTTCCGGGCATCATGTCCAGATCGTACAGGATCCCCAGCAGCAGTTTCGGTCCCATCAGCGGGCTTCCCAACCGCATCAGCGCGCTCATTTCAGTCAGCAGCGGCGCGGCTTCCCCGTTTGCGTTCAGCCTTTCCCAAAGGATCGGCAGCGTCAGGAAGCACGCGTGTCCGTGCGCGTATCCCAGTTTCTTGGTCAGCTGATAGGACATGGCATGCGCCGCTGTAGTCCTGCTGATATTGATCGCGCGCCCGCTTTCATGTGCCGCTTCCATCATTTTCTGCGCCGCGTGCGGATCTCCGGCAAGATAAGCCTTCAGATTATCAAGCACTCCGATCACGGCCAGAAAAGCATGCACTCTGCTGTCGGATGTCGCTCCGTTGGCCCAATAGCTTTCAATTCCCTGCGCAAGCGCGTCCAGCGCGCATGATTTTTTCTGATAATCCGGCAGGGTGGTCAGCAAGGACCCGTCCAGTATCACACCCTCAGGCAGCAGCAGAGGATGATCGAGCGAAAGTTTGCTTCCGTCCACGTATACAACGGCGATCCGCGTCGCCTCGGAACCGGTTCCCGCTGTTCCGGGGATCGCGATATGCGGGCAGCTCACACTGCCATTCAGGCAGTTGCGACGAACCTCGTCCGCGCTTTCAGCGTTCAGGAACGCCTTGATCCCCTTTGCCGTATCGATGGCGCTCCCGCCGCCGACGGAGATCAGACCGTCGCATTCGTTTTTCCGGAATGCTCCGGCACCGCCGGCGCAGTCATCAAGATCCGGATTCGGGTGGAAATCCGAAAAAACAGGTGCTGTCAAAAGCGCCGGCGCCTTTTTCAGCAATGTTGACACGAGCGGTTCCATCCCTACGATCATCGGATGACGGATACCCAGTTTTTCCGTCAGTTCGGTCACCTTCGCGATCGTTCCCGCACCTCTGTAGGTTTTTACAGCCATTCTCAGCACCTCTTCCCTTATTTCCCGACACAGAATGATGAAAAGACCGCGTCCAGCAATTTTTCATCCGCCTGCTCACCGGTCACGGAAGCAAGGGCATTCTGTGCGGCAAGCAGGTCAACTTCCGCGAGATCCGGCGGCGCGGCGCGCATGGTATCCGCCGCTGCTCTGAGCCGTCTGACCGCTTCGCGCGCGGCATGTATGTGTCTCGGATCGGTCATCACCATTTGTTCCGGCAGCGCCGCGCATTCACGCATCCAGTTCCGGAAGGCGTCAAGCGTTTCCGGTCGGACCGCGCAGCATTCAAAGACCCGTTTCCCTTTTACCGCGTTTATCGCGGCTTCACAAGCCGTCAGATCCTGCTTGTTCATCAGGATCGCGCCGTTTTCCGGCAATTCGGCAAGCATTTCCAGTTCTTCATCATCCGGCGGCAGATGCGCGTCCATTACCAGCACGGGAATATCGGCCGCCCTCAGCGCTTTTTCCGTCCGTTCCACACCTATTTTTTCAACAGGATCGGCGCTTTCACGCATTCCGGCTGTATCGGTCAGATAAACGCGGACTCCGGCAAGCTGCAGCTCACCTGTCACGGTATCGCGGGTCGTACCGGGTATCGGTGTTACGATCGCCCTTTCTTCCCCGAGCAGGGCATTCAGCAATGAGCTTTTACCGACATTCGGCCGGCCGAAAAAAACAACATGCAGGCCTTCACGCGCGATGCGCGCGGATCGTTCATCACACGCGGCTTCAAGATCCCGCGCCAGTTTTTCGGTTTCCGGCAGCAATTCCGAAACGGCTTCCTCGTCCGTCACTTCCTCCGGATAATCAATACAGGCCGCAAGCCCTGCACGCAGCTGATATAAGCGTTCCGACGCGTTTCGTATAAATGTCGCGGTGCCTCCTTCAAGCTGTCTCGCGGCAGCGCGCTGCGCCTGTTCTCCGGAGGCGGAGATCATGCTCATCACGGCCTCAGCCTGCGTCAGATCGATCCTTCCGTTCAGAAATGCGCGTCTTGTGAATTCGCCCGGTCCGGCAGGCCTCGCGCCGTGCGCGATACAGGTCTCCATCACCCGCTGAAGGACATATCCGCCTCCGTGCAGCTGCAGCTCGGCCACATCCTCCCCGGTATAGCTTCGCGGTCCGCGCATCAGCACAGCCAGACATTCGTCAAGCATCTCATCGCCGTCAAAGATCCTGCCGTAATTCATTCTGCGGTCTTCAAATGTCTTCTTTCCGGATCCCGCCCCGCGGAAAACCTCGCGGAGTATCGTTTCCGCTTCCGGTCCGGAGATTCTCACGATCCCGATTCCGCCCTGGCCGGGCGCCGTTGCGATCGCAGCGATCGTATCCGTTGTCATCCGGGGACTCCTTTCACTTATCCGCATTGATACGGGCGATCAGTGCCGCCGGGTCCGGATCGCGAAAAACCGCCGTTCCCATGACCGCGACATCCAGCCCCGCTTCGCGCAGAGCCGGCAGATTGGCTTCGTTGATCCCCCCGTCAGCCTCGATCAGTCCGGTCCAGCCCAGCTCACGAAGGCGGCGGATCTTATCAATGCATTTTTCATTCAGTTTTTGTCCGCCGAACCCGGGTTCAACAGTCATCACAAGGATCATATCCGCTTTATCGAAGTACGGTACCACACGCTCCGCCGGCGTATCCGGCTTCAGTGAAACACCTGCAAGAATACCGCGTTTTCTGATCGAATCAAGCATCGCGCCTGTATCTCCGCCCGCCTCAATGTGGATCGTGAGGGCTCCCGCCCCGGCATCCGCGAAGATCCCGATATACTGTTCCGGGTTGTCCATCATCAGATGCGTATCGGCGAACGCCCCTGTGCGGCCTGCAACAGCTTGCACCGTCGCGGGAGAGTACGCCAGGTTCGGTACAAAATGCGCGTCCATCACATCGATATGGACCCATTCGCAGCCGGCTTTGACCACGCGTTCTATATCACTGCCGAGCGCCAGCGGATCCGCTGCCAGAATCGAAGGTGCAATTCTAATCATACCGTTCCCTCCATGCCTGCCGTGCGTCACGCAGCAGCTGTCTGTATCTGTCCAGCCTCTCGGGCGAGATCATGCCCGCCGCGCATGCCGCTGTCACCGCGCATCCGGGTTCCCGGTCATGGCAGCAGGAATCAAACCTGCAGCGGCCCTCATATTGAGAAAACTCCGGCCAGTATTCCTTCAGTTCCGCGGGATCCTCCGGTTCAAACACCGTATCAAGCAGGCTGAATCCCGCGGTGTCAAAAACGCGAAGACCATCCTTCATCAGCAGTTCCGCGCATCTTGTGGTGTTTTTGCCGCGCAGGATCTTCCGGCTGATCTCGCCCGTTTCGAGTTCAAGCCCCATCAGCACATTCAGCAGCGTGCTCTTTCCGACACCGCTTTGCCCTGTCATACAGCACAGGGAGCCCCTCATGGCGCTCCGGAGTTCGCCGATCCCTTCCCCGGTCTTCGCGCTGACCGCGTAAACGCCGATCCCGCTTTCACGGTATTGACGTTTCAGTTTTTCCGCCAGTTCCGGATCCAGTTCGTTTTTATTCACGACAAGCATCACCGTCATGTTCTGACGAAACGCCTGAAGGATCAGTTTGTCCGCAAGCAGCAGATCCGGTTCCGGCTCCGGCGCGGTGACCACAAGCAGCATTTCCGCGTTCGCCACCGGCGGCCGTACGCATTCGGAGCGCCGGGGCAGGATCTCCTCCAGCCACCCGTGGTTTTCTCCTTCATCGGGTGTAAAGAGCACCTGATCGCCGGCCATCGGCGTCATTTTCAGATAGCGGCATTTTTTCCGGCATCTAAGCGTATGCTCGTTTCCGTTTTCATCCGCAACGGTATAAAAGCTGCCGATCCCGCGGAGCAGTGTACCTTTCAGTTTTTCACTCATTTGTTTTTTCCTGCAGCAGCTGTCTGTACATGAACGTGTCGTTCAGATATACATTACAGTAGTAGTTTCTTCCATCCGGCAATTCTATCGGGATGTTTCGCGTACCGGCGTTATTTTCGTCGCATGTCAGCGACATGATCTGATACTCTGTCTGGGCGTTTTCCGCCTGGAGGGTGACCCGGAGGGTGCTTCCGTTTTCATTCTGCGGTATATCCAGCGTAAAGCCGATATTCCGGACGACCTCCGGGCAGCGGTATACAGTCAGGGTAACTGTCGCGTTCGCGCTCGTCTGCGTCTCGGCAGCCGGTACCTGTGACGCGATCAGGCCATTCCACGCGGGTTCGTTTGTCTCCGCGTACTGCAGGACCCCGTTGAGCGAAAGTGAGCTGGCGCTGATCGTCGTTTCAGCCTCCGCAAGCGACACGCTGATAAGATTCGGAACGATCGCCACACCGCCGGATACGGTCAGTTCCACGGCATTGCCCTTATAGACCGTTGTTCCGGTTTCCGGCTGCTGGCTGATCACCGTGTCCTGGGGGATCTCCGCCGACATGATCCATTTGGCCGCGACCTGCGGCAGACCCATCTGCTGCAGCAGCGACAGCGCGTCCTGATAGATCATTCCGGTCACCTGAGGCATCGTCTGTCCCGCGGGTCCGCCTGACACGGTCAGCACGACCGTGTCTCCCTTACGCAGCGTTGTGCTTTCGTCCGGCGTCTGCAGCATAACGGTTCCTTCGGCGTACTCGTCATGATTCACGACCACTACTTCACTCTGCAGGTTCTGTCTCGCGACCAGACGCTGTGCCTCTTCAAGCGTATACCCGATCACATCCGGCACCGTCGCGCTGGTCATCACTTTTTGGTAAATGATCCGCCCGCCGAAAAAGAGCACGGCGAACACGGCCAGCGTACACAATGCCGTCAGGATGATCATCCTTCTGCGTTTGCTGTTTTTCCTGCCGTTCGTTTTGTTCTTTTCGGACCCGTTTCCGTTTGTTGTGCTCATACCGATCTGCGGCTTCGGCAGTTTGATCTCCTCCGGCTGTTTATCCGGATTCACCGGCATGACGCCGCGCTGCTCCATCGCGAGGCGCAGGTCGCTTGCCATCTCCCGCGCGCTCTGATAGCGCGCGTTCGGATCCTTTTCCATTGCTTTCATGCATACATTTGCAACGCTGATCGGCACATCCGGCGCGTAGTCGCGGATCGGTACAGGTGTACCGTGGATATGCTGCATCGCGACCGCTACGGGGTTATCGCCGTCATAAGGGACCCTGCCGGTCAGCATCTCATACAGCACAATGCCGGTGGAATAAAGGTCGCTTGTCAGGTTGACCGTTTCGCCGCGGGCCTGTTCCGGCGAAAAATAGTGCACGGAACCCATTACGTTGTCACCACGCGTCAGTGTTGCCGAATCCGCGATCCGTGCAATACCGAAGTCGGAGACCTTCACATGTCCGTCGGAATGCACAAGAATATTCTGCGGTTTGATATCGCGGTGAATGATCCCGTTTCTGTGCGCGTGCTCAAGCGCGCTGAGAATACGGATCGTGATCTGGCACGCGAGAGGCGCGCTCAGTCTTCCGCGCTCACGGATCACTTCCTTCAGCGTTTTCCCCTGCACATACTCCATCACAAGATAACGGTTCTCGCCATCCATGCCCACATCCAGCAGGTTGACGATATTATGATGCGTCATCTTGCTTGCCGCTTCGGCTTCACGCTGGAAGCGGCTGACAAATTCAGCGTCCCGGTTGTACTCGGGACGGAGGACCTTAACGGCGACATTGTGGCCCGTGCGCATATCGAGCGCCTTGTATACGATCGCCATGCCGCCGATGCCGATCTGCTCCGTCAGCCGGTAGCGTTCCGCAAGGATCTTATCCATCAGCAGTCCGCCCCCTCATCCGTGAAGATCGCAAGAGAGATGTTATCCCTTCCGCCGTTCTCCAGAGCAGCCTCCAGCAGCATATCAGCGGCTTTATCCGCGTCCGCTTCGGAAAGCATGCGTTTCATTTCACTGTCTGCAACCAGACCGTGCAGTCCGTCTGAGCACAGGAGATAACGGTCGCCCTTTTTCCTTTCGATCTCGATGATATCCGCTTCGATATCGGCTTCCGTTCCGACCGCGCGGGTGATGTAATTGCGCATGGGATGGCAGGCTGCCTGTTCGCGCGTCAGCATTCCTTTCCTGACCATTTCGGCAACGAGTGAATGATCCTCCGTCAGCTGGCGGAATTCACCGTCTCTCAGCAGATATGCCCGGCTGTCTCCCGCATGGGCAATGATCACGTTCCGCTCCGTTTTCCACATCACGGTAAGCGTTGTTCCCATGCCTTCCAGTGATGAGTCTTCCTTCTGGCGCTGAAACAATTCCCGATTCACCGCCCGGATCGCGTCCAGCAGGTTTTCCCTGGTCGCTTCCCTGCCTTCAAGCTCCCGCAGCAGACCGTCGCGTGCACCTGCCGAAGCGGTTTCCCCGCCGTTATGACCGCCCATTCCGTCCGCGATGCCCAGCAGACCGTTCGCGTTGATAACAGCATCCTGATTGCTTGCGCGGAGCCGCCCGACATCCGTTCTCGTCACGGCATGATCCACAGGCAATGCTTTTTCAGTACTGCTCACCTGTTCCGTAACTGTCTTCCAGTTTTTCAGTCTTTTGGCGACATTGTCCTTCACATGGATCTTACTCATCTGCGGTCTCCTTCCGTTCAAGAATGGTCTTTCTGCGCAGCTGCCCGCACGCGCCTTCGATATCGTCGCCCATCTCGCGCCGTCTTGTCACCGAGATATGCCGTGCCTCAAGCATTTCGGTAAAGCGCCTTACATCCGTCTCTGAAACGCCTTTCAGGCCGCGTTCCTTTACTTCGTTCAGCGGGATCAGATTAACATGGCACTGCATCCCGCGCAGACGCTTCGCCAGTTCCTCCGCGTGCTCAGCGCCGCAATTCAGATCCTTTACAAGCGCGTACTCGAATATCACACGGCGTCCTGTTTTCGCGATATAGTTGCGGCATGCCTTCAGGATCTCATCTATCGTATACACCTTCGCCACCGGCATGGTCCTGCGCCGTATCTCATCATTCGGCGCGTGAAGCGACACGCTCAGCGTCACCGGCAGATCTTCATCCGCCAGGGCATACATCTTCGGAACGATGCCGCAGGTACTGAGGCTCACGTTTCTCAGCGATAAACGGATCCCGTTTTCCTCGCGCAGCAGCCGCAGAAATTTCATGACCTGATCGTAATTATCCAGCGGCTCGCCGCTTCCCATCAGCACAACATGGCTGATCTTCTTATCTTCTGGCTGCAGGTACCGGTTCGCGCAGAGGATCTCGCCGAGCATTTCGCCCGCCGTCAGGTTCCTGATGCAGCCTTCGAGCGTGCTGGCGCAGAATGTACATCCCATCCGGCATCCGACCTGTGTGGAAATGCACAGCGTGCACCCGTACTTATACCGCATCAGAACGCCTTCTACGCAGTTCCCGTCCCGCAGTGCAAAAAGGAATTTCACGGTTCCGTCAAGCGCGCTGACGCGTTCGGTCATGATCTTCACCGTGCGCACCGCCGCCCGCTGCGAAAGCGCTTCCCGCATATCCGCCGGCAGGTTGGTCATTTCGGGAATATCGGCGCCTTTGTGGATCCATGAAAAGATCTGTTTGGCCCGGAATTCCGGCCATCCCTGCTGCTTTATATAAGACGCCAGTTCCCCGGGCGTCATGCCGGTCAGTTCGGTTTTTTCGGTTTCCGTCATGCTTTGCGCTCCATCCTGCAGATATAGAAACCTTCCACACCGTCACGGTACGGCAGCAGCTGCAGACCGGTCGCCGCGTACTGGCGGTACCGTTCCGGAATCGTATCCGGAAGCGGAACGATCCGGAATTCCGGATGGCGTTTCAGGAATGCCTCGATCTGACGCTCGTTTTCATCCTTCAGCACCGAGCAGGTCGAATACACAAGTGTTCCGCCCGCTTTCACATATCCGCACACAACATCCAGCAGCTGCGCCTGCAGCGCGGTCAGTTCATTCACGCTTTCCCGTGTCACACGCAGCTTGATATCCGGCTTTTCCGCGATCACACCGAGACCGGAGCACGGCGCGTCCAGCAGCACCGCGTCCATCGTTCCGTCCATTTCCTCGCGATGTATCAGCGCGTCGCGCGTCATCGGACGTACATTTTCAAGGCCCAGCCGTTTGACCTGCGCCTCTGTCAGGGCGGTGCGGTGCTCATGCACATCCCATGCCTGCACGCGTCCGGTTCCGCCCATCATCTCCGCGATAAAGCAGCTTTTTCCGCCGGGCGCGGAACAGCAGTCGAGCACCTTCATACCGCGCTTCGGCGCGACGGCGAGGCAGGCCATCATGCTGCTCTCGCTCTGGATGGAATAATTTCCCGCCAGGAAATCCGCGTCCCTGGCTATATCTGCCATTCCGCGGATCCTCCACGCGCCCGGGATCATTCCGCTGCCGTGTTCCCACACTTTTCCGCCGAGCAGGCTGTCCATATCGGTTTCTTTCACCAGGTTCGGCCGTATGGTGATATGATCCTCCCGATCCTTGCCCGCCATCAGTTTTTCCGCGTTTTCACCGTAATCCTTCATCAGCTGCTCCGCAAGCCATTCCGGAACGGAGTACTTCACGGAGACCGCGCGGACGGGTTCACTTTCGGGATCCGGCATTGAAAGCGCGTTCTCTTCCTTTCGGCGTACAAGGTTGCGCAGGATACCGTTGCACACGCCTTTCAGGCCTTCCATACCGAGCTCAGCGCACAGCGCCACGCAGGTATTTGTTGCCGCGCTTTCGGGTATTCTGTCCTCAAGCAGGATCTGACACGCGCCCAGGCGGAGGATATTGCGCAGCTTGATATCCGTATCGGGTTTGGCCATCACCTGGCTGAGGCAGTGATCCAGAAAGATCAGGTTGTCCAGTGTATCATACACGAGCCGTGACACAAGGCGCCTATCCACGACACTCAGCCCGCAGTTCGTCAGTTTGGCCGAAAGCGTCAGGGAAGCGTACGCGCCGTTTTCCGTTACAGCGCGTATCACGCTCAGCGCCATACGGCGTGTTTCAATGCCTTCAACCGCGGCGTCGCTCTTTCGCGTCTTCTCGGTTGTCTGCCCCGCTGTGTTGGGACGGCTGTAAGGCGTACGCTTTCCGGCGGTATTACCGTTATGTCCGCGGTACTGCTTTCGATCCGCGGGTGCGCCGTTCCGGGTGAATGACGGCTTTCTTTCGCCGTTTCCGCCGAAATGTCCGCCCGTCGTGTTGTCATGTTTCACCGTTTTTGCCGTATTTCCCGCTCCGCGTCCGAAGTTACCGCTGTTCTTCGGTTTTCCGCTTTTCTGTCTGTTATCGTTCATATCCGTGGCTCCGTCCCTTACCAATTCTTGATGCTGCTTCCGGCTTCAGCCGCATGTCCGCGAAGCCAGTCGGCCGCTTTCATCTGTTTTCCTCCGGGGGCCTGCAGTTCCAGTATTTCGACCGCCCCGGTACCGCACGCGATCTTCAGACCGGTTTTCGGATCCGCTTCAAGCACCGTTCCCGGCACGCCGCTTCCCGGCGCGCGCTTCGCGCGCAGTAGTTTCAGCCTGCCTTCTCCGTATGGTACCGACGCGCACGGCCATGGATTCAGACCGTTGATCCTGCCGCGTACAATATCGGCATCCTGCTCCCAGTCAATATCGCTCATTTCTTTGTTGAGCATCGGATCATAGGTCATCTCCGCTTCACACTGCGGTATTCTGACCAGTGTTCCGTTTTCGGCGGCGCGCACCGTCTGAAGCAGAAGCCCGGCACCGATCCTGCTGAGCCGCGCGGTCAGCTCGCCGCATGTTTCAGTCTCGCCGATCTCCGTTTCCGCTTTCATCAGCATGTCGCCGGTATCGATCCCGACATCCATGTACATCGTCGTGACACCGGTGATCCTGCGGCCCTGCATGATCGCGTGCGCAACAGGCGCGCTGCCTCGGTTCTTCGGCAAAAGGCTGGCGTGTACATTGATGCTGCCCATGCGCGGGATCTCCAGTATCTCCCTGCTCAGGATCTGACCGAACGCTGCCGTTACGCACAGATCCGGCGCCAGTTCACGCAGCGTGCCGACGCTTTCCTTCCGGATCCGCTCCGGCTGAAAAACAGGGATACCTCTCGCGATCGCCGCGGCCTTCACGGGTGAAGGCGTCAGTTTGTTGCCGCGGCCCTTCGGTCTGTCCGGCTGCGTAAAAACGCCCGCGATCTCATAACCGTTGTCGCACAGGATCTCCAGGACCGGTACCGCGAACTCAGGTGTACCCATAAACACGATCTTCATTTACTGATCATCCTCCGGAATATGTCCTTCGATCTCCTCCGGCGTCAGTTCGCGGTCCATCACATCCAGATACACAACGCCGTCCAGATGATCCAGTTCATGACAGATCGCGCGCGCTTCAAACCCCTCTGCGTCATATTCAAACCATTCGCCGCGTCTGTCCTGCGCGCGCACCGTTACATTCATGGGCCGCGTCACAACAGCCTGCCGGCCGGGTACGCTGAGGCAGCCTTCCCTTCCGCACTGGCTTCCTTCACGCTGAATGATCACAGGGTTGATCAGTTCCAGCAGCTGGTCCTGTTCTTCCGACACATCCACAACAGCGACCCGGCGGAGTATCCCGACCTGCGGCGCCGCGAGACCGACGCCTTCCGCGCGGTACATGGTGTCCGCGAGATCCTTGAGCAGCAGATGCAGCCTGAAATCGAATTTCTCCTGAGGCTTGCAGATCTTGCGCAGCGCCTCGTCCCCAAGCTTTACGATCTTTCTTGTTGCCATTCCGTTATCCTCTTTCCGTTATATCATCGCAGTCGGATTGTATTCATAGTAAACATCCGCGCCGTTTCTTTCCTCGCGGGCCAGCTCAGACAGCCGCGCGCAAAGTTTCTCGGTCTCCGGATGAACAAGCAGTTTCAGCAGCACCTGCGTCCTTTCTTTTCCGCGAAGCAGATGGATCGGCGCGCGGTCTGTGTTCAGGAGCAGAACGCGTTTTTTCCATTCCGGGTTCCCGTCCGTCAGCGCTTTGACGGTGTCATACAGTTCATCCGCGACCCGCCCCGCCAGATCAGCCGATCCGGATTCGACCAGCAATCTGACCATCACGGTAAATGGCGGATACAGGCTGTTCCTCCGCCGCTGGAACTCCGTTTCGAAAAAAGACCGGTAATCCTGTGCCGCGGCCTGTAAGATCACAGTGTCATCCGGTTTGTAAGTCTGGATGATCACCCGGCCGGGCGCTGTACCCCTTCCGGCGCGTCCGGCAACCTGCGTCAGAAGCTGAAAAGTCCTTTCCCGGCTTCTGAAGTCGGGCAGATTCAGCGTCATATCGGCCGAAACAACGCCTACGAGCGTGACCCGCGGAAAATCCAGCCCCTTTGCGATCATTTGCGTGCCGATCAGCACACGTGTCCGTCCGGAGCGGAAATCGTCAAGGATCCTGCCGTGTCCTTCCTTGCCGGAGGTGGTGTCTGTATCCATGCGTGAGATCGCGACATCCGGCATCAGCTTGCTGACCTCATCTTCAACCTTCTGCGTCCCCGCGCCGAAGTACCGGATGTAGCTGCTGCCGCATTTGGGACATACAGACGGCGGTGTACAGACCTGACCGCAATAGTGACACACCAGTTTATTATCCGTGCCGCCTACATGGTATGTCATGGATACATCACAGTTGATGCAGCGGACCACATAGCCGCAGCTCCGGCAGCTGACAAATGAATTGTATCCTCTGCGGTTCATCAGCAGCATCGCCTGTTCGCCCCGCGCGATACATTCCTTCAGCGCCTGTCTGAGCGTTCCTGACAATACCGTCCGGTTTCCGTTTTCAAGTTCCTGCCGCATATCCACGATCTCGACCTGCGGAAGCGGCCGGTCATGGACTCTGTTCGGCATTTCCAGCAGCATCATGTCGCCGCGTCTCGCCCGTGCGAATGACAGGATGCTCGGTGTCGCGCTGGCAAGGATCATCGTCGCGCCTTCCCGCTTGCACCTGCTGAGCGCCACATCCCGCGCGTCATAACGCGGATGATGGTCATTCATATAAGTCGTTTCGTGTTCCTCGTCGATCACGATCAGCCCGAGCTTGTCCAGCGGCGCGAAAACGGCGCTGCGCGCGCCGATAACGACCTGCGCGTCTCCCCGCCGTATCCTGCGCCATTCGTCATATCTTTCTCCCGGTGACAGTCGCGAATGAAGCACCGCCGCGGCAGATCCGAACCGTGTTCTGAACCAGTCGACCATCTGGGGCGTAAGGGCGATCTCCGGCACGAGTATGATTGCGGTCTTTCCGAGATCAAGCGTCTGACGCACGGCAGACATGAACACTTCGGTCTTGCCGCTTCCCGTCACGCCATGCAGCAGGAACCGGCCCGGTTTTCCGCGCAGCGCGGGTAATATTTCACTCAGCGCCTCCTGCTGACCGGGAGTCAGTTCCGGCGCCTTCTCTTCCGCTGAATGAAACAGATTGCACGGCATCCGGAGCGATTCACGCTTCTCAAGCAGTATCAGGCCATCCTCCGCCAGTTTCTTCAGAGCGGCTGACGGATCCCTGACCTCCACGCCGAGATCACGCACCGCGTGATCGGCTCCATCCGCAAGGATCTCCAGCAATTTGCGGCGTTTGGGCGACCGTTTTTCGGCGGACGCGGCCTTCAGTGCTTCATCCGGCGTCACTTTCAGCCGCGCGACATCTATCGTCCTGGTGTGGATCCGTCCTCCCCGCATTTCCGCCGGCAGCATCAGACGCAGCGTTTCCGCCTGCGGGCAGTGATTCTGTTCAGCCATTTCGGCCGCCAGATCAAGAAGCTGCGGCAGGATCGCGGGATAATCCTCAAGCGTCCTGATAACGCTTTTCAGTTTGCTTTCGGGTATGTCCGCCGTTTCGCTCAGACTGAGCACGATGCCTTCCATTTCGCGTTTTCCGAATGGAACGAGCACGCGGTGCCCCGGCTGTATGTTCATCCCGTCCGGAATCATATAGGTATAGGTGTGCGCCACATTCTCATGAACGATATCCACGATCACCCGGCAGAACATGGCAGCACCTCCTTCAGCGCAAAATACACCATCATTATTATACCTTTTTACGCGACCTTATTCAAGTCACGAAACCGCGATATGACTGCATCGCGTAAAATCTTTATCATGCCGTTTATTCCGTGAACACCGCAGTTAAGGAAACACTGAACAATACCAGCGTTTTCATACTTGTAGGAATTGAGTATGTAGT
The DNA here is from genome assembly GCA_030536295.1 of Clostridia bacterium. GTDB lineage: Bacteria > Bacillota > Clostridia > Christensenellales > Aristaeellaceae > Aristaeella. The sequence goes on along the minus strand of JAUNQH010000012.1, from coordinate 400 downwards.
ATTAAAACTCAGATTATCCGCGGAAGCTTCTTTTGCGGGACCCGATACATGATTCGTGCAGATGAATCAGACAGGTATCTGTCTTGCCGGCTTATCGTCAGCAACAGGGAATGATCGCTTGCAAAAAACATCGTCACAGAGTAAAATGTGATAATACAATAAGTAAATTGATCGATCCGGGGGAATAATTCAGGATCGTGGATCGTTATATGGTTGAATCCCTTTTACTTCGTACTCTTTGTACACGACCATATATAAGGAGGCATCACCATGTCCGCATCCGTAAAAGTGAAAACAGGATAACAACACTGACTTGCGGCGCGGGCCGTGTCGGGTTACACGTATGACAAACCGGACAGAAGAAAAAGCGCACGCTGACATATTCCTATGACGCGTGCGG
>JAUNQH010000060.1 GCA_030536295.1 Clostridia bacterium | reverse complement strand
TTTATCGGTCGGTCGTGATCTCGCATGACGCGCCGGCGCTGAGATGTTCATCCAGAATGATCTCACCGATGCTGCCGGCATGAACAAAGCCGGAGACCGGGTTTTTGACACTGTCGATATGACCGCTGACATCGGCTTTGACGGAACTGTTTTCAAACGAAAGATCACAGCCGTCCATGGTGCAGTTTTCCAGCACAAGGTTCTCGCACCAGCACAGCGGCTGCGTGCCGGAAAGCCTGCAGTTGACAAGACGCAGGTTTTTTGAATACCAGGCGAGATACTCCCCGCGGATGACGCTGTCATACACGGTGACGTTCTCAGCGTGCCAGAAAGCGTCTTTCGTATCCAGAACGCAGTCGCGGAAAACGGCGTTCTTCAGATACTGGAAGGAATATTTGCCCTTCATGTTCAGGCGCTCGATATCGGCATCGGCACACATAAAGAACGGATATTCGGATTCGGAAAGCGTGAAATCACGGATCTTCAGCCCGGTGTTTTTCCAGCCGAACTCAACGGAAGCGGCACTGCCGCCCGAAAGGGTGACGTTCACGCATTCGCGCAGGGCCTTGATGCCGTTCATTTCACAGTTTTCAATGACGATATCGCGATCATACCACAGCGCGGCGCGGCAGGCGGCGGTCATGCGGCAGCCCCTGACAATGCCATCCGTTGTATGCCAAAGGGGATAACGAAGATGAAAATCACAGTCAGTGACTGTGATGCCGGTGCATTCCTTCAGCGCGGATTCACCATCCGCGGGCCCGTCAAACAGACAGTGCTCCACAACCGCGCCATGCAGCCGGTACAAGGCCCGTTCCTCGTCATATGTATTACCAGAATATAGCATAATAAGTACCTCCGTTACCCATGAAAGATACCACAAACGGAAACGGATTGCAATCACCTGCTGAAAAATGGTATAATAACTGCCGTTGAACGGAACACATGACGAAAGAGAGACGGAACATGGAAAAGAATCATTTTTTCGCAAGAGCATGGAAGGCGTATAAGGAGCAGTTCGGCGGCACGATGGGTTTCCTGCTGGCTGAGATCTGCATTTATCTGATCGCGCTTTGCCCGCTGCTTTTCCTGACGGATAAAACGCTGAAGACCGGCGCTGTATTGTCCGCCGTCCTTTTTGTGCTGCTGGTGCTGCCGGCGAGGCAGAATGCCGCCGCGGCGATGCAGAACCGGATGGCGGGCGGAAAGATCTGCACGTCACTGCTGATCGATCCGGGCGCGTATCTGAAGAAGCTGCTGAATGGCCTGAAAAGCGTCGGTATGATCCTGCTGTGGTCCATTCCGCTGATCGCGCTCCTGCTGATCGCCAGACGCAACATTTCCGGCGATGTGGACGGATTTACCGTATACCGGAACATCAAGAACTTCGGCGGAGACGATATCGTGTATGGCATCATCTATCTCGCGCTGATCGCCGTATCCGCGCTGCTGCTGATCGCGATCGGCTGCGCGCTCCGCAGCGGCGCGCGTCACGCCCATGCCCTCGGCAGGAAGGATCTGCTGAAGGGGCATCACGGCAGGCTGCTGCTTGCACGCCTGTTTTCACTGGTGACCCTGATCCCGCTGATCATCGGACTGGCGGCGGCTGTGACAAGATATATTCCGCTGCTGCAGGATCTTGACGGTACGATCGACGGCATCGTGTACGGCACGCTGGTGCTGCCGGACACGAAAGCATCGCTGATCATCGCGGGAGCGGGCGCGATCCTGACACTGCCCCTGCTGCCGTTCAGCAGCCTCATTACAGCTTCCTGTGTGAACGGGCTTGCCGGCGGAGATAAGCAATGAAGATGAGACTGGACCGGTGGCTGACGACGCTGAACGTTGACAGCCGCAGCCGGGTGAAGGAGATCATCCGGAACGGGCAGGTGAAGGTGGACGGGAAGACCGTTACGGATCCTGCCTTTTCCTGTGAAACGGAAACACAGCATCTCATGCTTCAGGGCAGGGAGACCGACGGGCGGGTCATGCGCCATGTGCTGCTGAACAAACCGGCCGGATTGCTGACCGCGGCGCGGGATCCGAAACAGCCGACGGTGATGGATCTGCTTCCGGATGTGTACAGCGGGATCGGATGCATGCCGGTGGGCAGGCTGGACAAGGATACCACCGGCGTACTGCTGCTGACATGCGACGGGGAGCTGAACCACCGGCTTCTGTCTCCGGGGAGGCATGTTGACAAGGTCTACCGCGCGACCGTGGAGGGAAGGCTTGAGGAAAAGGACGTTCGCGCGTTCGCGGCCGGGCTGGAGCTCAGCGATTTTACGGCCCTGCCGGCCGTAATGACGATACTGCGCGCGGATGACAGCCTGTCCGAAGCTGAAGTGACGGTGCGGGAGGGCAAGTTCCACCAGATCAAGCGGATGTTTTCCGCCGTCGGGCATGAGGTGACGGAGCTGCACAGGCTCTCCTTCGGCCCGCTGACGCTGGAAAACGGCCCCGAAGAAGGTAAATGGCGCGAACTGACGGAAGATGAGACCGATATGCTGTATGAAGCAGCGGGAATGAGGATAAAATGAACGATCAGTATTACACCGCCGATCCGCAGAGCGAATCGAGACCGGTCGGGTGCGAATTCACCTGGCGCGGACACAGCATGAAGTTTACGACGGACGCCGGCGTCTTTTCAAAAGGGGAGCTGGATGCGGGCACGAGGATCCTGCTGGACGCGCTGCCGGAAACGATGACGGGGGATATCCTGGATATCGGATGCGGATGGGGCCCCATCGGGATCTGTGTAAAAAAACACTGGCCGGCGACCCGCGTGATGATGGGGGATGTGAACCGGCGCGCGCTGCACCTGACAGAGGAGAATGCAGTGAAAAACGGTGTCGAGGTGACCTGCCGCGAAAGTGACGGGCTGGCGGAATTCATGGAAGCGCGGTTTGACGCCGTGATCACAAATCCGCCGATCCGGGCCGGGAAGCAGACCATCTACAAGATGTTCGCGGACAGCGCACAGTGCCTGAAAGAGAACGGCGCGCTCTATCTGGTGATCCGCAAACAGCAGGGCGCGGACAGCTGCATGAAGTATCTGAAGACGATCTTCGCGGAGGTCGGGATCCTTGACCGGTCCGGAGGATTCAGGGTGCTGAAGGCATACGGTAAAAAGAACGCGGAAGCGTGACGGAAACAACTGAAGGTGAGATCGCGGCAGACGCGATTTCACCCTTTTTTCACATAAGGATGTTGACTAAATGTCCGTAAAGACGGATAATGATTATTTGATAGCAATTATAGGAAAGGCTGGGAAGACCTTTGAAGAAGTGGATGAAATACATACGGCCGTATATGAAATGGTTCATTATCGGGCCGGTGTGCATGATCGTGGAAGTGATCGGTGAAGTGCTGATGCCGAAACTGCTGGCGGGCGTCATCAACGCGGGAAACGCGGGAACGCTGACAGTCGGCTCCAGCATCGGAACGGCGCTGGAGATGATCCTGATCGCCCTGCTGATGATGGCGGGCGGTGTCGGCGGATGCTACTTTGCCACAAAGGCGAGCGTGAATTTCGCCGGTGATATCCGTGATGACCTGTACAGAAAGATCCAGGGATTCAGCTTCGCGAATATCGACCGCTTTTCCACGGGATCCCTTGTAACGCGCGTGACCAATGACGTGACGCAGGTGCAGAATTTCGTGGCCATGCTGATGCGGATGGCTCTGCGCGCGCCCGGCATGATGATCGGCGGCCTGATCATGGCCATCCGCATCCGCCCGAGCCTCGCGACCGTGTTCCTGGTCAGCGTGCCCTTGCTGCTTGTGACCGTCGGCTTCATCATTCTGACGGGTTTCCCGCGGTTCAAGAAGGTGCAGACGCGCGTTGACGGCCTGAACTCCACCGTGCAGGAGAATATCACCAACGTGCGCGTGGTCAAGAGCTTTGTGCGTGAGAAGTTCGAGAAGAGCAAATTTGCCAAAGCCAACGGCGATCTGAAGGATTCCGCCATGTCCGCCATGCGCGTGGTGATCTTCATGTCGCCCGTGACGACGTTCTTTATGTACGCGACCATTATCGCGGTGATCTGGTTCGGCCACGGCATCGTGCTGGACGGCGGCATGGCGGTGGGCGATCTGTCCGCGTTCGTCAATTATGTGTCGCAGATCCTTGTATCGCTGGTGATGGTCACCTTCCTGCTGATGTTCTCCTCCCGCGCGCTGGCATCCGGCAAGCGTATCCTGGAGGTGCTGGAGGAGGAATCGGACCTGACCGATGACAACGCGGCGCATAAGGATCTGACCGTGAAGGAAGGCAGGATCGAATTCCGCAATGTTTCCTTCCGGTATTACAAAAACAGCGCGGATAAGGTGCTGGACAATATCGATCTGACGATCGAACCCAGAAGCACCGTGGGCATCATCGGTTCGACAGGCTGCGGAAAGAGCACGCTGGTCTCCATGATCCCGCGCCTGTATGACCCGGACGAAGGCGAAGTCCTGATCGACGGCGTGAATGTAAAGGATTATTCGCTCTACAACCTGCGTGAAGGCGTAGGCATGGTCCTTCAGAAGAATGTGCTGTTCTCCGGCACGATCGAAGAAAACCTGCGCTGGGGCGATGAAGACGCCACCGATGATGAAGTGACCGCGGCCGCGGACGCCGCGCAGGCGGACAAGTTCATCTCCACCTTCAAAGAAGGGTATCAGACGGAACTGGACAAGGGCGGCACCAATGTGTCCGGCGGACAGCGCCAGCGCCTGTGCATCGCGCGCGCCCTGCTGAAGAAGCCGAAGGTCCTGATCCTGGATGACTCCACATCCGCCGTTGACACCGCGACCGAGGCGCAGATCCGCCGGATGTTTAATGATGAACTGAAGGATTCCACCAAGATCATCATCGCGCAGCGTATTTCCTCCGTGATGGATTCCGATGTGATCATCGTGATGAATGACGGCTGCATTACAGGCATGGGCACGCATGAAATGCTCCTGAAGACCAATACCGAGTATCAGGAGATCTACGAGTCCCAGACCGGAAAGAAGGAGGCGTAAGGAATGGCACGTACACTTGAACGGCTGCAGAAGCAATATGCCTCCAAAGCGCCTGAGCGCGGCGGTCACGGCGGCGGCGGAGGCCGCGGCAGAGGTCCTCAGGGCATGGGCGGGAAACCGAAGAACGCGGGCGCGACGATCCGCCGTCTGTGCGGATATCTGAAGAAACACTGGTACAAGATCGCGGCGGTGCTGCTGTGTATGCTGCTGAATACGGTGACCGGCCTGTGCGGCGGTTATCTGCTGGCTCCGATCATTGACCGGATCACGCTGGCGGTGAACCCGGAAGCGGCGATCAGCATGAGCGTTTTTGAAAAAGCGGCTGACAATATCATTGCCGGCCTTGTCGCGACGCCCGGCATTCAGAACTGGATCGCCGGCGGAACGGTCCAGGAGATCACGGCTTATGTGGCGATGGCGCTCGCGCTGCTGGGCGGGATCTATCTGATCGGCATTCTGTCCTCCTATCTGCAGGGCAGGCTGATGCTGAACGTATCCCAGACCGCCATTGAAGAACTGCGCAACGACCTGTTCAACAAGATGCAGGATCTGCCCGTACGGTTTTATGACGGTCATCCGACCGGCGAGCTCATGAGCCGCTATACCAATGATATCGACGCGATCGAGACCATGATCAGCAACTCGCTGACGGGCATCATCTCCGGCATCGTGACCCTGATCGGCACATTTGTGTTCATGATCACGACCAGCTGGATCCTGACGCTGGTGACGGTGCTCTTCATCCCGATCTTCACGTTCGGCGGGGCCGCCATCGCGAAAAAGAGCTCGAAGTACTACGCGGCGCAGCAGTCCGCGCTGGGTGCCGTGAACGGATATATCGAGGAAACGGTGACCGGACAGAAGGTCATCAAGGTGTTCAACCACGAAGGCGAATGCAATGAGGAATTCGGTCTGCTGAACGGCGAACTGCGGGACAAGCAGTACAAAGCGGGCTTCTTCGGCGGCATCATGGGTCCCGTGATGGGCAATACCAGCCAGATCACCTATGCCGTGACCATCGGTGTCGGCGGTATCCTGATGGTGAACGGCAGCTTTACGCCCGGCGCCCTGACCGTGTTTGCCGGATACAGCCGCCAGTTCTCCATGCCGATCAATCAGATCAGCCAGCAGATGACAACGATCTTTGCCGCGCTGGCCGGCGCGGAGCGCGTGTTCGCGGTGATGGACGAGAAGCCCGAGGAACCGGACCGCGAAAATGCCGTAAATACGCAGATCCGTGGCGATGTGGTGCTGGAGCATGTGAATTTCGGCTATGTGCCGGATAAGACCGTGCTGAAGGACATCACGCTGTACGCGCATCCCGGTCAGAAGATCGCGTTTGTCGGCTCCACGGGCGCCGGCAAAACAACGGTGACGAACCTGCTGAACCGGTTCTACGATATCAGCGAAGGCAAGATCACCATTGATGGCGTGGACATCAGGGATTACGAGCGGCAGACCCTGCGTGAGAATATCGCAATGGTGCTGCAGGATACCCACCTGTTTACCGGAACCGTGCGCGAGAACATCCGCTACGGCAGGCTGGACGCCACGGATGAGGAAGTCGAGGCCGCGGCTAAACTGGCCAGCGCGCACAGCTTCATCATGCGGCTGGAAAAAGGCTATGACACGATGCTGGACGGCGACGGAGCCAACCTGAGCCAGGGCCAGCGCCAGCTGCTGAACATCGCCCGCGCGGCGGTCTCCAAAGCGCCGATCCTGGTGCTTGACGAGGCGACCAGCAGCGTGGATACCCGTACCGAACGCCATATCGAACACGGTATGGACCGGCTGATGAAAAACAGGACGACTTTCGTGATCGCGCACAGACTGTCCACCGTACGCAACGCCAATGCCATTATGGTGCTGGAGCACGGCGAGATCATTGAACGCGGAGATCATGACCAGCTGCTTGAACAGAAAGGCAGATATTACGAGCTGTATACCGGCAAGACTGAACTTGACTGACGAAGATGCCTCCGGAGAAGATCCGGAGGCTTTTTTTACAAAATACTTGACAGCGATCTGAAATTGAGTAAACTGTTCTTGAAAGTCAAAGATAGTCAAAGACTTTCTGAAGGAGGCAATGATCATGGATATGAATAAATTCACGCAGAAAACGACCGGCGCCCTGCAGCGGGCACAGTCCGTCGCGGTGGAATATCAGCATATGCAGGTGGATCAGGAGCATGTGATGCTGGCGCTTACGGAAGACAGGAATGATCTGATCCCTCAGCTGCTGGCAAAATGCGGCGTTTCCGCGGACGCGCTGGAGAGCGCGCTGAAGGAGTCTCTCGGCAGGATCCCGCGCGTATCGGGGCCCGGCAGGGAACCCGGGAAGGTCTATATCTCGCCGGAGCTTGAGAAGGCGCTGCTGGAAGCCGAAAAAACAGCCGAACGGATGAAGGACGAGTATCTTTCCGTTGAGCATGTGTGGATGGGCATCTGCGCCAGACCTTCCGCGGGCGTAAGGAAGATCCTTGACAGGATCGGCTACAGGCCGGATGACTTCCTCAGAAGCCTGAGCGAAGTACGGGGCAGCGCCAGGGTCACTTCTGATACGCCGGAGGACACGTATGACGCGCTGAAAAAGTACGGCACAGATCTGGTCGAAATGGCGAGGAAACAGAAGCTTGATCCCGTGATCGGGCGCGATGCCGAGATCCGCAACGTGATCCGGATCCTGAGCAGAAAGACCAAGAACAATCCCGTTCTGATCGGTGAGCCCGGCGTTGGCAAAACTGCCGTTGCCGAAGGACTCGCGCAGCGGATCGTCAGAGGGGATGTGCCGGACACGCTGCGTGACCGCACGATCTTTTCACTGGATATGGGCAGCCTGATCGCCGGCGCCAAATTCCGCGGTGAATTCGAGGAACGCCTCAAGGCGGTGCTGGCGGAGATCAAAAAGAGCGACGGACACATCATCCTGTTTATCGATGAACTGCATACCATTGTGGGGGCCGGAAAGGCGGACGGCGCCATGGACGCCGGGAACCTGCTCAAACCCATGCTCGCGCGGGGCGAACTGCATTGTATCGGCGCCACGACGCTGAATGAATACAGGCAGTATATTGAAAAGGACGCCGCGCTGGAACGCCGCTTTCAGCCGGTCATGGTCGGCGAACCGTCCGTTGAGGATACGGTATCCATCCTGCGCGGGCTGAAGGAACGCTATGAGGTCTTTCACGGCGTGAAGATCCAGGACAGCGCGCTTATCGCCGCGGCGACGCTCTCCAACCGGTATATCTCTGACCGGTTCCTGCCGGACAAGGCGATAGACCTGGTGGATGAGGCCTGCGCGATGATCCGCACGGAGATCGATTCGCTGCCGACAGAGCTTGACGATATCCGCCGCAGGATCATGCAGCTGGAGATCGAGGAAGCCGCGCTGACGAAGGATGATGACAAGCTGTCGGCCGCGCGCCTTGAGGACCTGCGCAGGGAACTGGCGGAACAGCGCGATGAATTCAACACGATGAAGGCACGCTGGGAAAGCGAGAAGGAAGCGATCGGAAAGGTCTCCGCGCTTCGCGAGGAGATCGAGAAGGTCAACGCGCAGATCGAGCAGGCGGAACGCGAATATGACCTGAACCGAGCCGCCGAACTGAAGTACGGCAGACTGCCGCAGCTGAAGAATGAACTGGCGAAGGAAGAGGATATCGCCGAAAAGAGCAAGGGCGAAGACAGCCTGCTGCGCGACCGCGTGACGGATGAGGAGATCGCGCGGATCGTATGCAGATGGACGGGCATTCCCGTGAACAAGCTGATGGAAAGCGAACGCGAGAAACTGCTGAATCTTGAAAACATCCTGCATCAGCGCGTGATCGGCCAGGATGAAGCTGTAAGGAAAGTCAGCGACGCGATCCTGCGCTCCCGCGCGGGCATACAGGATCCCGACCGGCCTCTCGGATCATTCATGTTTCTGGGACCGACGGGCGTCGGCAAGACCGAGCTGGCCAAGGCGCTCGCGCAGGCGCTTTTTGACGATGAGAAGAACATGGTACGGATCGACATGCCCGAATACATGGAGAAATTCAGCGTCAGCAGGCTGATCGGCGCGCCTCCCGGATATGTGGGATATGACGAGGGCGGCCAGCTGACTGAAGCTGTGCGCCGGCATCCGTATTGCGTGGTGCTTTTCGACGAGGTCGAAAAGGCGCATCCGGATGTGTTCAATGTGCTGCTGCAGGTGCTGGATGACGGACGGATCACCGACAGCCAGGGGAGAACGGTCGATTTCAGAAACACGATCCTGATCATGACCAGCAATCTGGGCAGCGAGTATATTCTTGAAGGCATCAGCGGCGGAGAGATCACCGCGGCGGCGCGGGAGCAGACCGACAGACTGCTGAAAACGCATTTCCGCCCCGAATTCCTGAACAGGATCGATGAGATCGTGTATTACAAACCGCTGACGCGCACAGAGATCAGTTCGATCGTCAGGCTGATGGTGAATGACCTGAACAAACGGCTTGAGACCCGCCAGCTGAAGGCGGAACTGAGCGAAAAGGCGCTGGAGACCGTGATCGACCGGGGCTTTGATCCCGTGTTCGGCGCGCGGCCGCTGCGCAGGTATCTGCAGGGCAGGGTGGAAACACTGATCGCGCGTCATCTGGTTGCCGGCGATATCACGCCCGGCGGCACATTGCTGGTGGATACCGACGGGAACGGAAACTTTACCGTGACGAACAAAGCGTAACAGAAATACAGACGGACGAACTCCGGACGGGGTTCGTCTTTTTTGTCTCTTCAGGGAAACCTGGGCTATCAGGTCTTCATTGCAGCAGAAGGATTTCGCGCCTGCGGGCGCGACCAAAGGGCTTTGCGATCGCCCTTTGGAAACCTTCGCAGCATAACCTTTGCCATGGCCTAACTTTCCGTGAAGAACCTCTTTTTTTGTATGGAAGCTTGCAAAAATATTTCACAAATGTTACAATATATTGCAATACCATTTCGAGGTGAACTGAGATGAAGCGTCTGCTGTGTGTGTGTCTGATGGTGACACTTTTTGCGGCCGTTTGTCTGGCCGGCTATGTGAGCCGCGTTGAAAACAACGCGCTTGTGCCTTACGCGTACGGTGAAGATGCTCCGGACGAAGAGGATGAGGGCGATCCCGTTCCGATGGATGATTATCCGGAGGAATTCGCGGATGGTGATCTTGAGGAAGAAACTGTTGAAGCGAGAGATCTGACATCCGGAGACAGCGGTGATGATGTCGCCGAGCTGCAGGCCAGACTGCAGGAAATGAATTACTATGACGGCGAACTGACCGGCAGCTACGGCGCGCGGACGAAGCAGGCCGTGAGCGATTTTCAGGATGACTTTGAACTGGATGTTACCGGCGACGCGGATGCACAGACACAGGCCATGCTGTACGCGGCGATGTACCGCCCCCTCCGTTACGGCTCTTACGGCAGCGATGTCGAGAAGCTGCAGACGCGGCTGATGGCGCTCGGTTTTTATCGCGAACGGATCAGCGGAAATTATCTGGAATCCACCGTGGAAGCCGTTTCCGCCTTTCAGGAGAAGAATCGGCTGGATGTGACGGGAAACGCCGATATCGGGACACAGGAGGTCCTGTTCTCCGGAAAAGCGGTCAACAGGGATGATGTGTCCGTGCCTACGGCGACGCCGGCGCCGGCAAGCTTCCTGGTGGACGAAAACGCGCCCGCGGCCAGTGTGGATACGGAAAATGTCGCTTTTACGAAAAAACTGAAAAACGGTTCCACAGGGGCGGTGGTGAAACAGCTGCAGACGCGCCTGACGGAGCTCGGGTACTACACGGGCCCGGTGAGCGGCAATTTCCTCGGAAAGACCACCAAAGCCGTGAAGACCCTTCAGACGCAGAACGGCATCAAAGCGGACGGCGTGGTGGATGAAACGACCTGGAATCTGATCTTCAATGATAATTACCTGGTGGGCCCCTCCGATACGCCGAAGCCGACGGCGACGCCGGAACCCGTTCCTTTCGCGATCACGATCGACGTGAACAACCAGGTGACAACGGTCTACGGGCGTGACGCGAACGGTGAATATACCGTGATCGTGCGGCAGATGCTCTGCTCCACGGGCACGGTCAAGAATCCGAGCCCGACAGGGGAGTTCGTGCTGAGCGGAAGGCACGCGCAATGGTGCAAGTTCCCGCAATACGGGAGCTACGCGCGCTACTGGACGAAGATCAACTCCTCCATCGCTTTCCACAGCGTCATCTACAACTCCGTGAGCAATACGGATATGAAGACCTCCAGCTATGAGAAGCTGGGCCGGCGCGCCAGCCACGGCTGCATCCGGCTGACGGTCGCGGATGCCAAATGGATCTTTGACAACGTCGGTAAGGGAACCGTTGTCACCATCAGAGACGATATGCCGGCCGATCCGGAGCTGCGTGATTCGCTGAAGCTGGCGCCGCTGGACTATAAGAAGCAGGTGCCGAAGACCACGCCGCAGCCGACGGCCGAACCGGAATACAGGAGCAACGCGCAGCCGCCGCTGCCGCTGAAGCAGCTGAAGAAGAACGCTTCGTCCGAACAGGTGTACTGGCTGCAGCGGAAGCTGACAGACCTGGGGTATTATCAGGGCAAATGTTCAGGCACCTATCTGGACGGCACCGTAAAAGCCGTGAAGGCGTTTGAAAAAGCGAACGGGCTTTATCAGGACGGCGTGGCGGATGTCAAAATGCAGGAGCTGCTGTATGCGGATGTGCTGAATCCGGGTTCGCAGACGCCGGTACCGAACACAAAGTAAACAAAAAAAGTGGCTCTTCACGGAAACCCAGGCTATCAGTTCTTCATTGCAGCAAAGAGATTTCGCGCCTGCGGGCGCGACCCGGGGGCTTTGCGATCGCCCCCGGGACCCCTTCGCAGCATAAACCTTTACCATAGCCTGACTTGCCGTGAAAAACAAAAAAAGTAAACAAAAAACGGGGATGACTTCGCGGGTCATCCTCGTTTGATATATGTGCGGACGATCAGACAACGGGGCGGATCAGAATGAACGGCGTAAGCTCGTCTCCCTGACCGGAGGGATTGTCAGCCATAGCGTCCTGGATCTGATCATCGCTCAGCGGGAAGGCCGAGCCTTTGCCGAGCTGGTTCTGATCGAAGTCATTCGCGTCCATCACGACTGTCGGAACGCCGGTGGCGCTCATGATCTCATCACAAAGCTCGGGTGAGTTCTGCGGATTGATCACACCCATGCTGTGGTAGATCTCAAAACTGGAATCGGGGTAGAAGCCGTCGATCCCGGCAACATCATGACCGCAGATCTTGTAGAACAGGCCTTTTACGCCGAACGGGCGCGTGATCGCCGAGACCGCGGCGGCGAACAGCACTCTGGGCAAGCCGCAGATCTCAATGACCAGCTGCATCTTGTAAGCGCTGTGCATGCCGATCCCGGTGGAATTGTGGCCGGCGAAGGGCGACAGAAAACGCGCCCACCAGCCGGGATGCGTATCTTCGGGCGTGCGGACATTATTGGTGCACATGCCCATCACCTTGGCGGTGAAAGAAAGACAGTCGCCTTCCCTGAACAGGGGAAGCACATAACGGCGGACAAGCTCGCACTTGTCCTCGCCGGGATTGACGAAATGGGTCTGGATGGCGAAGCGCTGATATTTTCTGCCGTCGCGGCCGTCAATGATGCCGCGGTCAAAATATACGATGCCGTTTTCTTCACGGCGCTGTTCCTCGAGATTGCGTGATGTGCCCATAATAACGCCTCCGGATGCAGTTCATTACAAAGGTTGATTATACAACCGCCGGCGAAGCGTGTCAAT
>JAUNQH010000059.1 GCA_030536295.1 Clostridia bacterium | reverse complement strand
ATGATGACCCTGATGACAGCGATCCTGACGCGAGGTTTGAAGCGAAAGTCGACGCGCTCCTCTCTGATCCGGAGGTCCGTGAGCAGCTGATCGCCACGATCGGAATCGGTATTACCGTGCAAGTCGTTGATCTGCTGCTGAAAAACTCCGGTCATACCGAAGCGGAGATCTACAGGTTCCTTGAGATGGACAAGGACATGATCGAAGAAGTGAAAATGGCCCGGCAGATGATTCACGCGGCGGAAGAGGACGAACTGTCCAAACAGAGAAACAAGAAAAAGAAGAAATGATCACTGAATAACACGGTCAACAAAACGACCGGATCCGGCTTTCTCAAAACGGGGAAGACCGGGTCCGGCTGTTTTGTTTCGTGTCTCCTGTCAATTTTTCCGGCATCATCTTGAAGCGGTGCCCGCGTTGTGTTATCCTTGACCGGAAGTATTCCAGGCAATATGATCTCAGGTGATCATTGCCATGACCGGCAACCGGTCTTTCGGCAAAAAGGAACTGGAAATGTATCTTGAAAGCAAGGTTGACGATGTCATGCTGTGCCCGGACGCGGGCGCTTTTTATGCCCGCTGACGCTCCGGCCGGAACGGGCTGATGAAACAAGACTGAAATGAACGGGGAAGTGTGTTTTCAATGAGACTGAGACCGTATAAACGCTGCGACGCGGAAACCATTGAGAAATGGATCAGCGATCGGGATGTGTTTCTGAAGTGGGGCGGGCAATACCTCGGCGAATTCCCGGTCACTGCCGATGTGCTGAACGATCGATATTTCAGCGGCAACGGCAATTGCACCGAGGAAGACAATTTTTACCCGTGGACGGCCATTGATGACGACAACAGGCCCGTAGGTCATTTCATTATGAGATATGTCAACGGAGATCACAGACAGATACGCTTCGGATGGGTCGTTGTTGATGACGCGCTGCGCGGAAAAGGATACGGAAAGCAGATGCTGTGTCTGGGGCTGAAATACGCGTTTGAGATCCTCGGGGCGCAAAAAGTGACGCTCGGCGTGTTCGAGCATAATGATCCCGCCCATTGCTGCTATCGAAAAGCGGGATTCACGGATACCGGAATCGTTGAAAAAGAACCGTGGAATCTGGTGGAAATGGAGATCCTGAAGCAGGATTACATGAAACGATAAAAGGGACGGATAAAATCGCGCGTGAAGGAGAGAACAGAACGATGCTGAAAGATTTTTTCGATGATCAGAGCGAACCTGTCGTCAATCTGGAAGCCTTTTACGGACCGAAGAAAAAACTGGTGGATAAATGCCTGATCATTTTCTCCAAAGTCATATATGACGAAATGCTCCGGCAGCATGCCTGCAAACAGGTCGCCGAGATCGGCGCATGCAACGGAAACAGCCCCGTGTGGGTCTTCAGGCACGGCGATGAAGAGATCGCCTTTTATCTGTCCGGCATCGGTTCGGCGCTCGCGGGGGGCATCGTGATGGATGTCAACCATCTGACCGGAGCGACAAAGTTTATCATGTTTGGTTCCTGCGGCAGCCTGGACCGGGAGCAGACGGAAGGGAAGTTCATCATCCCGACGCAGGCGTACCGCGGGGAAGGGCTTTCGTATTATTTCGCGGAAGCCCGGGATTATATCGATATCCGCAATGCCGGGCGGCTTGAGCAGATCTTTTCCGGGCTGAAGATCCCTTATGTGAAGGGCAGGGTGTGGACGACGGACTGCATGCTGCGCGAGACCGTGAACCTTGTGAACCGGAGAAAACGGGAAGGCTGTATCGCGGTGGAGATGGAGCTGGCCGGTGTTCAGGCGGTATGTGATTTCTACGGATTTGAGCTGTATGATTTCCTGGCCGCGGGTGATGTGCTGACCGAAGGTGATTATGAGATCACCGAACTGGCGGACGCGAACCATAATATCGAGAATATAAGCCGTTCGCACAGATATTCAGGATGGACGGGAAGGGGAGAAGATCATGCTCGGATATGTCTGGCCGCTGGCGCTGGTGGTGGTCTCCAATGTGTTTTATCAGATCTGCACGAAGTCCGTACCGGACGGGATGGATCCGTTTGCTTCGCTGACGGTGACCTATCTCGTGGGCGCGGCAGCCTCGCTGATCCTGTACTTCGCGCTGAACAAAAACGGAGATCTGCTGAAGGAATACGCGAAGATCAACTGGGCGCCGTTCGTGCTCGGCATCGTGATCATCGGCCTCGAGGTCGGATATATCTACGCGTACAAGGCCGGATGGCCGGTGAGCACGGCGCAGATCGTGCAGGCGGCCGTGCTGGCGGTGATCCTGATCTTTGTGGGCTATCTGCTGTATAAGGAAGAACTGACCTGGAACAAGATCGCGGGGATCGTTGTGTGTCTTGCCGGCTTGTATCTGATCAACAAAAAATAAAACGCGGCGATCATCGCGTGACGGAGGACAGTATGGAGTACAGGATCGAACATGATTCCATGGGCGAAGTGCGCGTGGAAAAGGACCGGCTGTGGGGCGCGCAGACGGAAAGGAGCCGGAACAATTTCCGGATCGGCAGAGGACATGAGAACATGCCGGAGGAGATCGTGTATGCCTTCGGTCTGCTGAAGAAAGCGGCCGCGATGGCCAACCGGGAGCTGCGGCCGGAACGGATGACCGATGAAAAACTGGATGCGGTCTGCCGCGCCTGCGACGAGGTGACCGCCGGGGAGCTGAACGGCCATTTCCCGCTGGTCGTGTGGCAGACCGGTTCCGGCACGCAGAGCAACATGAACGCGAATGAAGTGATCGCGAACCGCGGGAATCAGCTTGCCGGAAAGCAGCTGCTGCATCCCAATGATGACGTGAATATGAGCCAGTCCTCCAATGACACATTTCCGACGGCGATGCATATCGCGGCGGTGAAGGCGCTGGAGGAACAGCTGATCCCGGCGGCGGAACGGCTGGTGAAGACCATGCGCCGGCTCGAAAGCGAAAACGAAGGCATCGTCAAGTGCGGCCGCACACATCTGCAGGACGCGACGCCGATCCTGTTCAGTCAGGAGATCAGCGGATGGCGCAGCAGCATTGAGCGGGATATCAGCCTGATCCGGATCGCGGCGGATCCGCTGAAGGAGCTCGCCCTCGGCGGGACCGCCGTCGGCACCGGGCTGAACGCGCCCGCGGGCTTTGACGCGCTTGCCGCGCGGAAACTGGCGGAGCTGACGGGGATCGGTTTCCGCACTGCCGAAAACAAGTTTCACGCGCTGACATCAAAGGATGAGCTTGTCTTTGCCCACGGCGCCGTGAAGGCGCTGGCATGCGATCTGATGAAGATCGCCAATGATATCCGCTGGCTGGCCTCCGGGCCGCGCCTCGGGCTGGGCGAGATCAGCATACCGGAGAACGAACCCGGCTCCTCCATCATGCCGGGAAAGGTGAACCCGACGCAGTGCGAAGCGGTGACCATGGTGGCGGTGCAGGTGATGGGCAATGATACGGCCGTGGGGCTGGCCGCCTCGCAGGGCAACTTTGAGCTGAATGTGTTCATGCCCGTGTGCGCGTACAACTTCCTGCAGTCCGTGCGCCTGCTTTCCGAGGTGATGATCAGCTTCGATGAGCATTGCGTGAGCGGAATTCGCGCCAACCGGGAGAAAATGGATGATAATATGAAGCGCAGCCTGATGCTGGTGACGGCGCTGAACCCGTATATCGGGTATGAGAACGCCGCGAAGACCGCAAAAAAAGCCTTCAGTGAAGGCATTTCACTGAAGGAGGCGTGTATCGCGCTGGGCTTCCTGACAGAAGAACGCTTCGATGAAGTGTTCCATCCTGAAAACATGGTGTGACGGGCTTACCAGGAAAAGCGGTAATGCCCGCCCAGCATCAGCAGACAGAAGAAGTAGAGGCAGTTGTCGTAATAGCGGCGGCTGCCTTTTCTCATGGGCGTATTCCAGAACAGGCGCAGGAAATGATCCGCGTGTTCGCTCCTTGACGCGGCGGAGGCGGCGCCGAGCACGGAGATGATGGCCACGGGATGCATGGCGGGCTCGTCAAAAGGTGTTCCGTCCAGAGCGTAGGCGCGCAGATCCTCCGGATCGGCCGTGATGAAGAAATCCTGGATGCGGGTCGTGACGTCATCCTCATCGGGATGATCACCGAACCAGAGATGATCCAGGGCGATGTTTTCCACAACGCGGTAAGCGTCGGAATAATACGCCCAGGGCTTGCCGAACAACAGCTTTGTTTCACCGGAGTATTCGGTATATTCGGGGCTCAGACCGGTGACGGGATGCGCGGACAGCGCGATGAACCGGCGGGACGCGGCCGCGGCTTCACGCCAGAAAGGCCGGTCTTCCTCATCCGCCCAGAGCGCGAAGCAATCATAGAAGTGAGGCAGATGATAGCTCGGGTCCGTGATCGGCCATTCCGGCACAAAGCGGATATATTTGTTTTCAGGCTCCCACATGGGCTGACCGCCCGGAACCAGCTCATGCTGATGCACACAGTGACGCAGGATCCCGCGCGCCTGCGCGGTATAGTCAAACAGACCTTCGCCGTTTCCCCAGCGGATGCCGGCGAGGAACAGCGCCATCGCGAAATACTCCTCGCCGTCCGGCGCGGGTCCCTCGGCGTTGTGCACGCCGTTCAGATCAACGGACCAGGCGAAGTAGCCCTCATTCGGGCCGGAGGTAAGGCGCATATACCGGTCGGAAAAGGTCCAGAGGCGGTCAAACAGATCCTTGCGGTCCATCTGCACGCACATCATCATGCCGTAGCTCATGCCTTCGGTGCGGGCATCCACATTGCCGGTGTCCACCATGCAGGCGGAATCCTCATCGACCGGGTGGAAGAATGTTTCCTCCGGATCGGCAAAGATCGTGAGGAAGCATTCACCGATCCTTTTTTCCACCTCGGCATCCGTGATGCCGATGCGTGCAAACACATTTTCATAGGTTCCTGTTGTAAACGCGCTCACGTGATCTTACCTCCGTTTTGTACGAACAACTTTGTTTCAGTATAGGGCCGGAAGGCGCGTGTGTCAAGCGGAAAACAGGTCCGCGGGGAATATCCGGCGGATCCGGTCAGCGCAGGATCACGCTCGTCTGGCCGGGCACGGTGAGCAACGTGCCGTTCAGTTCCGCCTCGCCGGCACCCACGGAATCGATCAGCAGGCGGCAGGGCAGGTCTTCGATCTCATTCAGGTCAACGGTCATATCGCGCTGGGTGGTGTTGTGCAGCACCGCGACGACGGAACCGTTCAGCGACGCGGTAAAGCCGCCAAGCTTGGTGCCGGTCAGCTTCAGGGCGTGATACTCGCCGGACGCGATCTCCGGGTTCGCCTTCCGGAGCATCAGCAGCTTTTTGTAATGCGTATAGATGCTGCTGTCCTTTCCGACCAGGTCCGATACGGCATAGGGCGTCTGCTTTGAAGCATCGTACGTCGTGCCCACGGGATCCTTCACGGTGTCCCCGTCGCCCCAGAGCATGGCCAGACGGCGGTTAGCGTCCGTATTCGCGCCGCCTCTGGAGCCGCGGAGACCGATCTCCTCACCATAATAGATGAAGGGCGTACCGGGGGAAAGCAGATAGAGATTCGCGGCGGTCTTCATATTGCCG
Source organism: Clostridia bacterium (assembly GCA_030536295.1). Lineage (GTDB taxonomy): Bacteria > Bacillota > Clostridia > Christensenellales > Aristaeellaceae > Aristaeella. The sequence continues at coordinate 7,339 of JAUNQH010000059.1, read as the reverse complement.
GACGCGACTGTGAGATAGCCGGCGGCCCGGTCCGTATCGTGATTGGCGATGAAGAAAACATTGGCGGCATCCGCCCGCAGCGCCTTCAGGGAGGTGATGCAGCTTTCGGTATAGGCCGTGAAACGGTTGACGTCCCCCTTGTTCGCCGTTTCCGCGATGATCCCGGACGCCTGGGAGGCTGTGAAGTTGAAGCAGTTCAGAACGCCGGCGTATTTCATGATGACGCCGTCCCCGTCCCACACTTCAGCTACGGTAAAGATATCGGGCTTCACTTTTTTCAGCTCGCCGATGTACCAGTTCCAGAAGTCGGCCGACTTCGCGTTGTCTCCGTAATAGATATATTTGGCGGCGTCAAAACGGAAGCCGTCCACGCCTTTGTCCAGCCAGAACAGGGCAACATCCAGCACCATTTCACGCGCTTTTTCGTTGTCGAAGTTCAGCTCCGGCATATCATCCGAGAAGTTGGATTCATACAGAATGCCGGCGGCGGGGGAACGGGTGAAATGGCGGCCCGCCGGTACCTTATCCGCGGAGGCGTCGATCCAGGTGAACAGATCATAGTATATATTGGCGGGGTTGTGGCAGATATGGGCATTGATGAAGTTTTTGAAAAGGCTGCCGCGGCTGCTCATGTGATTGATCGGAAGATCCAGGATCACTTTGATGCCGCGCTCATGGCACAGGGCGACCAGCTCCGCGAGGTCATCATTGGTGCCGAAAGCGGGATCCACCGTATAATAGTCGGTCACATCATATTTATGATAGGAAGGGGAAGAGAACACGGGCGTGAGCCAGATGCCTTCCACCCCGAGGCTTTTGCCGGAAAGCGGGTCGCCGTCGTTGAGATAATCCAGACGGGAGATGATGCCGCGGAGATCGCCGGTGCCGTCGCCGTCCGAATCCGAAAAGGAACCGACAAAGATCTCATAGAACACGGGGTCCGCGCTGATGCCCGCATCCATGCGCGAGAAGTCGATATCGCTGATGACATACTCTTCCGCGGAAGCGTCTTCACCGCAGGCGCATACGGCACAGAGCATGAGAACGGCGGTCATCAGCAGGGCAAGCATCTTTCTTTTCATGGCATATACCTCTTCCGGCTTGAATTCAGACCCATGATAGCCGCGGCAAATCCGCTTGTCAAGTGACCGAAAGGATGCTATATTATCCTTATCAGACAAGTGAACGGAGAATCATAACGAATGACGGAATTTTACAGCAGGGATTCAGCCGACCACCGGCGCCGCAGGGCAAGATCGTGCATGTTCGCGGCCTGCGCGGCCGCGGTGGCGGCGCTGACCGCGTGCATTATCATGTGCTGTTTTGTACGGACGGAGAACGCCGGGCGGCTGCTGATCGCCGTGATCGCGGTCTCGGTGCTCGGCGGCTGGACCGCGATCCTGCTGACGGGCCTTGTGTGCAGGCCGGAGCGGGCGCAGGCGTCGCACGCGGAGGGGATCCTCAGCGGAACGGCATCAGTGCATGAGGGCGTGATCACCGGCGTCGGTGAACCGTTTCATATCCCCAAAAGCATCGATACGATCAAGGTCACGATCAACGATGCGGGCACTGAAAACGCGTATGATCTGAACGCGGTGTTCGCGCCGCAGCTGCCGCCGCCGGGCACGCGGATCAGGTTCAGAACCGTGCGGAAATATATCACGGCTGTAGAGGTGACCGGCAATGAGTAAAGGAAAGCGCATCGCCGGGCTGATCCCCATGCTGCTGGTGTGGGCGGTGATCTCCGCTTTTGTGTGGGGATTCGTTTTCCTGCAGCTGACGGATACGGACGCGGAACATAAGATCGTGGTATTCGCGGACTGCACCGTGAATGACCGGCACGCCCTGGCGGTCGAACTTGAAAAGGCGATGCCGGAAGGCATACGGATGGTGCAGGTACGGCCCTTCTCCTACGCGATGATGGGCGGCTCCGGCCTTGATACGGCGGATATCTATCTGATGCCGGAAAAAGATATTGAGACATATGAAGCGTGGTTCGCGCCGCTGCCGGACGGGGCGCGCGGAGAAACGGAGATCCTGGAAACAGCCGGCGGCGCGGAAGGCCTGCGGATCCGCCCTGCGGAAACGGGGCAGACCGCGCGGTATATCGCCTGGACGGATGAAAACGGAGAAACGGACGCGTATTATCTGTTCTTCGGCGCGTCCTCAGTGCATACGGGCGAAACTGACAGCGCCGCGGTGACGGCGGCGGAACGACTGATCGGACTGACTGAAGATACGGAAGGAGACTGATCCCATGGAAAAACTTCTGCTGATCCTGCTGGCGGCCGCGATGCTGCTGCCGGTCTGCTGCGCTGCCGAACCCGCGGCTGACAGCACGCTGTATGTGAAAAAGGTGGAGAATCTGCCGGAGGATTTCATCTTCGGTATGGACGCTTCCGCCGTGATCGCCGAGGAGAACAGCGGCGTGAGATACTATGACTTTGACGGCAGCGAGCGTGATGTGTTCGCTGTGCTGGCGGAAAACGGGATCACGCATATCCGTGTACGGATCTGGAATGATCCGTATGACGCGGAAGGAAACGGCTACGGCGGCGGCAACTGTGATATCGCCAACGCCGTTGCCATCGGCAAACGCGCGTCGCAATACGGGATGAAGCTGATCTGCGATTTCCACTACTCCGATTTCTGGGCGGATCCCTCCAAGCAGATGGTGCCGAAAGCCTGGAAGAACATCACCGATATCAAGGAAAAGGCCGAAGCGGCCTATCAGTATACCAGGGACTGCCTGCTGCAGCTGAAGGAAGCAGGTGTTGACGTCGGCATCGTGCAGGCGGGCAATGAGACCAACAACAAGCTGTGCGGCGAGAAGACGTGGTTCAACATCCAGTACATCATGCAGGCCTGCGCGAAGGCAACGCGCGAGGTGTGCCCGGACGCGCTGGTGGCGCTGCATTTCGCCAACCCGGAGAAGGGTGCCTACGCGACCTATGCCAAGAAGATGGACTATTATAATGTGGATTATGATATCTTCGCTTCATCTTATTATCCTTACTGGCACGGCTCGCTGGACAACCTGGCGGCGGTGTTGACTGAGATCGCGGAGACCTACGGCAAGAAGGTCATGGTGATGGAGACGAGCTATGCCTATACCGGTGAGGATACGGACTTCAGCGCGAACACCATCGGGGACGGCGGCGCGATCATCAAGGACTATCCCTTCTCCGTGCAGGGGCAGGCCAACAGTATAAGGGCGATCACGGACACGCTGGTGAACCGGACGAAAAACGGCATCGGCGTCGTGTACTGGGAAGGCACATGGATCACCGTGGGTACGGAATCATGGGAAGCAAACCACGAGAGATGGGAAAAGTACGGTTCCGGCTGGGCGAGCAGCTACGCCGCCGGCTACGACCCGAATGACGCGGGCAAATACTACGGCGGATGCGCCGTGGACAATCAGGCGCTGTTTGACGCCTGCGGAAAGCCGCTGGAGAGCCTGAAGGTCTTCAGCCTGATGCGGACGGGGAATGAGATCGCGCCGGTGCCGGACGCCATCGAGGACGTGACGATGATCGTTGACCTGAACGCCCCGATCACGCTGCCGGAGACCGTGAATGCCGTGATGACGGATGACAGCAAACAGGCTGTGCCCGTTGTATGGGATATCGATGACGCGCTTACGGAAAAGATGCATACCTCGGGTCCGGCGGCATATGACATTACCGGCGACGCCGGCGGCATGACCGCGCATTGCTTCGTGAGCATGGTGGAATACAATTATCTGACCAATTACTCCTTTGAGGAAGGCGATACGGGCTGGGTGTTCACCGACCTGAAAAAGGGCGATGAGCTGTATGTGGAGGATAAAAAATCCGACTCGCTGACCGGCACAAAGCACGCGCATTTCTGGTCCTCCGGAAAGGACCGCGTGGAGTTCACGCTGGAGCAGACCGTGACGGAGCTGCCGGAAGGGAAGTATAAGTTCACGGTATCCATCATGGGCGGTGACTGCGATGAGACGGATATATACGCCTATGTGAAGGTGAACGGAGATATCGCCGGAACGGTGCCGATGAGCATCACCAGCTACGGAAACTGGGACACGGAGACCGTGCCCGCCTTTGAGACCAAAGCCGGGGATACGGTGACCGTGGGCGTGTATGTGAAGTGCAGAGGCACGGGAAACGGCGCGTGGGGCAAGATCGATGACGCGCTGCTCAACAGCGTGAAGTGAACAGAAAAAGACCTGCCTTCACGTCATCTGAAATGAAAATATAACAAAATCGGTCATTGACAAACCGGACTGGACATCATATAATGTGAAAGGTCGGTTTCGGAAACGTTTCCATAAATCTTTTTTCCGGTATTCCGGGGCGATTCGCCTCTGAATCAATAACAAAGGAGGGTATCCCAGTATGAAGAAAATCCTTGCTCTTGTCCTGGCTGTCATGATGGTGTTCTCCGTGTGCGCCTTCGCGTCCGCCGAGGAGACCTACGAATTCGACATCACCGTATGGGTTGCCGAAGAGATCAAAGATCTGACCATCAAGCAGATCGAAGACTTCAACGCCAACAATGAATTCGGCATCAAATTCAATGCCACCGTTGAGCCCGTGTCCGAGTCCGAAGCCGCGACCAACATGATCGTGGACGTCGAAGCCGGCGGCGACATCTTCTGCTTCGCGCAGGATCAGTTCGCCCGTCTGGTGCAGGCCGGCGCTCTGGCCAAGCTGAGCCCCGAAGCCGCTGAAGCTGCCGGTGCCGCCAACACCGCCGGTGTTGTTGCCGCCGCCACTTCCGGTGACGCCATGTTCGCTTTCCCGCTGACCGCTGATAACGGCTACTTCATGTACTATGACAAGACCGTTGTCGCGGAAGATCACATCGACAGCATGGAAGACATCATTGCCGACTGCGAAGCCGCCAATAAGTTCTTCTCCTTCGAGATGGAATCCAGCGCCTGGTATCTTGCTTCCTTCTTCTTCGCCACCGGCTGCGAATCCGAGTGGACCACCGATGAAGACGGCGAGTTCATCAGCGTGAATGACACCTTCAACAGCCCCAACGGTCTGATCGCCGTGAAGGGCATGAAGAAGCTGGTCGATTCCGTGAGCCACAACTCTTCTTCCTCCGGTTCCGCCTTTGCCTCCGGCAGTGCTGTTGTTGTGACCGGTACCTGGGATTACAACACCGTGCTGGATATCCTGGGCGACAACATGGGCGTTGCCGATCTGCCCTGCTTCACCGTGGACGGCGTTCAGTATCATCTGGGCTCCTACAACGGCTGCAAGCTGATGGGCATCAAGCCCCAGGTCGATGAAGACAAGGCCGCCGCTCTCGAACTGCTGGCTGAATACCTGACCGGTGAACAGTGCCAGCTCGAGCGCTTTGAAGAGCGCTCCTGGGGTCCCGCCAACCTGGCTGCCCAGGGCAGCGAAGCCGTACAGGCCAACCCCGGTCTGGTGGCTCTGAACGCTCAGGCTCCCTATTCCATTCCTCAGGGTCAGATCCACGGTTCCTGGTGGGATATCGCCAAGGTCATCGGCGATGACGTGAAGGCCGCTGAAGACGAAGCCGGTCTGCAGGCTGCTCTGGACAACTACACCGCCAAGATCGCCGCTCTGTTCACCATGACCAGCGATGAGAAGAATGCCTGGACCGTTATCGGTACCTGCAATCTGACCGACGGTTTCTTCTACACCGATTACAACAACGAGACCCGCTCCAACTGGGCCGACGATATCCCCATGGCTGAAGAAAACGGCATCTGGAAGACCACTCAGGCTTATGAGATGGAAGCCGGCACCGAATTCAAAGTCCGTCAGGGCCGCAGCTGGGACAATGCCTTCCCGGCCGACAACTTCAAGGTCGAAGAAGCCGGCACCTACTACATCACGCTTGATCCGGCCACCGGTGTTGTTGAACTGGTTGCCGAATGATCCTGAGATCCGCATCGTAAGCGGCTGAAAACAAGATCGGCCGGAGTCGGGGAAGACCCGGCTCCGGCTGATTTAGTAAAGAGGGGCAGGCATCATGAAAGAATATACGGATCTGGAATACCTGCGGCTGAACCGTCTGCAGCGCCTGGGATATAAACTGGCGAGCGGGTTCCGCGCCATACCGCGGAAGCTGGGCTCGTTCTTTGCCGGGATCGGCAGGGCGATCGGCAAGGCCGGCGGCGCTGTCGCAAATGAATTCAGCGATATCTTCACCACCTTTGTCAACGGCGACTGGAAAACGAAGATGTCCTACCTTGTGATGGGCTTCGGCAGCATCGCGAGGGGGCAGGTCCTTCGCGGCATACTGTTTTTGCTTTTCGAGATCGTGTTCATCGGCTACATGGTACTGGCCGGCGGATACTGGCTCGGCATGCTTCCTTCCCTGGGCATTCAGGGGCGTGAGGAAGTGATGAGCAAGGGTAAGTTCGGCCGTTCCGTGACCACCTATGTCTATCATGACGATTCCTTCAAGATCCTGCTTTACGGCGTACTGACGATCTTCTTTATCATTGCCTTTATCTATACATGGCGCCTGAATATCAAACAGAACAAGATCTCCGAAAAGATCCTGAAAAGCGGCAAGAAGCTGAAGAGCGGCAGGGACGATCTGCGCTCCCTGGTGGATGATCAGTTCCACAAGACGCTGCTCGCGCTGCCGCTGACCGGCATCGTGGTGTTTACCGTGCTGCCGATCATCTTTATGATCCTGGTCGCGTTCACCAACTACAGCGGCGCGAACGACGGCCGTGTCAACCTTTTCCACTGGATGGGGCTTGACAACTTCAATGCCATGCTGAACTGGAGCAGCGGCGCCACAAGCTATGCGGCCACCTTCGGCGAGGTCCTCGCGTGGACGCTGATCTGGGCGTTCTTCGCCACATTCACCAACTATTTCCTCGGCATGCTGGTGGCCATGGCCATCAACAAGAAGGGAATAAAGTTCAAAAAGGGATGGCGCACGATCCTGGTGCTGACCATCGCCATTCCGCAGTTTATCTCCCTGCTGTATGTATCCAAGATGTTCGCCAAGGACGGTCTGATCAATCTGACGCTGATGGATCTCGGCATCATCGATATGAATCATCTGCTCCCGTTCTGGGAGGATCCGACCTGGGCCAGGGTCACGGTGATCCTGATCAACATCTGGATCGGCATACCGTATCTGATGCTGATCACAACAGGTATCCTGATGAATATACCGGCTGATCTGTACGAATCCGCCCGGATCGACGGCGCCAACGCGTGGCAGCAGTATTCAAAGATCACGCTGCCGTACATGCTGTTTGTCACGGGTCCGTATCTGCTGACCAGCTTTACGGGCAATATGAACAACTTCAACGTGATCTACCTGCTCACCGGCGGCGCGCCGACGAATT
>JAUNQH010000011.1 GCA_030536295.1 Clostridia bacterium | reverse complement strand
GCCGACGCTGATGACGGCATGTGTCGGGGAGACGGCTTCCAGAAAATTTCCGCCGGTGGAGCCCAGACCGCCGTGATGACCGATCTTTATCACATCCGCTTTCAGGAAAGCCCCGTCCGCCAGCAGCCGCAGTTCTTCATCGCTTTCGGCATCCCCGGTCAGAAGAAATGATGTATCGCCGTAATCCACCCGGATGACGCAGGAACGGTTATTGACGCTCAGCGCGGGATCATCCGCGTTCAGGAATGTCAGCACCGCGTCTCCGAGCGTGAGCTGATCTCCCTGCTCCGGCACCGAGACGCTCAGCGAGCTTTGCCTCAATACCGGCTGAACGTTGTTAAACCAGTAAAACATGGAGACCACGGGCGAAGCGAGCACGGTATCCGCTTGCAGACCGGACAGCGCCGCGGGCATTCCGCCGATATGGTCATCATCGCTGTGCGTGGCAATGACGGCAGCCAGTTCCGTGATCCCAAGCGTTTCCTTCAGAAATCGGTTTACAACAGGACCGGCTTCCGCAAGCCCGGCGTCGATCAGCATTGTCTGTCCGTCACAGGAAAGAACGATGGCATCCCCCTGACCGACATCCAGAAAGAAAACACGCAGTTCGGCGGTCACCGGAGTCAGCAGGCTGATGATGCAAAACAGCAGCGCCAGGCATACAGCCACTCTCCTCATTTTACATCACTCCTGTTTTTACGGACTTGGATCCATTCCGGTCTGTCGGTTCAGTATACCATAATGTGCGCGTTTTGTCATGAGGTCTGTCCGGATGGAGAATATTACCTGCCTGCGCTCAAGGACCGGACTCCGGGACAGATCACATCGATCTGCTATGGACCGGTCCGTCGGGCATCAGCGCGGCGCGCTCTTGCAGGATATTTTACGCAGGATGATCAGCACGGATGCCGCAAGCAGCAGTGCGGCTGTATACGGCACGAAAGGAAAGGCATCGCCGGTCAATGGCGGCGGATCGGGCTTGTTGTCCGGCGCGGGCATCAATGCTGTCACGCTGAAGATCAGCGAAAGCGTGTAGGGCAGATACCCGTTCAGGCTGATCGTATCACCGCTGTTGTCCCGGATCACTTCAGCGGGGTACATGGTATAGGTGTTCGGACGGTCTTCACGCCTTACACTGCTCTGGTCCGGCCGGTAGATCGCCGCGTCATTGTCGCTGTCCGACAGGATCACGGCTTTGATCCGCCGGGCAGGCTCCGATTCGGAGAGATCCATCACATATCCCATGATGGTGACGGCGTGTTCGCCGCCGGTGAGCGATACATGATGCTCCGGATGCTCCGTGTCCACTTCGCTTTCACTGTGCAGTACCGAGCGGATATAGAATGGTTCATCATCTTCGGAATAATAGGATCCCGGATCCAGATTGAACCACATATCCTGCTCCGCGTCATAAACGAACTCACCGATCCATACTTCGTTTTTGTCCGCGGCAGCGCCGCTCTCCTTTTCGAACCAGATGTCTTTTGCATCATCGTATTCCACGATCACCGGCGTACCGTTTTCGGCGTTCGGGACGAACGTCAGCTGCTGCACATCATCCCAGGACACGACGGGCAATTCATAATGAACGAAGGAATGAAAACGGGTCTCATAAAAAGCATATATATCAGGGGCATTTTTCAGCGGGTAGTCACTGCTGCAGAGCGAGAGCGAAGCACCGAGCGCGGCACCCTGCTTCAGCAGAGGCAGCCTGGAAACCAGCTGTGACATATATTCATCTGTTGACGCGCAGCTGTCGGCGCGCAAGTCCTTAAAGATCCCTTTATCGGCAGGATCACGGATCAAGGGACCGGTAATATTATCGCGGGGAACGGCCAGATCCTCCGTTATGGCGCCGGTGAAGGCCCATTCCAGCGCCGCGGCGTGATAGGAGCCTTCATTCATAAACGCCCGGTTGAAAAAACCGAACAGGTCATCCTCATCGGCGAACTGACGGCCCGTGTCCGTTTCCGCTGCTTTTCCGAGCCATCCCGTGAGCGTGAACATATCGGAAACGGAAGCAGCCCAGCAATGATCCGAGTCGCCCCATTTATCTTCACGCGAGATCTTATCCTCATACAGTTTTTCACCGTATGAAAGCGGCAGCTTGTTGGTCGCTTTCTCCGCGTCAATCAGACCGCTGCCGGTCACGGAAGCGACCTTGCCCTGACGCGCGGCGGAGACCAGCAGGCTGATCTGTGCCCCGGTCAGCTTTTCCGGAAGCCCGGTAAGGCAGAGCTCCCATTGATCAGCGTTTTCAAGCCATGAAGCCGTCAGAATATAAAAATCGTTCTTCTTCGTCCAGCTTACGGTGACGGACGGCTGACCGGAAGGCTGCACGCCCGGCGCGGATACGGTGATGTTCTCCGCGCGGACCGGCAGGCATACAAGCACCAGCAGAAAAGTAAGGATCAGTTTTGCTGCTTTTTTCATATAAACGATCACCTTTTATCAGAACTTGCTGCCCGTGATCGGCACAATATCAGGTAATGCTTTATCAGGCAATGTCTACTTTACGCCGATGCCGGGATAAATTCAACAGGTTATTTCCGCCGGCAAGATATGTTGATTGATGATAACGGTACATCGGGTGTATAATCGGGTCAGGCATGAATGCCCGTACCGCGTTTCCCGCGCGGTATTCTGTAAGATAACAGTGAGGTAAACGGATATGAACATGAAGCTCGCGGTCATTATTGTGGTGCTGCTCAACATCGCGTGGGATTTCTTTATGGAAGTGCTGGACCGGCGCTCGCTGAAAAACGCGCTGCCCGAATGCGTCGCCGATGTGTATGATGAAGCGGAGTATAAGAAATGGCGCGCCTACAAAGGCGAGAAAAAGCGCATGAGCGTGATCGCCAAGACCGTCAATTACGCGGTCGTTCTGGTGCTGCTTGTGTTTGACTGCTACGCCGCGTTTGCGAAGCTGTTTCCGGAAAACATCTACGCGCAGCTGTTCAGCGTGATCCTGCTGGACGCGGTGATCGGCATCATTACGGATATCCCGTTCTCCCTGTACAGCACTTTTGTGATCGAGGCAAAATACGGTTTCAACCGGACAACGGCAAAGACTTTTGTGCTGGATCAGATCAAAGAGCTGCTGCTCGGCCTTCTTCTGACAGGGGGACTGATCAGCCTGTTCGCGGCGATCCATCAGGCGGCGGGCAGCTGGTTCATTCCCGTGCTTACAGGGGCACTGATCGCGCTGACGCTGCTGATGAGCCTGATCACACCCGCGCTGACCCGTATCTTCAACAAGTTCCGGCCGCTGGAAGACGGTGAACTGAGGCAACGCCTGACGCAGCTGCTGACAAGCCACGGTTATAAGGTACGCGCCGTGGAAGTGATGGATGCCTCCCGCCGTTCGACCAAAATGAACGCCTACTTCACGGGTATCGGACCGACCAAGACGATCGTACTTTTTGACACCATGACGGAAAAAATGACGGAAGAGCAGATCTGCGCCGTATTCGCGCATGAGATGGGGCACGGGATCCATCACGATATCATCCGTACACGGATCCTGTCCGCGTTTGAAATGCTGCTGATCGCCTGCGCGGCATGGTTTGTGGTCAACACTCCCGCTTTTTTCACGGATTGCGGATTCGCCGGGATCAATTACGGCTTTGCCTTTATCCTGCTGGGTTGGGTGCTCAGCATCATCTCTCCGCTGACGGGACTGATCGGCAGTCAGTTCTCACGCCGCGCCGAATATCGCGCGGATGCCACAGCGGCCGATGAAGGCTACGGCGAGGCGCTGATCTCCGGACTGAAGCTGCTTGCAAAGAATAACCTTTCCGACCTGGCGCCCGATCCTCTGCTGGTGAAGCTGACCTACAGCCATCCCACTTTGGCGCAGCGGATCGAAGCCATTGAAAAGAAACTGCATGGCGCGGAATGACGGATAACGGAAGTCAGGATGGCATGATATAACACGGCACTAGGATCCATGCGATGAGCTCCCTGTATGAGACGGCAAAACACGGCTGCCTTCATACAGGGAGCTTATTTGATTTCGCGCCTGCGGGCGCGACCAAAGGGCTTTGCGATCGCCCTTTGGAAACCTTCGCATGCCTTCTTCTTACTTTGGGGGCTTTGCGATCGCCGCTTTGGAATCCTTCGCATGCTACTCTTTACCCAAAGAAAAAGGCTCTTCACGGAAAACTGGGCTATCAGTTCTTCATTGCAGCAAAGAGATTTCGCGCCTGCGGGCGCGACCAAAGGGCTTTGCGATCGCCCTTTGGAAACCTTCGCATGCCTTCTTCTTACTTTGGGGGCTTTGCGATCGCCCTTTGGAAACCTTCGCATGCTGCCCTCTTTCAAAAGAAAAAGGCCGCGGATCTCTCCGCGGCCCCAGGGGGTCAGGGCTTATTTGCCGTTGGCGACATCGTAGCCGTCCTGATAGATCTGGATGTATTCGGCCAGACCCATGGTCTCGAGCTGCGCGATGTAGGCATCCCATTCTTCTTCAACGCCGCCGTAAGCCAGCCAGGCAGCGCGCTTTTCCTTCGCGAGGCCCTTGATGTCCTCACCGATGAGGTTCAGACGCTCGGTGGTCTCTTCGGAGAAGAGCAGGTTGGGTACGGAAACGGTGGTGGCATAGGGCAGATACAGTTCGTTGTTGATCTTGTCCTTGGCCTGCGCACTGGCGGGGATGGGCAGCATGGTGGCATAGAAGTCATCGGTCAGGGCCAGGCAGGAGTCCGGATAGGTGCTGCCGAAGACGAACTCGTCATAGGTGAGGCCTTCGGGCGTTTCGGCGTAGGAGTAGGTGCCGTCGCCGTTGTCGATCAGGGTCTCGTCGATGCAGCCGTATTCGAGCTGCATGCCGTAGTAGAAGTCATAGCAGAGGTCAGCCCACTGGAGCAGATACTGGGGATCCTTGCAGGCGTTGGTGATGACCAGACCGACGGGCTCAATGCCGTAGGTCTGATTGTAATACCAGCTGCACTTTCCGTCGGGACCGGTCATGGGCGCGATGGCGACGTATTCGTCCATGTGCACCTGGCCCAGGTCGAACACGTTCCAGGCGAAGAAGGAGCCGATATTGGCCACTTCACCCTGGTTCTGGGCGTTGTAGGTCGCCTTGTCCATGGTGAAGCCTTCGAGGTCGATCAGGCCCTTGGAGAAGAAGTGCTCATACAGGTAGGAGCAGGCTTCCTTGTAGCCTTCGGTCGCGGGAACATAGATGACTTTGCCGTCGTCAACGATCAGGTGGCTGTCATCATACAGGGAGTCGGCATAGCCGAACATGCCGAACAGGCTGCCCAGGTCACGCTGGGAACCCAGGAACTTGAAGGTCATGGGGATCTCATCGGCTTCGCCGTTGCCGTTGCAGTCGTTCTCCTTGAACGCGGTCAGCACTTTTTCCAGTTCGTCGATGGTCGTCGGCACTTCCAGACCGAGCTTATCGAGCCAGACCTTGTTCATGAACAGGTTTCCGGGGATCTTGCCGGTCAGACCGTCATAGCGGACGAAGGGCAGGGAGTAGATGTTGCCGTCGGGGGCGGTGATGGCCGCCTTGACTTCAGGATGCTCTTCCAGCATCTTCTTGAAGTTGGGCATATACTCGTCGATGTACTGGTTCAGGGAGATCAGGATGCCCTGGCTGCCGTACTTTACGAGGTTGGCGGAGTCCATGGAATAACCGGAATACAGCGCGTCGGGCAGGTCCACGCCGGCACCCAGCATCAGGCTGATCTTGTCATCCCACTCGGCCTGGGCGATCTGCTCAAAGTTGATATGAACGTTCGTCTTTTCTTCCATCTGCTTGAAAACGTTCATCTGGTCCGCGTCGCCGTTCATGGGGCGCATACGGATCATGACATTGTAGGACACATTATCCTCTTTTGCGGGATAATCGGCGGCGGACGCGCAGACAACGGTCAGCACGAGCACCAGAGCCATCATCAGGGCTGCGAGTTTCTTCATGGGAGTTCCTCCTTTTTAATATATTTTAACGGGAATGTTCCCGTCAAAATCATGGCGGTCCAAGGGTATCAGCCCTTGATGGCGCCGATCATGACGCCCTGTACGAAGTAGCGCTGCAGGAAGGGATACAGGATCATCAGCGGCAGGGAAGAGACGATGATCATGCCGTACTTGATCAGGTCGCCCATGCGCTGCTGCGCGGCCTGGGTCGCGACGTCATTGACCATGTCGTCCATGGTATTGACGATCAGGATGTTGCGCAGCACCAGCTGCAGCGGATACTTGCTCTGGCTGGACAGATAGATGAGGGCATTGTAATAGCTGTTCCAGTGGCCGACGGCATAGAAGAGCACCATGACCGCGATGATGGAGCCGCTCAGGGGCAGGACCACGCGGAAGAAGAAGCCCGTATCCGTACAGCCGTCCAGCTCGGCTGCTTCCCGGAGCTCATCCGGTATGTTCTGCTGGAAGAATGTGCGCGCCACGATCAGGTTATAGGAGCTGACCGCGCCCGGCAGGATCAGGGCCCACATGGTGTTGTAGATGCCCAGATTGCGCACCAGCAGATAGTTCGGGATCTGACCGCCGGAGAAGATCATGGTGATCATGACGCCCATCATCACAACATTGCGGCCGACCAGCTCCTTGCGGGACAGCGCGTACGCGGAGGTGATCGTCAGCACCACGTTGATCGTTGTGCCGACAACGGTGTAGATGATGGTGTTCTTATACCCTGTGAACAGGCTGGAATAGCTGAAGATCCGCTGATAGCCCTCCAGGGTCGGGCGGATCGGCAGAAGGATGACCTTGCCCTCATAGACCGCGGTGGGGTCTGAGATGGACGCGATGACCACGAAGTACAGCGGGTAGGCGACCACGAGAAAAGCCAGCGCCATCAGGATATAGTTGACGATATCGAATGCCTTGTCCGCGCGGCTGCGGCGGATCGGGGAGTTCTTGTTCGTTTTCATGCTGCCGCCTCCTCTCAGAACAGGGACGAGTCGGTGACCTTGCGGGAGACCCAGTTCATGGTGAGAACCAGGATCATATTGATGACCGACTCAAACAGGCCGACAGCGGTGGCAAGGCTGAACTGGCTCTTCAGCACGCCGCGCTTGTAAACGTAGGTGGAGATGATCTCCGAAGCGGAGATGTTCAGGGAAGTCTGCATCAGATAAGCTTTTTCAAAGCCCACGTTCATGATCTTGCCGGAGTTGATGATGAGCATGATGACGATCGTGGGGAGAATACCGGGAATATCCACATGCCAGACGCGCTGTAGCTTGTTGGCGCCGTCCACCATGGCAGCCTCATGCAGCTCCGGATTGATGCCGGACAGCGCCGCCAGATAAAGGATGCTGCTCCAGCCGGTGGTCTGCCAGATCTCGGAGATGACATACAGGGGAATGAACCATTCAGGTTTGGCGGTGTAGTGTACCGCCTCCCCGCCGAGAGCCTCGGCGATCTTGTTGATCAGACCGGATGACGGGGAAGTGAACAGGAAGATCATACCGACCATGACGACCGTTGAAATGAAGTGAGGGGCATAGACCGTGGTCTGGACGATCTTCTTGAACCGGAGGGACGGCAGCTGATTCAGCAGCAGCGCCAGAATGATCGGCAGCGGGAAGCACAGCAGCAATGAAAAAATACTTACGGAAAGCGTGTTTTTCATCAGCCGGCCGAAATCCGCGGCGGCAAAAAAGTAATTGAAGTTCTTCAGACCGACCCACTGGCTGCCGGCGATCCCGTCCACCGCGCGGTAGTTTTTGAACGCGATCTGCAGACCGTACATCGGATAGAACCGGAAAATGAGAAAATAGGCCACGGTGGGCAACAGAAAAAGGTACAGCTGCCAGTGACGGGCGGCTGCACGCGGTAGGCTTGCCCGGGTACGCCGCAGAGATCCTGCCGTATTCATGCCTGAATTCCTTTCTTCCGATACGGAAAACGGACCGCGGGGGCGGTTCTTCTGCGTATCGGCAACTGATATGACGCTGCATTCATCTGCTCCAAGCATAACAGAAAAAAGTGTTTATACGCAATTTGCAATTGCTTTGCAAATATGCGGATGTTGAAGAAACACGGTCTGTAAGGCTTGCATATTTCGTGCAAACATGCCATACTTGTATCTGATGATTATCTTTTTATATTGATATGGAACGGAGAGCATTTATGCAGCATGCCGGGAAAAGTTTCTACAGCAATCTGGTGCCTGTCCTTTCGCTTCTGGTTGCTGTGATGCTGATCGTGTTTGTCGCGTTCTCCGGCTATCTGACCAACATCTATGGTCTGGAGATCACCGAGAACAGCTATGAAGCCCTGAAACAGGCAGGCAGCCGGTTTGATGACCGCTTCAGGGATATATACAATATCAGCTATCTTGTGCAGCAGGACTCAAAGATCAAAAAGATCGGTCCGGATATCAAAGTGACGGACCGGATGGATGCTTCCAGACAGCTGGCGTATTACGGCGCGGTATCCACATTCGCGGACTGCATCTTTTACTGCAGTAACAATCAGGACCTGGTCTATCTGCCTTCCGGTTCCATGAAGCTGGAAATATTCACCGATCAGCAGTATATCTATGAGAATCATACGCGTCAGGACCTTATGGACGTGATCGCCTCGGACAGATGGATCGTTGTATGGCCGCAGGATACCGTGAGCATCGTGGGCAACAGGTCACGGGAATACGTCACGGTTTTTGTGCGCCCAAATCAGTTCCTGGTCTCCACGCGCGCGCGGCTGGGATTCCTGATCCCCGCGAGCGGCCTGCGGGAGATCCTTTCCGCCGTTACCGCGGGCGAAGGCAGCTTTGCCGCGGTCTATGACGCGGATATGGTTCCTTTTCTGACAGCGGGGAACGGGGAAGATATCCGTATGCCTGATAGCAGCGCGCTGCCGGCGGACGGAAACACGGAACGGATGCAGCTGAACGGGACTGAATACTATCTTCAGAGCTGCACGTCCTCCGTCAGCGGATGGCGGATCGTGACGGCGACGCCGGTGGCCGTGGCTGAAAGCGGTATCCGCAGGACCCGGCTGAACGCGGCGCTGCAGGCCGCCGTGCTGCTGCTGATCTGTGCCGGGATCGCCTTTCTGATCCTGCGGCATAACTACAGGCCGATCCTGCAGCTGGTGCGTACGGCCGCGCCGGATGTCAACATGACCCGGTACGACAGTGAGGTGGATGTGGTACAGCAGGAACTGCAGCGGCTGAACCGGGTCAGCGACGATCTTCACAGCAAGCTGGATCTGAACCGTTCCGCCGCGCTGCACAGGCTGTACGGCCGCCTTCTGCACGGCTTCGGCGACAGCGGCGTGATCCGGCAGCGGGCGGAGGAAAACGGCGTCAGCCTGACGGGTCCTTTCCGTGTGGCCGCGATCCGGCTGAACTGTACGGCGGAAAATCTGCCGCAGGAAGAGGAGATCCGCCGCTTCATGGCATC
This sequence comes from Clostridia bacterium, assembly GCA_030536295.1. GTDB lineage: Bacteria > Bacillota > Clostridia > Christensenellales > Aristaeellaceae > Aristaeella. Next base: position 38,554 of record JAUNQH010000011.1, on the reverse strand, counting down.
CTTCTTCGAAAACGAACCCATGATCTATCATCATGAATCCGACGCGCGGCGCATTACGGTGATCATTCCGGGAGAGTACCGCGATGAACCGGCTGAGACAGTCTTCTGTCCCTTCCACGAAAAGCTGGAGGAGGTCTTCCGGCTGGAAGCCGCCATCGGCGTCAGCGATCAGGCGGCGGACGCGGACGGCATTCCGGAAGCTTACCGCCAGGCATGTCAGGCCCTGGATATGCGCATGCTCCGCGGAAACAGCTGCATCTGCTTCAGTGAAGAGCAGAAGAATATGGAAAACGCGCTGTATGTTTATCCTTCACGTGAGATCGAGCGGCTGCAGCAGTATCTGCTGCAGCTGGACCCTGAGAACACGACCGCGGTCATCCATGAGATCATCGACCTGATGAAGAGTGAAAACATGCAGGTCGCCCCGGTGCGCATGGTCTGCTATGACATTGTGAATACGGTCGTGAAGACCCTCGGCGGTCTGACCAGTGATCCCGTGCTGCCGGATACCCTGATGGAAGAGATCGTTTCCTTTGATACGGTGAGCGAACTGACCGAGACACTGAACCGGCTGATCTGCGATCTGTGCGAGTCCATCCGCACACTGCGTGAAAGGGCGCAGGATGACCGCTTTGCCATGATGCTGGATTATGTGCGGCAGAATGCCTTCCGCCCGGATTTCAATGTGGATACCATGGCGGAGCATTTCAGCCTGTCGGTCTCCAACCTGTCGCACTACTTCCGCTCACGCCAGGGGCAGAGCCTGTCCGATTATGTACAGAATATGCGCTTTGAGGAAAGCTGCCGGCTGCTGCGGGAGACGGATGAGTCCATCCAGACGGTGTGCAGCCGGACCGGCATGCTGAATGTTTCCAGCTTTATCCGCCGGTTCAAGCAGCTGTATGGCGTGACGCCGGGCGCTTACCGCGCGAATAACCGCAGGGAATAAGGGGAAGGGTAAGGGCTTTGCGATCGGTTCGCGGCTGCGCCTTTTGAGAACCTGATTTTCCGTGATGGACCATACAGAACGCGCGAAACCCGCCGGAATCATGCTCCGGCGGGTTTCGCGTGTCTGTATCTGTCAGGTACGGCGGAAGATCAGCGGATGCAGTCCGCCCCCGCGATCTGACCGTCTTCATCCAGCGAGAAGGCAAATGTCAGCTCTGTTCCTGTGGGTACGCCTTCCGGCGCCGCGGTCAGGGTGAAAAGCATGGTGCCCTCGGTCCCGGCCGGGTTCGCGGCAGGGAGAAAGAAGAAGCCCATGCCGGTGACCAGCGGGTCTTCCTCATTGGCACGCATGTCGATCTCGTAGCTGTCCACAAGCTCCAGCACGCCGCTGTTATCCGGGGTCAGGGTCCACTCATAGCCGGTCGCGGGGCTGCCGGGCAGGCGGATCATGAGCGTACGGCCGTCGCTGTATTCATAGCCTTCACTGCAGTCAACATAGAAATCCGGTGTTTGTTTTGTGATCCCCATACAGTAAAGGTCGCCGTTTTCCAGCGTACAGTAGAGCCCCATGCGGACTTCGGCCTGTTCTCCGGAGGAAAGATCGACCGCGACGGCAAACAGCTGGGATTCAGCCCCGGCTTCCTCCGGCAGGATATAGCTGACGGAAGTGATCCCGTTTACGGTCTCACCGTCCGTGAGGGGCTCCATGGTATAATCGCCGCTGAGAAAGCTGAATACCGGCTCCGTGCCTTCCGGAAAGCGGACGGTGAGCACGCCGCCGGAGATCTCAAATACATCCGCCGCGGGTTCGGCGGCGGCCGTCAGGCAGAGCATAAGGCAGAGCAGCGCGGAAAGGAGCGTTATGATAAGGTTCGCGGCTTTTCCGTGACGGATGATCGTTTTGTTCATGTCGGGTCCCTCCTTCTTATAACGGGCGCGGACACGCGGATACGGTCCCGCGGCCGTTCCTGTGCTTTGTTTTATTGATTCAGTTCCAGGAAAAGGTCTGTTGTTCTGTCCTCCGTGAGACCGCATGCCGTCTGATAAGCGTTATCGATCAGACGCGCGCGGTCTTCCGGGCTCATGCGGCGGATATCGGCAAGCACGCGGGCAAGCGCGTCAACATCCCGCGGCTGCACGAGAAAGCCGTTTTCACCGTTCACGATGATGCCGTCAAAGCCTTCACCCACGGCGGCAACGGGGATCGTGCCCTTCGCCATGGCTTCAAGGTAGACCATGCCGTAGCTTTCGGGGCTGCTGACCATGGCAAGCACGTCGGCGTTCGCCATCAGTTCCGTGGCCTGCTCCCTTTCCAGCCAGCCGGTGAAGCGGATCCGCGGATCACCGTCCGCAAGCTCACGGATGCGCGCCGCTTCCTCGCCGTCGCCCACAATAACAAGCTCCGCTTCATGATCCAGCTTGCGGAAGGCCTGCACCAGAATATCCACATTCTTCAGCGGGATCAGCTGACCTGCATAGATGACGCGTAATACATCACCGGACGCGCGCTTCCTTGCTTCGATGATATCCTTCGACGCGAGGAGACTGCTGTCGATGCCGGTGTAGACCCGATGCAGCGCCGCGCCGGAGGAACCGAACTCAGCGGCAAGGTAATCCCTTACGCGGTTGTTGCGGTAGCCGAGGACGTGCAGTTTCCGCACAAAGTTCCGCGCGGCGCCGCTTTTGTCCCTTTCACGCAGCACGGTGACATCGATATTGTGAAGATCGCCCATGACTGCCCCGGTACCGCTGAAGATCTCATCCAGACCGCCGAAGAGGGAAGGAAAGTGCACGAATACCCTGTCCGCTTTGTCCGGCAGGGCGGATTTCCACTTCTTCAGGTGCCGGTTGATCAGCGCGGCCTGAAAACGCTGGGGATAGGTGCGCTTTGGCTCCAGCATCTGATAACGGATCAGATGCACGGGGATCCCGTTCATTTCATAGTCCGCGTACCGGGGCAGAACGAATCTCACGCTGCCGGGCCGGAGCTCCTTCAACGGACGGTAGAACAGGCGCACGACCCGGACATTATGCCCCTTTTCCTTCAGCTTTTCGGCAAAGTAGCGGATGACATGCGTATCCGCGGGCATGCCGTATTTCTCCGGCGCGGGATAATAGTCCGTATAGATCAGGATATTCACCCTTACAGCCTCCACCAAAGCAGGTCCGTCTTTTTCAGTTCTTCCACGGGATACAGGCCTTTTACGTCAATGAGCACATGTCCCTTTGTTTCATCCGGACGGTACAGCGTCAGGATCCGGTTCAGATCCATGGCTCTGAACTCGTTATGCGCCACGGCGGCGATCACGCAGTCCGCGTCCCGGATATCGGCGATATCCGTCAGCTCCACGCCGTATTCGCGCAGGGCTTCGCTCCGGTCCGCCCAGGGATCGGCTACCACGGGCGTGATGCCGTATTCGTTCAGCCGGCGGATGATGTCATTGACCTTGCTGTTGCGGGTATCCGGGCAGTTTTCCTTGAAGGTGATGCCGAGAATGACGACCTTCGCGTATTTCGGCGCGAGACCGGCTTCGATCATCTTCCGGATGGCGGCGTCCGCCACAAACTTGCCCATGCTGTCATTCACGATGCGCCCGTTCAGGATGATCTGGCTGTGATAGCCCATCTTTTCCGCTTCATAGGTGAAGTAATACGGGTCCACGCCGATGCAGTGACCGCCGACGAGCCCGGGACGGAAGCCGAGCGCGTTCCACTTGGTGTTCATGCCGTCCACGACCTCATTGGTGTCAATGCCCATTTTGTCAAAGACCATGGCCAGCTCGTTCATAAAGGCGATATTGATATCGCGCTGACTGTTTTCGACGACCTTTACGGCTTCAGCCGTTTTGATGCTGCTGACCGGATGCGTGCCGACCTCAATGACGATGTTGTACACGTTCCGGATCTCCTCAAGGGATTCCGCGTCCATGCCGGAAACGATCTTGTGGATGTTTTCCAGCCGGTGTACCTTATCGCCGGGGTTGATGCGCTCGGGACTGTAGCCGACTTTGAAATCCGTACCGCATTTCAGACCGCTTTCCCTTTCAAGGATCGGAATGCACACATCCTCCGTGCAGCCCGGATAAACGGTGGACTCATATACAACGATGGAGCCCTTCGTAAGATTGCGTCCCAGGATCTCAGAGGCGCCGATGACCGGCGTCAGGTCCGGCGTGTGGTCCGTGTTCACGGGCGTGGGCACGGCTACGATATGGAACATGGCGCGGCGCAGGTCACGCTCATCCGCCGTGAACTCCACGGTGCTCCGGGCGATGGCTTCACTGCCGACCTCTTTGGTCGGGTCGACGCCGCTTTTGTAAAACGCGATCTTTTTTTCATTCAGATCGAAACCGATCACGCGTATGCCTTTGCGGGCAAAAGCGACCGCGATGGGCATGCCCACATAGCCGAGACCGACCAGCGAAAGACTGATCTCACCGTTCAGCAGACCTTCATAAAGACTCATTGCGCATGGCTCCTTTCAAACCGCTCCCAGGCGTCCCGTATTCTTTCCTCGCTGAAACGGCTGTTACCGCATGCTTCCGCGGATGCCGCCAGCTGCTTTTTTACCGTATCGTCAAAACTGCCGATCACCTTCGCGGGCACACCGGCGACCACGGAACCCGCGGGCACATCCTTCGTAACGATGCTGCCTGCCGCGATGATCACGTTCGCGCCGATCCGCACGCCGTCCAGGATCTTCGCGCCGTGACCGATGAACACGTTGTCGCCCACGTCGATACAGCCGAGATGCTCCCTGCACGGACCTTTGCCCATGCGGTCGATCAGCAGATAGATCACATCATGCGTAATGAAGGTAACATCCGCGGCCACGACCACGTTATTGCCCAGCCGGATGCACTTCGGGTCGGACGGCAGCTTGCGGGGCTGCCAGAACAGGTTCTCACCGCAGGAAGCGAAGACCTGATGCTTCATGATATACTTTCTCCTGCTTCCCGCCATCGGCAGGCAGAAGAACCGGAGATTCCGGAACAGCTGCCGGATCAGCATTTTCTTTTCAAAAGTATCCATGGCGTTTACCTGCCTTCCAGAAAGTCCGTGATGAAGGAGATATAGGCGTCCGTGTTCGAGACATAGGGTCTGCTCTCCAGCTCGCGGACTTCACGCAGTTTCTCATCCAGCAGGGAACAGTCATCGCACCGCACGATCATACCGGCGGATGAGAACAGCTCCGCGATCTGCGTCTGGTGATCATCCACATGCTCGCCGTATTTTTTCAGCCGCGGCACAACGATGACTCTCTTGCCCATTTTGACCGCCCGGATGATCGCGCCCGTACCCGCGTGGGCGATGATCACATCCGCCTCTGCCATATGCCGCGCGAACAGGTCCGAATCCATGAACGCCTCATAGGTGAAATGCCGCGGAACATGGGTGCTGTAACCGGTCTGCGCGAACACGGGCTCCGTGATCCTGCCGGCGGCGATCAGTTCATCCACGGCGCGGAGCAGACGGTCAAACTGGAACTTCTGCGAACCCAATGTGATGAAGATCATCAGTAGATCCCTCCCAGATATTTCGCCTTCGGATAGACCTTCAGCATGCTTTCCCACTGCACGATGAACTGATCGGCATGCTTGTACATGAGTTTGCCGGTGATCGTTCCGTCCGTCACCTTCGCAAAGGATTCGATAAAGATCAGCTTTTTACGGAAAACGCGTTTGGCAAGGAGACAGAACGGCACCGTGGCCAGCGCGCCCGTGCAGATGACCGCGTCCGGTCTTTCACGGAGCAGGATCCGCAGGGAAAGAAAAGTATTGATGAGCATCAGCGGAATAAACTTCCATTCCCGCCGGTTGACCTGCTTCAGGTAATACACCCTGTTTCCCGTATCACCGGCGCTGTAGCCTGTTTTCTCCGTTACGGTGAAAGTATCGAATTTTTCCGAGAGCGGACGCAGCATCATCAGCTGCTCCAGATGTCCGCCCGATGAAGCGATCAGCGCGATCTTTTTCATGAATTCTTTTCCGCGCTCCTTTCCGTATAGCGTATCAGGATCTTGTAAAATACAAGCCCGAGCAAAGCACCGATGACATTGCCGAGCACATCCTCCAGGTCGCATTCGCCCAGCGCGAAGAGATACTGTATGCTTTCGATCAGGCTGCTGATCCACAGACCGCCGGAAAAAACATATGCGGGATGGATCGGTCCGCCGTTCACGGCGCACAGCAGGAAACCGAAGGGCGCCAGCATGGCGATGTTCAGCACCACATGGATCACGCCCTCGGGTGACCCTTCCGTAAACAGCTTCCTGAATTTCTTCAGGGAAAAGATCACCTCTGTGTGGATATCATCTCCGGTACGGAACAGGGTCACAACGAACAGAACGGCCAGGTACAGGATCATCAGCCACAGCCACAGCTTCGGGGCTCTGCCGCGGTTTGACCCGAACCATGAAGCGGAGACCCATACGGCGCCGGCGAATGTGGCTACGACCAGAAACAGGAGCATATCATCCACCCGGCGGGCCGCGGATACGAGAAGCACGGCGGGAATGCCGACGGCAGCCGTGCAAACGGCGCATATCAGCAGCGCCCGGCTGAACGGGACATCTTTCCTGTAGGTATCACAGACCCGGCGCGCGGCATATACCGCCGCGGACACGAGCAGACAAAAGATCAGAAAGACCTGCATTTCATTCTCCTCATCGGTAAGCGTGTGGTCATGAACGGCTATAGAACGCGAGCGTGTTATCCGCGATGGAAAGGCGGGGGATCCTGTAAGGCGCGCCCTGACCGCGGCGGGTCAGCGGCCTGCCTTCCACCGCGAAGGCGGCTTCATAGCCGGCACCCTTTATCAGCCGGAGCGTTGTTTCATTGAAATCGCCGAAGGGATAGGCGAAATACTTCACCGGCTGACGCAGCAGATCTTCCAGCTCCGCCTTTGAAGTCTCCAGCTCCGCCTTCTGCGTCTCTTCATCCAGCCGGGACAGGTGCGCGTGGGAGACGCCGTGGCTGCCGATGGTGACCAGCGGGTCATCCGCCAGGATCTGCAGCTGTTCCGCCGTGAGATAACCGGGCTGACCGAGCTTTCCGCTCAGCACAAAGGCAGTGAACGGGATCCCTTCTTTCTTCAGAAAGGGATACGCCACATCAAACACGTCCCGCAGACCGTCATCAAAGGTGAGGGCGGCTTTGCCGCAAAGCGCGGCTTCCGCGCACAGCGCATCCAGCGGCAGATAGGGACCGTGCTGTTTCACAAAGCTGTAAAAGGCCTGCGTGTCAAAGCTTCTGCCCGTCAGCCGGCGCTCGGTCTCATCATCGCAGATGCAGTGAAAGGAATAGATATTGTTGTGCGGGAGCAGGAACAGCGCGTTCAGAAACGCCTTTTTGGCAACGGTCTTCAGCATGACGTGCCGGCCTCCTTTCCTTCGGTGATGTCGATGAAAAGACCGGCGGCGATATTCCAGGAGAATCGGCGCAGCAGTTCCTCCGAACTGTATGCCAGCGCGGCATCATCCGGATATTGCCCGCAGAGCCGCTCTTCGATCTCTTCCATGCTGCCGCACAGGGCATGCCCGGGCAGATCCTTCAGGATCACATCCGGCCCCGGCGCGTGCAGCGCCGCGGCGGAGGAACGGTAATACACGCTTTCCAGCAGCGCCATGCCGAAGATCTCGCGCGTGCAGAGATTGACAAAGTAATCGCACACAACGTGGATCTTCCACATGTCTTCATATGGCACACGCTCAATGAGCCGCACCCGGTCCGTAAGCCCGGAGGCGGTGATCTTTTCCTCGATCTTCTCCTTCAGATAGCCTTCGCCGACCATCAGCAGACGGAACGGCTTGCGGTCCTTGATCCTGCCGAACAGGTCGATCATCTCCTCCGGCTGTTTTTCGACCTTCAGCCGGCCGACAAAGCCGATGACGACGTCATCGGGCCCGTAACCCATTTCACGGCGCAGCGCTTCACGGTCACAGGAAGCATAGTCCGTTTTCAGCTCCGTTTCATCCAGACCGACAGGCGCCACCTCGCACCGCTCTACCCCCAGCGCGCGCAGCTCATCCTTTACGGCCGGAGACTTGGCGATCACCGGAAGCTTGCGGTAGACGCGCAGTGTGCCCGCGCGGAACAGCAGGTCCATCACTTTCTTTTTCCACGCGCTGTGGGCGATGCCGACATACGGCACGAAAGCGACCTTGTTCTTTACACACCAGCGGTATACACGCGGGAGAAAGATCTGCGTATCGCTGAAAACGAGCAGACCGTCCAGATCCCTGTCCAGCAGCGCCGGATCGAACAGCCCGTGCACGCCGACGGCCGGAATGGGGAAGTAGCGCACACGCAGACGCGCACTGACTTCCGTGTCATCTTCATGCTTGTCACGGGCAAGACATTTGTATACGGTGACATCATGCCCCTTCGCGGCCAGCGCTTTCCCGAGACCGATCTCCTGACTGTGATAGAACCCCTTTTTGCCGAAACCGCTGATGATCGTGACCAGTATGCCAAGCTTCATGCGCGAACCCTCCCGGTTTTCCGTATTCATGTTTACCGCGCGCCGCGGCGCTTCCGCAGCTTATCTGTCAGCAGTGTACGCTCCTCCCGTGACAGGCAGACGGCAAAGTGCACCAATATGCCGAGCAGCGCGTAAACACCGGCGCACAGGAAAAGCGCGATCCAGCTTCCGGGCATATACAGCCTGCTCAGCGCGAAAAACAGCAGTGTCATTGCCCCGCAGGACAGCACGTTGCGCACGATGCCCGGATAGAAGGTGCTCTTCGGCACATCCAGCACATGCGCCATATACAACGGATTGCTCACATAATTGATAAAGCCGACAAGCACCACCGTGGTCCAGACAACAGCCCACACGCCGAGATCCGTGAACCGGATCAGCAGATACATACCGCCCACGTTCATCAGCCCGGTGATGATCGTTACGATGCACGGGAACTTCTGCTTTACGGTGAGCGTATAGATATAGTAGAGGGGGGTCATCGGACCGCTGGCCACGCTGGTGAGCACTGTGATCAGCGTAAGCCGGTAGATCAGGTCCGTGTCCTGGTTGGGGATCCACAGCGTGAAATAAGCGGTGCCCAAAGCCGCGAATCCGGCGAATGCCAGGTTGGACAGACAGCCGGAAAGCTTCATGCTCAGCTTCAGCTGGGACAGCAGCTTTTCCTTGTCTCCGTCCGCGTAGGACTTCAGCAGCATGGGATGAAACGCGTTTCCCACAAGCTGATAAAGGCTGTGGAAGATCAGGTCTATATCCTTCGCGATGGACAGCTGCCCCATGCACAGGGGTGTGAGCATCCAGTTGCATATCACAAGGTCAAGCCCGGAATGCAGCATGGCGCCGAGATCGTTGACCGTATTCCAGATCCCGTCGCCGACGAGCTTACGGACCGCGGAAAAACGATAGTTTTTGCGGCTGACCTTCAACCCGGGCGTATATTTGCGGCAGATCATCACATTGCCCGCGATGATCACCAGGGACGCCGCCAGCAGACCGATGCCCACAAAATATACGCGCGCCCTGAACATGCGGTATGTGACGAGCAGCACCGCGGCTTCCGTGATATAGCTGATCAGCTTGAACACGCCGGCGGTATCCAGCCTGTCCGCGATAGCCGCGCCGGATTCGGCCGCAGTGAACACCGTGACCGCGAGAAACTTGATGAATACCAGCAAAAACAGCAGCCGGACATCAGGCACGATCTCCGGCGGAATGGTAAAGATCCTGTCCAGAAATACGATACCGACAGCAGCCGCTGCAAAAACGATCAGCCCCAGCGCCGCATCGCCGAAGAATGTGGAGCTGAAGTAGATATTGGCTTTTTCCATATCACCGCGGTGATATTCCACGGCAATGTGCCTCGCGGCATAGGAATTGAGGGCGAGGGTCGCGATGGTGGCGTACTGGGCGATGTTTTTGGCCAGCGTGACAAAGCCGTAGGCCTCGGTGCCCACATGCTCCGTGATATACGGCGTGAGGAACAGGGAGATCAGGTAGTTGATGACGAAAGCGACTCCCGTAATGCCGATGGTGCGCATCAGGCGCAGATACTTGTTTGCCCCGGTCTTCATTTTCATCCTTTCCGCGGCCGCTGACCGGTGATACGGTTTCCGGTCAGGGGGGCTTTGCTGCACGCGAGTCCCATTGTATAGAAAAGGAACAGGGTCAGGAATTCATGTGTTCCGAATGAACGCTCCGTAAAACCATAGATCATGAACAGCAGCACAAAGCAGGCGCAGAAAACATAGTTCTTTTCTTCCAGCTCACGGGGCCGCTTCATGCAGGCGATCATGGCCGCGAAAAAAGCGCCGATCCCGAGAATGCCGGAGTTCAGCAGCATTTCAATGAGCACGTTATGCGCGCCGGACATCTGCTGCGCCATGAATGAATACTCGTCAAAACCGCTGTGCAGCAGCTTCACCGCGGAAGGATTGCGCCAGAACATGCCGTAGCCGTATCCGGTCAGCAGGTATTTGCCGCGCAGGACCTTCAGCGCCTGCCGCCACAGCGGGATGCGCCCGGTGAGCGTGGCATCCTTGCCGATGGCTTCAAACAGCGGCGTGAAGATGGGGATCACCGTGAGCGCGACAATGATGAAACCGATGCTGCCGATGATGTAGATCCAGCCGAGCGGAAGCCTGACCGCGCCGCCACGCCGGTCATACAGTATAAGCCAGATGACCGGTACCGCAAGGCAGATGAACGAGCTCCAGTTATGCGTGAGCGCCAGCAGCAGGATCTGTACGGTGAGCACGATGACGAAGGAAAGGCTGACTCTTTCCTGCGCGAACCGGTACTCCCTGCCGAGCAGCAGCTGCATCATAATGCCGAAGGCAAGCTCGCTGCCGATGCCGTTCTTCGCGGAGAACAGACCGACAAAATCGTTTGCGTAGCCTGCGCTTTCACGGTATACATAGCTGCGGAAGACCGTAACGAAGAGCAGATTGAAGGCAATGAAAATGATCTGGGTAATATAAACAAGCCGCAGCATCTCCTGCAGGGAAAAATATTCACATGCCCACAGCGCGAACAGTACCGTGACCGTAAGCCGGACGCAGGTGATCAGCTCCGTACCGGAAAAGCGCGTAATGATCATGGAAGTACAGAAAAGGACCGCGGTGAACAGATAGACAGGGGTATATTTCGCTTTCAGGTCCAGTACCAGAATGTCCGCAATATTGTCCGCGCTGGTGAGCAGCATGATCGCGATCATCAGCAGGAAAGCGCCGTATTCGATCAGCGTGCCCAGCGCGTCGCCGAAGACCAGCGTCAGGTTGCCGGGAAAGCCGAAGCTGTTCAGCAGGATAAAAACAACAGCAGGGTATACCCATTTATCCCGTTGCCCTCTCAGTGCCGTCATGCTTTCAGCCTCCAGATAGCGTCAGATCAGTCCTTTTTGCGTTCTTTTTTTCCTTTTACGCCGTTGATCACACAGCCGATCACCCGGGTGCCGGATTTATCCAGCTTGTTCAGCGCGTCACGGATGAGAGAAACGGGGGAGGCATCATAACGGATGACAAAGACAACGCTGTCCGCCAGCTGATTCAGGCTCATGGCGTCAGCCGCCATGCCGACGGGAGGCGTGTCCATCAGTACATAGTCATAATTCTCACTGAGCCGCTTGACGGCTGAGATCGTATTGTCATCCATCACAACAGCGCGCCGCTCCACGATGGCCGGCAGCAGATCCAGATATCCGTTCACGGGGGTCACGGCTTCCGCTTCAGTGACCTCACCATGATAAAGGGCATTGAAGGAATGCTCATAATCCACGCTGTCCAGGAAAAGCTTGCCCAAAGAAGGATTGTGGAAGTCGAAATCCACCAGCAGCACGCGGTAACCGAGCCCGGAAAGGGAGACTGCCAGATTGGCTGCAACGGCGCTCTTGCCTTCTTCGTGATTGGCGGAGGTGATGTAAACACATTTGTGTTCACCGCTGCCCAGACGGTGGCGCAGAATATGCGCGGCACCGGTGAGCTCGGCCGAGATGGCGTCCGTGCCGGCGCTCTCCGTGAGCAGTTCCCCGCGGCGTTCAAACCAGGTCTTGTTATCGGGCAGCACGGCCAGCGTTTCAATACCGAACAGCTGATCCACATCACGCACGTTTGTCAGCGTCGGCTGGATCAGATACCGGAGCACGCTGATCATCACGCCCAGGATAAAGCCCATCACCGTCATGTATACCCAGAGGCTCGCGTTCAGATTGCCGCCGATCAGATATTTGGCGGCCGGTTCATTGATGATGGTCACATTGCCGGTGCCAAGCACGTCGCGCAGCACCTGATTGCCTTCGGTGAAGACTGTGGTCAGGATCTCAGCACCCTCATCGGCGCTGCGCCAGTACAGCGAGGCTTCAATGATACGTGTGGACTCATATTGTGTGAGCGTCAGGTTTGAGCTGATATTCGTGTTGGTGATCCCGAGCAGCCCGGTCTTTTCAATGACACGGCTCAGATTCCGGTCGCTTTTCAGCACATAGATCACGCTGTCCACCATGCCGGTGGCCATGGTCATATCCTCATTGCGGGGATAATCCGCCCCCGTGGTCGGATAGCGGCCGCTTTCCGTAAGGTTGTTGACGGCCGCGGAGGCGGTGATCAGATACTGCTTGGCCAGTTCGCCGCGCAGAAAGCTGAGCCCGCTCATGACAACGCCGATGAGCAGCCCTGCAAGCGTCAGCAGCAGGATCATTTTTTTGTTTTTGATCACCGCGTGGATCAGATCGCCCAGACGCAGGCGGATACTGCTGTTTTCGCTCATGTTCCCACACCTCCGTTATTTACGCGCGCGGCGCCTGATCAGCAGCACGGCGATCAGGATCAATACGAGTGCTCCGCCGGCGATCACGCTGATATCCGTTGCCGTCCAGATGCCGTAGCTGAAGTCCTGCCTGTCCGCCGTATCACGCACAGTGATCGTCTTCGCACTGCCGTTTTCACCGTTGAGGATCAGGCGGTACTGCCCGACGGGCAGGTTTTCCACATTTTCAGCCAGCGCGCTGCTTGTCCACAGACGTATCTGATTTCCGTTCATGTCATACAGCCCGATCGCGACGCCGCTGATCTCATTGCCGAAGACAGCGTCCCGCGTCTGTACGGATACGCGGATCATCCGGTTGGTGATATCCAGAATGTATTCCGGTTCGCCGTCGATCAGACCGTTTTCATCCACGCTGAAGGCGCGCTCCGTATCATCAAACAGATAACCGTCCGGCGCGCCGGTCTGGGTGAAACGATAAACGGAATCCTTATCAAGGTCCGTAAGCAGCAGCCGGCCGCTCGCATCCGTTGAGAGCATACTGACGGCGGCACTGCCGGAAGCAAGCACTTCAAAAGGTACATCCTCCAGCAAACGCTGCGCGTACAGTTCGTCGCGCACAGTGAGCAGGACCGCTGTTTTTACGGTGCTGAATGCCGTGTCCGCGGGTACAGGACCGTTCACATCCCCGCTGATCCGCACGTTCTTTTCGCTCAGACCGCCGGCATAGTAAAGCGGTGCCTCATCCATGACAACATCGTAATAGCCGGGATACAGCAAAATGCTTTCACCGCGGCCGTCCTCACCGGTGACCACGGTATCGGCGATCTCGCCCTTACGGCAGCGCAGTGTGCCGTCGGAAGTGAATATATCTTCGGCGGCGATAATGCTGAAGGAAGAGCCTTCAAGCCCGATGCCGGTGTTCCGGTCGGTCAGGCTGATCCTGACGGTGCTCTTGATCGGATCGAAAGGGATCCTGACGACATTCGGTTCCGGCCAGTCATGATCATGCTCCGCCGTGAAGATATGATCATCGGCGATGTAATAGCCGGCGGGCGCGTTCAGATTGGCAAAACTGTAGGAACCGGAGGGTACTTTTTCCGGCAGATAGAACACGCCGTCCTCCGTGGTTACGAAGTCCGTATAGCGGATCCGCTGCGGATAATAGGTGTTGAGCGTCTGCCGCACCCTGTTTCCGTCATACAGCACAAAGCCGATGTCCGCCTCGGGAATGACGCGGCCGGTCTCGCTGTCCGTGATCAGCACATATACGGCGACCTTGTCCTCATCCTCCTCATCGCCGAATCCGCCGCCGCCCGGCATATACACGGTGGGTGTCGGCGTGGGCGTTACGGTCACTTCCGGTGTGATGGTGAGCGTGGGCTGGGGCGTTTCGTCCCCGCCGCCGCCGTAGCCGCTGTCGTCATCATACCGGCCGGTATGCTCCGGCGTGGGCGCGGGCGTATACAGTCCCCCTGCCGAATACGCGGGGGTCGGTGTGAGCTCGCCCCTGATATCTGCCGGTGAGTCCATCAGGTACAGGATGAGCACCACCGCGACCAGCATGATCACCAGCAGCAGCGCTGACAGGATATCCGTATTCGATTGCCAGTAATTTTCAGATTCCTGATCCTTTTTCATGGCTTCTTCTTTCTGTTCTTTTCGGCTATATCATAGAATCCATCCAGATCCATAGGCTCATACAGCGCGTAGCCCTGTCCCTCCTCGCAGCCGCATTTGCGCAGCGAGGCCAGCTGTTCCATGCTCTCGATATGCTCGGCCGTCAGCACCATGTTCTTTTCCTTCGCACAGCGGAAAGCAGCCTCCACGGTGCCCTTCAGCGTTGTCATATTCAGCTTTGCTTCATCCGGTGAAGCTTCAAGCGTTTCCAGCGCCATAAAGTCACCGTCAAAGCCGTCCATGATCACCTTGAAGCCGGCGGCGCGCAGTTTCTTTTCAACTTCAATGACTGTCGGTCCGCCGGTCAGATAAGCGGCTTCGCTGATCTCGATCGCCAGATAAACGGGCGGAACATCATATTTCTGCAGCAGACCGGAGAGGTAATCCGGCACATCAAACGCGAGAATATCCGTACAGCTGATGTTGATGGATACGGGCACGGTGTGTAAGCCGGCTTCGATGCGCTGATGCTGCATGCTGATGATGGAATCCCAGATGTGCTGATCCAGCCGGGCGATAAAACCGTTCTTTTCGATGACCGGCATGAAGCTGCCCGGGTTCAGAAGCCCGATGCCCGGACGATTCCAGCGGATGAGCGCCTCTGAGGCCACGATCTTCCGGCTGGACAGGCGGCAGCGGGGCTGCAGATAAAAACAGAATTCTCCCCGGGCGATGGCTTCCTGAATGCTTCCCATGACCGCCTGCTCGTTGTTGCGGCGGATCACGTTTTCATCGCCTTCAACACGGAAACCGTCATTCTTCGGGATACGGTCCAGCCTTTCAAGGATCTTCGCCATATCCTCATTCTTGCGGATGCGTTCCTGCTCTTCGGCTGTCGGGATCATGGTATTATGGAACTCACGTACAAAAAGCCCCATCTGCCGCCACGCGATATTCCATACAGCGCGGTGGAGCAGGTTGTACAGAATGGAAAGAATGACGCCGACGATGGAAGTATAGAAGGCCAGTTCAATACCGGAAAGCAGCGTTTCAACGCTGTCCAGTGCGACGGTCACACTGCTGAAGCCGATCCCGCTGATGCCGAGGATCAGACCGAGAAACGTGCCCAGCAGGCCGAGACCGGTCATGGTGCCGGGGATCTGGGCGCAAAGAGACTGCCAGCACTTCAGGCTGAGCGTGTCATCATTGAATGTGTCGCCGATATTGCTGACGATCTGACCGGCTCTGTACTGCGCGTCCGCGTGCTCCATATAGGAGGCGAACATGCTGTTCAGCATCGTGTTGCCGAACAGATCGCTGTTTTCGCGCAGCATCGGCCATCTGTCCTCAGCGGTGGTCTCCTTCATGCGGCGCAGCCGGCCGGTCGCCCGCTTGAACCCGTCGCTCGCGTTCAGGCACGGCACCATGCCGAACAGGAATCCCGCAAAAATGATGATGCACATCAGGATGACCAGGATCAGGCTCAGCATATCCGGAACCATGCTGACGGTCAGCCCGGCACACAGCAAAAACAGGACCCCGATCGCTATGGCGAGTTTGTTCATGGCTTTTCCCCCCCGTTCATTCCGTCCGCGAGGGACAATGTGTTATTCTCCGTCTCCGCGGAATACGCTCAATACCGTGAGCAGCAGCAGCTTCATATCCTCACGCACGGACCTGGTGCCGATATAGGCGATATCCATGTCCATCCAGTCCTCAAAGCTGATATCGTCACGCTTCGGCTGCACCTGCCAGATGCAGGTGAGCCCGGGCGTTACGCTCAGACGCATCTCCGTGTACCGGCTGTACTGCTCGACCTCGGACCGGAGCGGCGGACGCGGACCCACCAGCGTCATGTCTCCCTTGATCACGTTGATCAGCTGCGGCAGCTCGTCTATGCTGGTCTTGCGCAGGAACCTGCCGACGCGCGTGATGCGGGGATCACCCTTGATCTTGAACACCGGTCCGTTCTTTTCATTCATGGCTTCCAGCTCCTGCCGGCGCTCTTCGGCGTTGACATACATGGAGCGGAACTTGTACATGGTGAACTCTTTCTTATGGCGGCCGATCCGCGTCTGTTTGAAGATCGGGCTGCCATGCGGATCATCGATCCAGATCACGGCGCTGATGATCAGACAGAACGGGCTGAGCACGATGGCCGCGGGGATGCAGAGCGCGAGATCGATCAGGCGCTTTTTGACCCAATAGCCTTTTTTGCTTTGCCCGAAGGTGCTTTCCAGCAGCAGACGGCGCTCTTCATTACTGCCGCACTCCAGCAGCTGCTGCAGATCACGGCTGCATTTCTCCATGCATTTCAGCCAGTCCGGATCGAAGGCGCCGCACTCACCGGAAAGGATCGTGCGCATGGCCTCATCATGACCGCGGGCGGCCGTATAGTTCTCACTGGTCAGCGCGTCATACACTTCAGCCAGACTGACGGCGACCGCCTCCAGGGGGATCTCATCACCCTTCAGCCCTTCGGGGTATCCGCTGCCGTCATAGCGCTCATGATGATATAGGCATACGTTGTGCAGGATCGCGCATTCCTGCTTTGTCAGCTTATTGATCTCGGCCATACGGTCAACGATCTCAGCTCCCATTTTCGCATGGTTGCGGAACTGCTGCCTGTCTTCCTCCGTCAGAGGTCCCTTCTTTTTCAGCAGGACATCCGGAATGCCGATCATGCCGATATCATGCAGGGATGCCGCGAGGCAGATCATCTGCATTGCTTCACTGCCGACCGCACGGGTCGGATACATATTATTGTAGTTAACGAGCAGAAGCCTGGTATAAAGGCGTACATGCTCAGCGTGCTTACCTGAATCCGGGAAATGATAGTTCAACATGACTTTTGCAAACTCCGCAACCTTAGCCAAATGATTCTGATCAAACAGGGTATCTTCCTGAACGGCAAACATGGCTCCACCTCACTTTTCCGGAGCATCTGACGGACCTGTCGGCCATACATTAGTATTTTACATTCTATAATAACATTTTTATACGCATTTCACAAGCGATGTGCGGCTGAAAAAACGGTCACATCAGAGATTCATCAAACAGATGCTGTTCTTTTGTGCTGCCGGAAATAGTTATAGTTTCATTTCCGAAAGCGGCAACCGTGAGCGGAAGCGCCGCTATGACGGGAAAGGCGTAGCGCAGATCACCGTTGATGGGGGTTGCCAGCAGACCGAGAGCGAATACCGCGAGCGGTGTGATGACAGCTACTGCGCGTATATGACGGCAACGCAGAGCACGGAAAAATGCGAAGAACAGCAGCCAGATATACAGACCAGGATCGGTGAACATCGTCAGGACCGGCGTTTTTTCCCAGAATACGCAGAACCAGTTGTACAGGCGGCTTTTTGCGGACTGGTTTTCCATATACCATCCGAAAGTGTCTTCTTCAGTAATATAGACCCGGATCCAGGATCTGTCGCTCAGTACCGGATAGTAATAGCGCCAGGTTCCGTCGATCACGGCCTGCAGCGCGGTGAGCGGATAACGGAGGGAAAGCCGGATATCGAGTTTCAGGAGATCGGACAGCTGACGATCGGATGCATCGGCTCCCAGTGCCTTGACGGCGTCAATGTTGTCCGGATTGTAGGCTTCGGCCAGCTTTGAGTGATCCATGACGCGATCGATCACTTTCATATCATCCGCGGAAAGCTCATTACTGTGATCGCGCACCATCAGTGTGGTGATACGGAAAGGAATAACATAATTCTCTTTCTTTTGAGCCGGAGCGACGCCGCAGACCGGCAGCAGGATGTTTTCATACAGTATGAATAGCACAAGCGTACCGGCAACCGCTGCCCAATAGACCGGGTGCTTTTGTTCCCCGGATTTCCGCATGCTGCGTAAATGACGGACGGTAAGAAGCAGCAGACAAACAATGATAATGTACACCGTCGCTTTTCGCGTCATACACGCGAGCAGAGTCAGAACGCAGAAACGGATAAGTGTTTTCGGCCGGATATCATCGGAAAACATTCGTACATACTCGATAAAAAACAATGTGAATATGCCTGAATGGATGGAATCCTTGAGCCAGATCTGCGCCTGACCGCCGAATACCGGCATGATCAGATAAAATGCCCATGTCACCAGCATCAGCTTTACCGAACCGGTCTTTTCATAGACAAAAAACGCGGAGCGCACATACGCCCAGGCCATGACCAGCACCTGAATGGAAAGATTGAGGTAGATACCGCCGTTTGCTCCGCCGATGCGCCGGCCGATATCATGCAGCCATCCGTAGAGCAATGTGAGCAGGTAGGGGTTGTCATTCCTGCGGACCCTTTCGCCGACATATTGCTGAAGCTGCTGGTAGGTATCCGTGGGCACGGAACCGGGCCCGTTGTATACAAATAGAAACGCGTAGTATCTGACAAGTACGAGCAGCATTGCCGCGAAAAGGAATATATACTGCTTCTGTGTGAGGGCTTGAACGGTTCTTCTTCTGTGTGTGCTGTCCAGCAGATAATGCAGACCCTGTATGAGCATATAGAAAAACAGTGTGAACAGAAGCAATACGACCCAGTTTCGCCCGGTCATCGCGTCAATGCGGAAATCGTCAAGATTCACGTTCGCGTTGCATAACCCGATCGTGAACCAAATACCGAAAAGAAGCGACAGAACGGATGTGGTGATGAAATTGTTTGTCAGAACGGCTATAAATTTGCGAAAACGGCTTTGCTGCGTTTGCTGTGTCATTGGCTGGCTTCCATCCCATACATCAAAATCGTCCGAAACA
Source organism: Clostridia bacterium (assembly GCA_030536295.1). Classification (GTDB taxonomy): domain Bacteria; phylum Bacillota; class Clostridia; order Christensenellales; family Aristaeellaceae; genus Aristaeella. The sequence continues at coordinate 19,494 of JAUNQH010000011.1, read as the reverse complement.
TCAATTCAGAGTATCTTATCCGCGGATAAAAGTCAAGTGAGCATTTCACTGAAACAGACAGCCGAAAAACACCGCGGACCGGCAGGTTCCGCGGCTGCGTATTCATGCTTTGAACAGAATCTTCAGTGAGTTCCAATAATAGTACGGCACCAGCAGATCTGTGTGCGGGAATGCGGAAACGGCGAAACAGATGTTGTTTTCCGCGGGATCGAAGCCGTAGCTGAATTCCGGCTGCGCGGTCAGATACAGCAGCTGCTCATTCATGGCGCGCACATCCTTTTCCGGATCTCCGTTGGTGCAGTAGATAAAGAAGGGAAGACCGGGATGCTGCTTCAGGGGCGCGGTGATGTAGCGAATGACTTCCTCTTCGGTCAGCTTTTTGAAGATATCATGACCGGCGGTGGTCATGCAGCTCATGGGCGCGTACCACCGGAAAAACTCAAAGGCGTTGTGCAGCATGTACCATGTGCAGCACGCCCCGCGGGAATAACCGCTGAAGGCGCGGTGATCACGCGATGCCCGGAGACCGGACAGGCTCGTGTCCGTCAGCCAGGTATGGAAGCGTGTTTCCACGGCGGGAATGATATCCTCCACCACCTCGCGGTAGAAATTGGGCGGGCAACCGGTGGAATCATTGTCTCCGGCCGGAGCCAGACCGGTGGTCCTGCGCACTTCCGCATCGCGTTCCGGATCAAAGTAATAGGTGGTGCATACGATGATGCACGGGTCGATCTCGCCGCTGTCAAACAGATTGTCAAAGAGGCGGATCGTTTCCGGCTTGTTGAACAGCTCCGGGTCACAGGTATTGCCATGCTGGTAATAAAGTACATTGTATCTTCTGCCGCTGTCATTCTCATCATAGCACCAGGGCAGGTAGACATTGCAGTATTTGGGATAGGTCACGCCGTATTCATAGACGGAAGTGGTGTAATCAACGCGCATCATGCGGCCGCGGTGCGCCGGCTCATTTGTTTCGAGCGCAGGGTTCAGCTCAAACACGGTCTCGAAATCAATGACCTCGCCGGGCTTCCGGATGATCAGCTCACGATTGCTCATACGGATCGAATGCTCCTTTCAATGCCTGAGTTCATCAGCTTTTTATCAGTTTTTCTGTTTTGTCGGGATAAAATCCTGCTTCCGCGATGATAAACTGCATTCTTGTTTCCGTCAGCGGTTCAATGTATAATGAAAAAAGATGTATATGAGCGAAACAGTATGTTTTTTCGCGGCGGAAAGCCGGCGAATGTGAAAACGGCGGGACTGCTCCGGAGCGTATGCGGGCGTCAGCTGATAACGGAGGTAAGACGATATGATGACAATGGAACTGGACCATGGATGGGAGTTTCGCCGCGGATTCGCGGATCTGCCCGGCTCACTGGGAGAGAACAGGCAGATCGTGGATCTGCCGCATGACGGCATGATTGGTCTGCCGGTAAGGGCGGACGCCCCGGCGGGCTATGACAGCGGCTATTTCCCGGGAGATATGTGCAATTATACGAAGTATTACACATTCCCGGAGAACTGGAAGAATATGCGGGTGGGGCTGAAATTCGACGGCGTGATGATGCATGCCACCGTGGATGTGAACGGCAGCCGGGCAGGTGAGCATCACTATGGGTATTCCCCTTTTTACACGGATATCACGGACCTGATCGACATCGGCAGGGAAAATCGTATTACGGTGAATGTGAACGCCGGGGTACAGTCCTCCTCCAGGTGGTATTCCGGCTGCGGATTGTTCCGCGGGGTGAAGCTGTGCGTTTCCCCGCAGGTGCATATCGCGGATGACGGCGTATTCATCCGGACAAAGGAGATCACGGCTGATACCGCTTTTATGGAAGCCCGTATTGAGATATGCAACGAAACGCCGGAGAACCGTCTGGCGAAGACGCATATCCGCGTGACCGGCGGAAAGGAACATCGCACCGTATGTGAGACCGAACAGACGGTCTGGGTCGGTGCAGGAAAAACCGAAACGGCACGGCTGCGTTTCGCCGTAAAGGAACCGGAACTATGGAGCGCCGATGAACCCAACCTGTACGCGGCTGCGGTCACCGTGACGGATACAGGCGTATACAGGACCCGCTTTGAAAAAGGGGAGCGCAAGGTCTTTGACAGCTGTGTGAAACAGTTCGGTATCCGCACCGTTTCGGCGGATGCCTTGAGAGGTCTGCTCATCAACGGAAGACCGGTGAAGCTGAAGGGCGGCTGCGTGCATCATGACAACGGACTGCTGGGCGCCGTATCACTGTATGAAGTTGAGGCACGCAAGGTGCGTAAACTGAAGGAGCTCGGGTTCAATGCCATCCGCACGGCACACAATCCACCTTCCGAAGCACTGGTCGAAGCCTGCGACCGGGAAGGCATGTATATTTTTGATGAAGCGTTTGACGCGTGGAGAATGGCGAAACGCCCCGGAGATTTCAGCACATACTTCAACGAACGCTGGGAGCAGGAGCTGACCGCATTTGTACGCAGGGACAGGATCCATCCCTCGGTGATCATCTGGTCCACAGGCAATGAGATCCCCGAGCGCGGCGGGCTGAGCGGCGGCTATCCTCTGGCGTCACGCCTCGCGGAAGCAATACGGATGCTGGACGGAACAAGACCCGTAAGCAACGGCATATGCTCCTTCTGGTGCGGGCTGGATGATGAGTTGACAAGAGGAAAGGATGCCACGCTTCCGGCACCGGATCATGATGAGGAGACCACGTGGGACAGATTGACGGAACCCTTTGCCAACGGGCTGGATATCGTGGGCTACAACTATCTGGAAGATCTGTATGAGAAGTCTCATGAGCGCTTTCCGGACAGGGTGATCCTGGGCAGCGAGAATTATCCGAAAGAGATCGGTTTCCGCTGGCCCCTGGTGGAGCGGCTGCCCTATGTGATCGGCGATTTCACATGGACGGCATGGGACTATATCGGTGAAGCCGGCATCGGAAAATCCCTGTTTGTGGATGCGGATGATCCGCTGGTGCAGCAGGGTCAGTGGGCGATCATGCCGCCGACGACCTCACCTTATCCGTGGCGGCTGGCGAATGACGCGGATATTGATATAATCGGAAATATCCGCCCGCAGGGTGCTTACCGGAGCGTGGTGTGGGGGAGTGAAAAGACGCATCTGTATGCTCAGCATCCGGTGCATTACGGCAAGACGGAAGTCATCAGCCCGTGGGGCTTCACGGATGTGCTGAAGAGCTGGAATTTCAAAGGATATGAAGGGCAGCCCATCCGGTTGACCGTGTTTACGAACGCGGATGAGGCGGCGCTGATCATCAACGGCAGAGAGGCTGAGCGGAAACCGGTATGCAAGGAACGTCCGCTCCCGTGCAGTGTGTGTTTTGATACGGTCTATGCGCCGGGCACCGTGGAGACAGTCAGCTATAAAAACGGGAACGAGGTCAGCAGGGACCGGCTGGAAACGACAGGCGAGCCCGCGGCACTGCGGCTGGTACCGGAAAAGGACTATATCGCGGCGGAATGCCATGACGCGGTGTATATCGGTATTGAAGTGACCGACAGCGAAGGCAGGATCGTGCCTGACGCGGTGCTGCGGCTGGAAGCGGGTATCGAGGGCCCTGGACGGATCGCCGGCTTCGGCACGGCGGATCCGGTGACGGAGGAAGATTATACCGATGACGAGACCGTGACATTCGGCGGCAGGGCCGCGGCGATCATACGCGGCATAAATGCGGGGCAGCCCGGGAAAGTCGTATTTACCGTACGTGCGGACAGAGCCGATCTGAGCGCCGAATGCATCCTGCCGGCGCTGTAATACCAGGATGACGGAGCCTGAACGGTTTTGTATAAGAAGAACCGCCAAAAAGCAACCGCCGGTATACGGCATATGCCGGACCGGCAGTGTAAGATGAAAGCTGAGGTGAGTGAAGATGATCTTTTCCGATAAACTGCAGCTGATCCGTAAAAACAGAGGGATGACGCAGGAAAGACTGGCTGAGATCCTGAATGTTTCCAGACAGGCGGTCGCCAAATGGGAATCCGGGCAGGTGTATCCGGATATCGGCAATCTGATTCAGATCAGCAGGCTTTTTGATGTGACGGTGGATTATCTGGTAAAGGATCAGGAATGTGCCGTGAAATGCACGGATCCGGACGACCCTGATCTGGAGAAACTGATCGCGTTCCGGCTGGAGGCCAATGTGAATACCTATGCCGCGTATATGAACGGGACAGGTTCCACGCGGTTTGATTCACATGATTTTTCATACAGCCGCGGCGCGTACGCGTATCATGATACCTATGTCGGCGGCGAAAAGTTTGCCGGCGAGGAAGCGATATGGCATGAAGGCAAAGCCTGTTACGCCATGAACTATATGGGCCGGGTCCTGGGGCAGCGGTTCAGCGGCGATTTCCTGAAGGAGGCGCTCAGGCACGCGAACAGAAAGATGCCGTACAGGGGTCCGGAATACTATCAGGCGGGAGAGTATACATACAAATGCAGTGTGACCGGGGATCTCACCTGGTTTCAGGGTGCTGAGGAAATATATTGCGGTGATGAAAAAGTATATGAATGCTGCTTTCACGGCGGAACGGTGAACTGACCGCGCCGGCGGATAAACGCAGGCGCGCATCCGGAATGGCCGTCTTTACAAAAACGGTTCTTTCGTTTATGATCGTGGCAGAAAAGAAGACAGAGGAGGAAATGTTGTGAAACGATCGGTTTTGATATTGTTCGCGCTGATGCTGTGCATGACCGGTTTGTGCGCGCAGGCTGAGGATGGGATGCGGCAGATCACCGTGAAGGAATGGCTCGACGCCAAAGGAACAGCGGGAGACTGTATTCTGGAGATGGAAGTGCTGGAAGTGCTGAATCCGGTGCTGGCCGTCGCCGGTGATGAGACCGGATCGGTGAATATCTTCGGTCTGAATATGTACGGGAACTTCTTCGGCTTCGGGGAAAACGGATTTCAGGCGGGGGACAGGATCACCGTGCGCAATCCGGAATACAATATGTTTGAGAACAGCGTTGAAATGAAGAACGCCGAGCTGCTGACATTCAGCATCGGCGATACGCCCCGTGTTTCGTTGAAAAACTGGCTGGACAGCAAAGGCAGCGAAAACGGAAACCTGTATGTGATGGTGACGGAAGTGCTGAATCCGGTGCTTGCCGCGGTCATGGATGAAACAGGGAACGCCAATCTGTTTCTGCTGAAGGAGAACGGGGAGGAACGCAGCATGGATGACTGCGGCATTCAGGTGATGAATATCCTCATACTGGGATATCCGGAATACAATGAGTTTGAAGGCAACGTTGAGATGGCGAAGCCGGAGCTGATCCGGAGGATCGCCGCGCTGCAGGCGGAATGAACCGGTTGCTTTTCCTTGACAGATCAGGGGATCGCCCGCGGAAGTCAAGGAACAGAATATGAAACACCCGTGCTCCCGATTCTATCATGTACGAAAAAGGGAAAACTGAAAAGGGGGCTTCCTTTATGAAACGGTCTGAGATTGAAAATGCCATTGCCTGGGCAAAAAAGAAAATAGCCGGTCAGGGTCTGTTCCTTCCGTGTTTTGCTTTCTGGACGCTTCAGGAGTGGCAGGAACGGGCGGCGGAGGCTGAGACCGTGATCCGGACCATGCGCGGCTGGGATGTGACCACCTTCGGCCATGACCGGTTTGATGAAATGGGCGCGGTTCTTTTTACCATCCGCAACGGTCTGCCGGGCGGTGAAGCCGGCTGCCCTTACGCGGAAAAGCTGATCCTGATGCGGGAAGGTCAGATCCTGCCCAACCATTTTCACAAGGTCAAAACAGAGGATGTCATCAACCGCGGCGGCGGGATCCTGGTTATACAGGTCTGGAATTCGCTGCCGGACGGAACCGTGGACCGGACGGGAGATGTGCGTATCCTGACAGACGGTCTGGAGCGCACGGTGCCAGCGGGAACGGAAGTGGAGATCACCCACGGAAATTCAATGACGATCTATCCGGGGCTTTATCATCTGTTCAGATCCAAAGACGGCTCCGGGGATCTGATCGTGGGTGAGGTATCCTCGATCAATGATGATAGGACGGATAACTATTTTGAAGTCGACCGCAGCCGCTTTATTCCGGTGGAGGAAGACATAGAGATCACCGTTCCACTTTGCAATGAGTATGCAAAGCTTCTGCCGGACTGCCGGTGATAAACGGATACGGTCATACCGCGGGGCAGGGGACGAATGGTGTTTTGCATAACTCACTCCGCCATGTAATAACGGGGCTCACAGGTTCGAACCGCGTAAGTCAAAACATGAAAAATGGACCGCACTGTATGCGATCCATTTTTATGTGGGCTCAGCAGGACCTGTGCGTCATACATTGTTCGATCTGTGTCCCCGGCTGTGGCCGGAGCACGTCATTCAATGAAAGAACGATCAGAAACAGTCATTGGCTCCTCTTCAAACATCCGCTTCAAGTCGAAACAATGCATGTTCTGTTCCGTGTCCGTCTGCAGCCCCGATTCAAATCCGTTTTTGGAGAACAGATAGTACTCCCGACGATACTTGTCCGGGAAAACGGACGCGCTCTCCACCAAATGTTCCAGCATTCTTTTCGTAAACGGTGTCTGGCGGTATTTGCATTCCATCACCAGCAAAATACCGTTAGCCAGCGAAAGCCCGTCCAGTTCCACAGAACGTCCGAGCACGGACTTCTCAACGCGATAAACCCGCGGCTTTTCAAACACCTCCGGAAGTTCACAGTCCATATTCATTTGATCGATGTACAACCGGCATACTTCCTCAAATCCGTGACAAATAAACGTTTTGATTTCGTTTTTCATGCTTTCGTACACTTTATCGCCATTTGTACGGATGCGTTCCTGATTGTCAAAGATAAACCTATACCACAACTTCAGCAGCGGGTCACCGATTTCATAATACAGTGTTTTCTTATTGCCCATAAAAGTCATGTTCTTGATCACCAGTTCGCTTTCCAGAAGTGTCACCATATACTTGGCCACTTTGGCTTCTTCTTCATGGATGTAATCAGCGATCTCTTTATTCGTATGTCTGCGGTGCGCGATGGCCATCAGAATGGCGTTATATACATCCTGCACTTTTGTCGCGTTGGACAGAAGCTGATCCGGCAGCGTAAAAAAGGTGCCATACTGATTGAACATGAGGTTCCTGATGTTTTCATCAAAAGACTTGCTGCCGTCGATTGCTGCCAGATAATAGGGAAAAGTGGACATCAGTGCCAGATAATCACACTTCACCTCGTTTTCATATCCTTCCAAAAAGCCCAGTGCTTCCCGGAAAGGCAGCTGCCGGATCGACATTTCAAAGGTTCTGCGCTTATACAGTGGCGAAGCATGATCCTTGATCTCATTTTTCAGCATGGACACATCGCTGCCCGAAATCAGCAGGAACAGATTTTCTCCGGACCTGTCGATGAATTCCTGCATTACTGAGGGGAAGCTGCCATCCTGTTCAACGATGTAAGGATATTCGTCGATCGCCAGTACAAAACGTTCCTCACCGGCGTATTCAGTCACTGCGTCGAGTGCCTCTTCCCAACTGCTGTACACAAAGCCCTTCGGTTGACCGAGCTGCTTGTTCAGTTCATAGGAGAACGAACGCAGATTGCCGTAGGCGTTATCCTTCTTGGCCTGAAACATCAGTGACTTTTTCGACATCAGAAAATGCCTGATCAGCTCTGACTTGCCGATTCGCCTGCGTCCATAAATGACACCAAATTCCTTTCTGCCGCTGGCAAAGCGATTCTCAAGCTCCTGAAGTTCACGGGTTCGGCCAACAAATCGCGTTGTACTCATATTATTTACTCCTCAGTTATTTACTTTCGGGTAAATTATATACTCTTTCAGAGCGCATGTAAAGAGCACAAATAGCAAACATTATTCATCAGCATAGCATCAATGTACAAGTCAGGAAAAGTGGTAGCCATGGTGGTAGACATCCCGGTAGAAATTTCACTTTTTGCCCGCATTTGGTAGACAAATGGTAGACATTTTCGAAAAAAAGGCATGTTTTCGACGCTTGTTTCAGACATAAGAAAACCCGGGAACCATATCATTTTCACATAAGGGCGGATCAATGTGTTACACGGCCTGTTTTCTTATGTGGGATTAGTAGGACTCGAACCTATGTCCGTTCGCTCAATCGTCGCGCAGGCACCTTGGAGCGGTGCCCGCGCTTGTTTCGCGCTAACAAACTCGGGGCGCTTGCCTTCGGCACTCCCCACTGGGGAGTCGCTTCCCTCGTTTGCCCCCACGATCGTGTTGATCATGGGTTTGAACCCAACAAACCACAGATATAAGAAAACAGACCGTGTGTTACACGGCCTGTTTTCTTATGTGGGATTAGTAGGACTCGAACCTATGACCCCCACGATGTCAACGTGGTGCTCTAACCAGCTGAGCTATAATCCCATACGTGGTCAACGGATGAGATTATACCATGGTATTCGGGGAAAAGCAAGTGTTTTTTTGTTTTTCTGAAAACAAACAGTAAAAAGGAACGGAAATCCTTGCGTTTCCGTTCCTTTGCGGCTGCCCGGGATCAGTTGATCTTGACATTCTCCCACAGGGTGTTGATGTAATCCAGAGTCTCCTGGTCCAGATTGCGGTACGCGTAAACGTTGTACAGCGCGCTGAAGTCTTCCATTTCGGGATAGAGGACCGCGATGGCTTCTTCGCCCATTTCTTCCAGATACTCTTCATCGGTGTAAACGATCCGGTTCGGAGAAGCGTACCAGGTATATTCCGCGTTCGCGATCGCCGCGTCATGGCTCAGCATGAAATCGATGAAGGTCTCGGCGAGCTCCTTATCCGCGCAGCAGGTGGGGATGCACATGGCGTCCACATAATAGTTGGTGGGTTCGGGATAATAGAACCGGAGATCCACGTCGTCCGCCTGGGCGTCCAGCATGGTGAAATAGTCGCCGGCGTAATACGCGCCGATGGCGGCTTCACCGGATTCCATCATGTTGTAGATCTCGTCCATGACCAGACCGTAGCGCAGGGAACGCTGAGCCTCAAGCTCTTCATAAGCGGCATCCCAGACGGCCTTGTCCGTCGAGTTGACATCCAGATTCAGCTTGTAGATGGCGGTACCGAACGCGTCGCGTGAGTTGTTGAACTGCAGGATGCGATCCCTGTATTTCTCGTTCCACATCAGGTTCCAGCCGTCCGCGTCCGCTTCATCCACCTCATTCGCGTTGTAGATGATGCCGACGATGCCGTAGGCATAGGGCACTGTGTACTGATCATCCGGATCATAATACAGACCGCGGAAGTTGTCATCAATGTATTCATAGTTCGGGATATTCTGAAAATCAAGCGGCAGGAGCATGTTTTCGTTTCTCATGCGCGCGATCATATAGTCGGAGGGGATGATCACATCGTAGCTGACCGCGCCCGCGGACAACTTCGCGTACATGTCTTCATTGCTGGCAAACGTGTCATAGTTGACATGAACGGTGTCCTCGTGGGTCTCGTTGTACCATTTTTCAAATTCCTTGATCGTGTCATAGGAATCTTCACTGCCGTCGGAAATGTATTCGCCCCAGTTGTAGACATTCAGCGTCTTTTTGCCGGCAGCTTCGCCGCATCCCAGCATCATCGTGAAAACAACAACCAGAGCCAGTACCAGTGCGATCTTCTTGTTCATATCCCTTTACCTCCGTATTATGTATTTGCCGGCATCCTTCCTGTTCAGCCTTTTACCGGGGCAGCGTTTTTCTTATCGCCGCCGGTGAAATTGCTGATCAGGAGCAATGCCAGGATCACAAAGAAAATAATGGTTGCCAGAGCGTACATCTTGGGGGTCACGGTCTTTTTCGTCATGTTGTAGATCCGGATCGGCAGGGTCTGGAATCCGTTGCCGGCCGTGAAATAGCTGATGACGAAATCATCAAGGCTCATGGTGAAGGCCATGATCGCGCCTGTGATGATGCCGGGGGAGATCTCCGGCACCGTGACCTTGAAGAACGCGCGCAGCGGCGTGCAGCCGAGATCCTGCGCGGCCTCCGGAAGAGACTGATCCATCTGCTGCAGCTTCGGAAGCACCTGCAGGATCACATAGGGAAGGCAGAATGTGATGTGCGCGATCAGCATGGTGCCGAAGCTCAGGCTCGTGGTGGTGCCCAGCAGCCGGCCGGCGAATACGAACATCAGCATCAGCGAGATACCGGTGATGATATCAGGGTTCGTCATGGGAATATTGGTGACCGTGTCCATCATCCGACGGTACCATTTTGAACGCAGACGGCAGATGCCGACAGAGGCGGCCGTGCCCATCACTGTGGAGATGACCATGGACAGCGACGCGAGGATCAGTGTGTTCTTGACACTGGTCAGCGTGGCCTCATCCCTGAACAGCTCACGGTACCACTTGAAAGAGAATTCAGAGAAAACGGAGAGGCTCTTCGCTTCGTTGAATGAGAAGAGGATCAGGATCGCGATCGGCGCGAAAAGGAAAATGAAGATAAAGGCTGTCAGGATTCTGGAGGCTGTTTTCATTACTGGTCACCTCCGTAAAGATGTGCCGTGAAATGCTTCAGCAGTTCCATGCATATCAGCAGGACGACCATCAGGATAAAGGCCATGGCCGCTGCGAAATGCAGATTGTTTGCCACGTACTGACCTTCGATCGCGTCACCGATCAGGAAGAACTTACCGCTGCCGAGCTTCTGGGAAATGTAGAATGTACTGATGGACGGGATCAGGACCATCGTGATGCCGCTCGTCACGCCGGGCAGGGACAGCGGGAAGATGACGCGCTTGAATACGGACCAGCTTCCGCAGCCGAGGTCTCTCGCGGCTTCCAGCAGCTTGACATCCATCTTGGCCATGATGGAATAGATCGGCAGGACCATGTAGGGAAGATAGTCATAGACCATACCGATGATAACGGCTGACTCCGTGCCGATGATGTGGATCCTGTCAAGCCCGATGGATGTCAGGAAACCGTTCAGAATGCCCTTGTCCTGCAGGATGGTCATCCAGGCGTAGGTACGGATCAGGAAGTTCATCCACATGGGGATCATGATCAGCGTAAGCATGACCTTCTGCGCCCGGTCACCGGCTCTGGTCATGATATATGCCGTCGGGTACCCGAGCAGGAGACAGATGATCGTGGAGATCAGCGCCAGCTTCAGCGAACGCCAGAAGATCAGCAGATAAGTATATGTCGTGACACCGTCGCGTTCGCTGGTGGTGGTAAAGAAACGCGTGATGTTTTCAGTGGTGAACTGGAAATTGTTGTCCGTGAAGGCGTAATACGCCACAAAGGCCAGCGGGACAACGATAAACAGAGCGGCCCAGAAGGAGTAGGGCGCCAGCACAAGATCCGACCAGCTCCGGCGGCGGCGCGGGGTACTGTTTTTCGCGATCGTCATTCTTCTGCCTCCGACTTCTGTTCCATCGGTGCGTCCAGCTGATCCAGCTCGTTGGAGAACGAGGAATAGTCCCCGTACAGACCGGAATACTCGGACTTTTTCATGATGTGGATCGCGTCCGGGTCAATGGACAGACCGATCGTTTCCCCTGTGTTGACAAAGTCGGTGGTCTGGATCATCCACTTGAAACCGCCGATATCCACGATCACCTCGTAGTGGACGCCCATAAAGGTAACGGAGGTGACAACACCTTTCAGCTGACCGTTTTCCGCCGGTACGATGTCCACATCCTCGGGTCTGACGACAACGTCCACCTGATCCCCGCCCTTGAAGCCCGTGTCCACGCACTTGAAGGTCTGCCCGGAGAATCTGACCAGCCTGTCCTCCAGGAACACGCCGTCCAGAATGTTGCTCTCACCGATGAAATCCGCGACAAAAGCGTTTTTCGGCTCGTTATACACATCGGTCGGGCTGCCGATCTGCTGGATCCGGCCCTCGCTCATGACAACGACCGTGTCGCTCATGGTAAGCGCTTCTTCCTGGTCATGCGTGACGAAAATAAAGGTGATCCCGGTCGCTTTCTGGATCTTCTTCAGTTCCTGCTGCATGTCCTTGCGCAGCTTCAGATCCAGCGCGCCGAGAGGTTCATCCAGCAGGAGGACTTTCGGACGGCCGATCAGCGCGCGGGCAATGGCGACGCGCTGCTGCTGACCGCCGGAAAGCTCGTTGATCCTGCGCGTGGCCAGCTGGGGAAGCTTGACCAGCTGCAGCATCTCATTGACTTTTTCGTTGATCTCCGCCTTGGGAACCTTGCGCTCGCGAAGCGGGAAGGCCACGTTTTCAAAAACGTTCAGATGCGGGAACAGCGCGTATTTCTGGAAGACGGTGTTGACGTTCCGTTTGTGCGGAGGAACGTTGTTGATCTTCTCACCCATGAAAATGACGTCTCCCTCATCGGGCTGCACAAATCCGCCGATCATTCTGAGCGTTGTCGTTTTTCCGCAGCCTGACGGCCCCAGAAGCGTCAGAAACTCATTGTCATAGATATCCAGATTGATGTTGTCCAGAACCTTCTCCCCGTCAAAGGATTTGGAGATGCCCTTCAGCTCGATGATCTTTTCCATGACCGTACCTCCGCTTTGGAATAAAAAAATATGATATGCCCGTTCCGACATATCACTTGAGATCTCTGTCCGTCCGCTGAAAAACCGCGATCCCCCTGCGGGAATAAGGTACGGAAGTTCAGAATTCAATGGGTTTAGAGTCTATATAGCAATGATTACTTTTACTACTCTTATTGACCATTTCACAAGTTTATGCTCTGGGCATCGGTTATGAAGTAACCAACTTTTGAAACTGAGCTTTTAACTCAATCAATAAGGCAACAGAAGTTGCCAACCGCATTTTACAGTGTGCGCTGCATCGCTGCATTAGACCCGGCTGTCCGTATGACCGGCAATATAATGAACCTGCCCGGCCAGACGATCTTGCTTGGAAGACTCCTTAACTTCCGACAAACAAAGTGAGTATAAAGGAAGCAGAAATAAATGTCAAGACTTTTTGAGGCTATACCGGCAGGCATTTTTTTGGGGCATTTTTTGCATCCGGAAACGGGACGCGGAACGTGCCGCGCCGGCCGGGGCGGGATTGATTTTTCCGCCGCGGAATTGTTACAATAGAAGCGATGGATCCCGGTCAGCCATGAAAAGACTTTTTCCGTTCGTTTCAGATCCGCCGCGTGTTATCCGCGCGGCCGGACAGACTTTTCATTGCCGTGGAAACAGCGGAGACCGGATCCGGACAAGGAGGTATGGCGTGAAACTGATGCATCTGTCCGATCTTCATATCGGAAAACGCCTGAATGACTTCTCTTTGCTGGAGGACCAGCGATATATCTTTAAACAGATCATCGCTGTGATGGACCGTGAACAGCCGGACGCGGTGCTGATCGCCGGGGATGTATATGACCGGTCCGTACCGTCGGCGGAGGCGATGGCGCTGCTGGATGAATTGCTGAACGATCTTGCGGACCGCGGGAAGCCGGTGCTGATCATCAGCGGTAATCATGATTCGGCCGAGCGGCTGACTTTCGCCGGACGCTTTATGGAACGCTGCAGCATCTATGTGTCGCCGGTGTACGGCGGACATATCGAACCCGTTGTGCTCAATGATGAATACGGCGAGGTCAGAATATGGCTGATGCCTTATGTGTGCCCGGATAACGCGGCGCGTTTTTTCCCGGACGCGGACATACGGAATGCCGGTGACGCGGCCGCGGCCGTGATCGCCGGGATGAACGCGGACCCGGCCGGACGGAATGTGATCGCGGCGCATCAGTTTATCGCGGGCGGCACGACCAGTGATTCCGAACGCAGAAACATCGGCACGCTGGAGGATGTCAGCGCGGCGCTGTTTGACGCGTTTGACTATGTCGCGCTTGGACATCTGCACAGGCCGCAGGACATCGGCAGGACGGACGGAACGATGCGTTATTCCGGCACGCCGCTGATGTATTCCCGGTCCGAGCTCGGGACCGATAAATCACTGACGATCGCGGAGCTGGGTCCGAAGGGAAACGTTTCCGTACGTACCGTTCCGCTGCAGCCTCTGCGCGGGATGCATGTCGCGCGGGGCACATTTGACGAGCTGATGCGTGAAGGACCGGAAGAAGGCGCCGGGGATGACTATTACTATATCGATCTGACGGATGAGGAAGATATCCCCAACGCGGCCTCCCGCCTGCGCGAACGCTTTCCGCGCATGCTGGCGATGCGTTATGACAACAGGCGCACGCGCGGCTTCGCGGCGGTGGACGCGCCGGAAGAAGCGGAACAGCGGCAGCCGCTGGAGCTTCTCGCGGAATTGTACCGGCTGGTGCATCCGGGCGGAGAGATGAGCGAGGAAGCCGCGGCGTTCGTACGGGAGACGATGAAAAAAGTGGAGGGAATGCAGGCATGAGACCGATACGGCTGACAATGAGCGCGTTCGGACCGTATGCCGGCGTACAGACGCTGGATATGACCCGGCTGGGCGAAACGGGCCTGTACGCGATCACCGGTGAGACCGGCGCGGGGAAGACCACGATCTTTGACGCGATCATGTACGCCCTTTATGATACGGGCAGCGGCGCGGACCGTGACGGCAAAAAACTCCGGTCCGATTATGCCGATGACAAAACGGAGACCTATGTGGAGATGATCTTTACAAGCGCCGGAAAGGAGTACCGTATCCGCCGCAGCCCCGCGCAGCGCCTGCGCGGCAACAAGAACGAAACGCCGGCGAAAGTCTCGCTGGAGCTGCCGGACGGCAGGATCATCACCCGTGTCACGGAAGTGAACGCCATGATCAGCGAGGAGATCATCGGTGTTGAGGCCGCGCAGTTTTCGCAGATCGTGATGATCGCCCAGGGGGAATTCCGCAAACTGGTGAGCGCGAAGTCCAGGGAACGCACGGAGATCCTGCGCCGCATTTTCAAAACCGGGGATTATGACCGGCTGACCGGTCTGCTGGGTGAGGCATGCAAGGAGAAGAACGGCGAATACAACGATACGCGCAAGGAGATCCTGACCGCTTTGAAGAATATGCGCGCGGCGGAGGATTCCCCAAACGCGGAACAGCTTCTGAAACTGCAGAACACCGGTGCCGAATCCTTATATATTGAAGAAGCGCTCTCACTGGCGGAACGGATCCTGACTGAGGACGGGGAAACGCACCGCCGGGCTGCCGATGAAAAGACGGCGGCCGGAGAAGCGCGGGACGCAGCTGAGCGCAGGCTCACGGAAGCCGGCGAGATACAGAAGAAACGTGTGCAGCTGGAGCGGCTCAGGCAGGAAGCGGCCGCGCTTGAGCATACGATGCGGGAACAGGCGCGGCGGAAACAGGATGCCGAAGCAGCGCAGCCCGAGATCGACATACTGACCGGCGAGATCGCGATGATCAACGGTCAGCGGTCCGAATATGATGAACTGGACGGCCTGGCAAAGAGAAGCTGCGGCGCGGATCAGGCGGCGAAAGCCGCTGACGGGGCCGCGGCGGCGGCGGAAACGGAACTGCGGAGGATCGACGCGGAAAAGCAGAAGCTGGAACGGGAAGCGGATGAACTGAAGGATGCCGATCAGCGTGAAGGCGCCGCGAATACCGCGCTGGCTGTGCTGCAGACCGAAGGCGGCAGACTGGAAGAGCTGGCCGGGCGGCTGAAGCACAGGAACAGCGCGGAGAACGCGCTGAAAGCGGCGGAAGAAAAACAGAAAACGGCGAAGACGGCTGAAAAGCGGGCGGCGGATGTTCATGATCATCTGAGATCGGAACTGGAGACACTGGGAAATACCGGGCTTGCGGTGAGCACGGCGGACTCGGAACTGAAAGAGATCAATGCCGATGCCGAGGTGCTCCGGGAACGTCTTGCGCTGATCGCAAAATGGACGGGATCGGTGCGCGAATATGAGAACGCGCGGAGCGGCTACCTGAAAAAACAGCAGGAGGCGGAAACGCTCCGCGGCCGGGCGGCGCGGCTGCGCAAACTGTACAACGACAATATTGCGGGAGTGCTTGCGGTGCAGCTGCGGGACGGACAGCCGTGCCCCGTGTGCGGAAGCGTATCCCATCCGGCGCCGGCGTGTCTGACGGAGGAGATCGACCGGGAAACCGCCGAGCAGGCGGACGGGGAAGCCGGAACAGCGGAGAGAAAAGCAAACGAAGCCGCGGCGGAATGTGCGGGCAAAAAAACAGCCGCGGACGATCTCCGCGCGCAGCTGGCAAAGCAGATGCCGGACGCGGCGGAAAATGAATGGCAAAACGGTGTCGAATCGGCGATCGCGGATAATCAGGCGCGGAAAACGGAAGCTGTACTGAAACAAAAAGCTGCCGCGGCGGCTGACACACGCGCCCGGGAAATAAAAGAAAAGCTGCTGCCGGAAGCGGAGAAGACGGTGAGCGATGCCGGTGAACGCGTGAAAACGGCGGACACCGCGCTTGCCGAAGCCGAGGCGGTGCTGAGAAATGCGGAAAATGAACTGTGCCGTGCCGCGGCGGGCCTGATGCCTGACGGATGGACCGCGGAACAGCTGATGACCGCGAAAACGGAAAACGAACGGCTGCAGGCTGAACAGCAGGCGCTGAGATCAAAGGCGGCGGCGGACAGGATCCGGCTTGGGGAGATCGAAAACAGCCGGCGCGAGCTTGACGCGGAACAGAACAGGCAAAACGAAAAACTGAGCGCGAACAGGCAGACGGCCGCGGTCGAACGCCAGAACGGGGAAAACCTGCGGCAGCAGATCATGGAAAAAAGGAGCAGACTTTCGTACGCTTCATGGGCGGAAGCGGACGCGGCCGCGCGGCGGAAGAGCCAGCGGAAGGATGAACTGAATCTGGCGGTCGCGGAGACCGCGAAGGCATTTCAGGAAACAGAGAAGGCGATGGAAGGAAAGAACGGCGAGATCCGGACCCTGGCGGAACAGCTGGCGGGCGCGCCTGAATACGATATCGCACTGCTGGAAACGGAAAGGAACAATACGCGTGCGGCTTCAGACCGGGCGGAAAAAAAGGAACGTGCCGCTTATACGCGCATGCAGGGCAACCTGCAGCAGCATGAAACGCTGGAGCGGAAGGCAGGGGATGCCGTTCGCTTTGAACATGAATGCCGGATGATGCAGGATGTGTACGCGACCGCTTCCGGCAGGATCACGGGGCAGGCGAAGATCACCCTGGAAACGTATGTGCAGATGGCGCTTTTTGACAGGATCCTCGCGCACGCGAACCTGCGCCTGCGCCATATGTCCAGGGAACAGTACGAACTGGTGCGCCGCGGTGTGGAGGATGCCGGCACGCAGGGGCAGACCGGCCTTGATCTGGATGTGATCGACCACTATAACGGCACGGTGCGTGAAGTCGGTACCCTGTCCGGCGGTGAAGGATTTCTGGCCGCGCTGTCGCTGGCGCTGGGCATGTCGGATATGATCCAGGCGGGTTCGGCATCCGCGGTGCGGCTGGATACCATGTTTGTGGACGAAGGCTTCGGGTCCCTGAGCGGCAGTTTCCTCGCGCTGGCGATGGATGAGCTGATCGATACCGCCGAAAACGGGCACAGGCTGATCGGTATCATCTCTCATGTGGAGGATGTAAAGAGCCAGCTTCAGCGCAGGATCGAAGTGACCAAAATGCCGAGCGGAGGCAGTATCGCCGTGATCCGCGGCGGCGAACCGTGACGGGACCGCGGCACAGTCGCGCTTGATGTGAGACGCGGCACGATGTATACTATACAAGATATGTATTCGGAAGCGGAGGAACGGTTATGGAACAGAACGTACAGCCCGAAAAACGCCAGGTTGTTTTTTCCGGCATTCAGCCCAGCGGAATCCTGACGATCGGTAATTATATCGGCGCGCTGAAAAATTTCTCGGCCCTTCAGGACAGCTATGACTGCATCTACTGCGTGGTGGACGAACACGCCATCACGGTGCGGCAGGATCCCGCCGCCCTGCGGAAACGCTGCCTGGATCTGGCCGCGATCTATCTGGCCAGCGGTCTTGATCCGGAGCGCAGCATTATTTATTGCCAGAGCCATGTAAGCGCGCACGCGGAACTGGGATGGATCCTGAACTGCTTCACTTATATGGGTGAGCTGAACCGCATGACCCAGTTCAAGGACAAGAGCGCAAAGCATGCCGACAATATCAATGCCGGCCTGTTCACCTATCCCGTGCTGATGGCTTCCGATATCCTGCTGTATCAGACCAATCTTGTTCCGGTGGGTGTGGATCAGAAACAGCATCTTGAGCTCTGCCGCGACATCGCGCAGCGCTTCAACGGCATTTACGGCGACGTGTTCACGATCCCCGAGGGGCTGATCCAGAAGGTCGGCGCCAAGGTGATGAGTCTGCAGGAACCGACGAAGAAGATGAGCAAGAGCGATCCGGAAGAGACCTTTATCTCCCTGCTGGATGATCCGGACACGATCCGCCGCAAGATCAAGCGCGCGGTCACGGATTCCGACGGCGAGATCCGTTACGATCCCGAAAACAAACCCGGCGTGAGCAATCTGCTGAGCATTATGAGCGCGCTGGGCGCGGGTCCGGTGGACAGCATCTGCGAGGAGCTGCAGGGTCAGGGATACGGCACGCTGAAAGGCCGGACCGCCGATTGCGTGATCGCCGCGCTGGAACCGATGCAGAATGAGTACCGCCGGATCATCGGCGATAAAGCATATCTGCAGGGCGTGCTGGACGCCGGCGCGCAGAAAGCCGCGTATCTGGCGAACAAGACGCTCCGCAAGGTGCAGAAGAAGATCGGTTTCGCGCCGAGAGGCTGAAAAACATCTGTCAGGTATAAACAAAGGAAGGATCCTGTGCGGGATCCCTCCTTTTATTTTACCTGTATCGCGTTTCAAGAAAAAGACTGATCGGACCGTTTGACGTCAGAAAAGGTCCGGATCGTTTACATCCACACGGATCACCGGGCGCACACAGCGCGTTTCGGCGGAAGCGGCATAGGAACTGACACTGCCGTCAATGGCCGCGTACTTCGCGGAATTCGCGCTGCCGCCGACGGGGCTGCGCAGCCACCAGTAGCAGTATCCGGACATGTTGGACCAGCCGCCGTGCGATGCGGCATACGGGGTGATCTCCGCACGGCGGTCCGAATTCCTGGGCAGATACCGCTCAAGCTCTTCCGGGCTGAGCAGCCAGACTTTATCAACGGTATCGGCACCGCCGCGTACGATCTTTCCGCTGTAGGTGACATCCCGGTTGGTGAGCGTTTCGGGAATCAGACGCGCGAGCTCCGCTTCCGTAAACGCGTCACAGATAAAGGTTTCGTTCAGCCATTGACGGATATTGCTGGTCTCCCATGTCGCGGCTTTGGACGGACGATGATAACGGACCGTGTCAATTGCGCGGCGCGTCATCATGACGGCGGATCGCCCGTCATAGGAAAGAACGATCCATTCCAGCGGTTCGGGACCGGAACTGATATCCGCGTCCTGCTCATAATGCCCGAAACAGATGATCGAACCGGGGACGAAGGCCGCGTCAAGACGGGCTCGGAAGTCTGCTTCCTCATCCGCCTGAAGCTGTGCTTCTTCGTCAGCCTTGCGCGCGGCTTCCTCTTCGGCCTTCGGGGCGTCTTCTTCCTCAG
>JAUNQH010000010.1 GCA_030536295.1 Clostridia bacterium | reverse complement strand
ATTGAATTTGACGATTGCGATCGGTTTTTGCCGCGTACAGAGTGCGGAACAACATTGAAGGATCTGTCCCGGTTGACACAGACAGTGGAAGGCTAATGTTTCCTAAGCAGATATCGTCTACACCCAAGAAAGCTTCTTTGGGGATTTATTTGCGTAATCGCCTTCAAGTTGCATCCGGTGTTGAAATTACATACGAGGATTTGGAAAAATATGGACGGACAGCCATTCAAGCAACGCTAATTGATAATGGCTTGTATTA
This sequence comes from Clostridia bacterium, assembly GCA_030536295.1. Lineage (GTDB taxonomy): Bacteria > Bacillota > Clostridia > Christensenellales > Aristaeellaceae > Aristaeella. The sequence continues at coordinate 48,971 of JAUNQH010000010.1, read as the reverse complement.
CTTTGATTTCTCTAAACCCGATAAAACTCCATCCAAAACCGTAGCGATGAAATCCACAACTCCTCCTCCGGTTATTCATGTCAGCGATAAGGTTAAACATAAAACGTATGGTATTGGAATTGTTGAGAGTTTATCCGACAATTATATCTATGTCAATTTCAATGGTACCATTAAGCCTTTCCAATTCCCGAAATCATTTGAAACAGGTTTTCTCTCAACATTTGAAGACGGGCAGTAGATCCTTGAATTGTGTAAACGACCAACAATGAAGCAATCAGAGGAAAAGACAAAATGTTTAATCCATTTCAAGAACACTATTTTGAGATGTCGCCAACTGAATTTGAAGAACGTTCGCTCCAGATTCTTAAGCAGCAATTTGTCGGCTTGGAAAAACTCGAATTCAAACATGATGAAAGAATAAAAACCGATGACGGCAATTATCAAATCGATGGGGTTGTTCGATTTGAGGCTATGGGAGTCCGATTCACAGTTTTGGTTGAATGTAAGCACTATAAATCCCCAATATCACGAGAAAAAATACAAGTACTATATGACAAGATTAGGGCCGTAGGCGCACATAAAGGAATTTTCATTTCAACATCAAGTTTTCAAAGCGGTGCAATAGAATATGCCGGAAAACACGGCATTGCGCTAATTCAAATTACTGAAGCAGACACAAGATTTGAAATGCGCAATCAATTCAATGTTATCCAAGCCCATCCTTTTGAATATAATGATGGTTTGCCGTATATTGGTATAATGCTAAGCCAACAATCACAGAGCGGAGGAATCAGCTGCTCGCATCTACGAAGAGATAACAAGCGACTTCAGGATTTTATGTTGAATGCTGACAGATCGTAGGTTTCTCGCTGCGTTATAGCTAGCTAAGAAAGGCGGAACTTTTTAGCTGAGAACAGCAATCATGGAGAACGAAACCAAGATTATTAGATTTTCTGAATAGCAAACGAGCTGAAAGAAAACTTTCAACTCCACTGTCGTGGTCCCCACAGTAACAAAAGAGCAAGAAGAATCACGAGGGAACGACATGGCTTTCGCAGGTGTCCGCCTTTCTTGATTTTGAGTGTTTCCCTGTTTTAGTTGATTTTCCAGAAGAGCTTCCGAAAGCGTATTAGCTGGAAGCTTTTTTTCTTAGCTGCGAGCAAAAATTCTTTGCTGAAAAACAGACCATTTTGAAATCAAAAAGGCAAAAAAATAATCCCTCGTCTAATAGCGGGAAACACCGCAAAACGAGGGAAAATGGCGCGCCTGGCGCGATTCGAACGCGCGGCCTTTCGCTTAGGAGGCGAATGCTCTATCCTGCTGAGCTACAGGCGCATGCCTTGATTTACAAGGGTTTCTAGGGTTGCCATGGTTCGTGTCTGGTCGGGAAATTCTTAGCTGTCTAATACGATTTCAGGGCTTCTTCTAAGAAAGGGAACAGGTCTTATTCTCAATGACCGCCATTCTTAGCTTATTCGCACCTGACGGGATTCGAACTTGCGACTCCTTTTCAAATTCTCTCAAGGGACAACGCTGAGAGCTTTCTTAGGAGGCGAATGCTCTATCCTGCTGAGCTACAGGACCAAGTAAGGAAAATCAAGGGTTTGCGGGGTTTCGTGGAGGAGACCATCTAACGATTTCTAACGATTTCGTTAGCTGTGATTAGCTGGCTTCTAACGATGGCGGAAGGTTCGATTTACGGAGTTGTCCGAAAAATCGATTTACGCCCTGTGCGACTCGAACTCGAGTGCGGTTTCAGAATTCTTACGCAGGTGGTAGACATCCTTTTTCTTAGGAGGCGACCGCTCTATCCTGCTGAGCTACGGGACCATACGCAACGGATATTATACGAAAAAGAGCGCGTTAAGTCAATCAAAACACGTTTTTTGCGCAGCGGCTTATCAGTTTTTGCCGTGTTTGCATCCGGGGATTGACGCCGGGGCCAAAAAAGGGTACCTTGTTGTTAATAAAAAGTCCGTACAAATTCCGAAAGGAGCTTCAATTATGGATCAGCAGATCATGGATATCGCCATCTCATACGATCTTTACGCAGGTGAGCCGGACCGTGACGGTCAGCAGGGCTGGGAGTGCCTGCCGGACGGCAAAGTCCGTTTCCGGCTCCGTGCCGGGGACGCGAAGACCGTGTCCATCGACAAGTTCGGCGACGAGACCCATCCCCTCACAAAGGATGAAGACGGCTACTGGACCGGTGAAATCGACATCGGCCGCGGTTTTCAGTACATTTTTGTCAAGGTGGACGGCGCGGACGTGCTGAACCCCTACCTGCCCATCGGCTACGGCGCGTGCCGCCCGATGAACTTCATCGATGTGCCCGTGGATGACATGGCCGGCTGGGACGATCTGGAGGATGTGCCCCACGGCGCGGTCAGCCGCATGTACTATCCGTCCGGGGTGACCGGCAAGCATGAGATCTGCCTGGTGTGGACACCCTGGAACTACACCCCCGCGAAAAAATATCCCGTGCTGTATCTCCAGCACGGCTATGGTGAAAATGAGATCGGCTGGGTCTTCCAGGGGCATGTGGGCCGCATTGCCGACCGGCTGCTGGCCGAAGGTAAAATGCAGGAAATGATCATCGTGATGGGCAACGGCATGGCCGGTTCCCGCAGGGCGGACTTCCGCTCCCGCAGGCAGCTCTTCCCGGAGATCATCCTGAAGGACCTGATCCCGTTCATCGAGTCCCGCTTCAGCGTATTTACGGATCGTGAGCACCGGGCCATGGCGGGCCTGTCCATGGGCAGCTATCAGACGAGCATGGTCACCATGTCCCATCCGGAGCTGTTCGCCTGGGTCGGCGTGTTCAGCGGATTCATGCACGCGCCCTGGAGTCCGGATGTTCATGAGCCCCATATGGATATCCTGGATGACGCGGATAAGTTCAATAGTGCCTTCAAAGTGTTCTACCGCGCCATGGGCACGGAGGATACATACTGGGCGGCATTCGCCGGCGATGACGCGATGCTGGCGCCCAAGGGGCTGAACATCACCCGCGAGACCTTCCCCGGCGGACATGACTGGACCGTGTGGAGAAGGTGCATCCGCAGCTTCCTGCCCAGGATCTTCCGCTGAGCCCGGAGCATTCCCTGCTGTTAACCCTGCAAAAAGGCGGTTCGGATCATCATCGGATCCGGACCGCTTTTTTTGCTCTTCACGGAAATCTGAGCTGTCTATTTCTCATTGCATCAAAGAGATATCGCGCCTGCGGGCGCGACCCGGGGGCTTTGCGATCGCCCCCGGGACCCCTTCGCAGCATGCCTCTACCATAGAACCCTTTATCTGATATACCCTTAATGCTGAACAGCCTTTTTACGGAGCATGATCAGCGTCGCGATACCCAGCAGGCTCAGCGCCAGCCACAGGATGGGCGTGGAGGCGTCGCCGGTGGGCGGCGGAGCGGCGTTGACCGTGAAGGTCGTGTCCGCGCGTCCGTCTTTGGAGATGATGCTCAGCGTATGCAGGCCCACAGACAGCGTGCTGAGATACTTCTTCGTCAGCGTAATGATCGTGGAGCCTTCTTCCGCCTTGTACTGACCTTTGGTCAGCTTTTTGCCGTCCACTTCCACACGCACGAACTTACTGAATTCCGCATCGGAGGCGAACACCGCGCTCTCCGCGTTCTGCACGATCGTCTGGTTCGCGCCGCGGATCATCTTGTAGGAAACAGGATCCGCCTTTACGGTCACCTTTGCGGTGGCCTTCACGCCGTTTGCCGCTGTCACGGTCACCGTGGCAGTGCCTTCCTTCAGCGCCTTGATCGTTCCGTCCGTGCTCATTACGATCACATCCGCGGGGTCAAAGCTCCAGTTCAGGGCCTTGTCCGTCGCGTTTTCGGGCAGGACCTTCGCGGTGATCGTCGCGGTCTCACCGGGCTTCATGTTCAGTGTGTCAGGCGTCAGAATGACCGCCGTTACCGGGATCACATCTTCTTTCACCGTCACAGTCGCGGTGGCCTTCACGCCGTTGGCCGCTGTCACAGTCACCGTGGCAGTGCCTTCCTTCAGGGCCTTGATCGTTCCGTCCGTGCTCATAACGATCACATCCGCGGGATCAAAGCTCCAGGTCAGCGTCTTGTCCGCCGCGTTCTCGGGCAGGACCTTCGCGGTGATCGTCGCGGTCTCATCGGGCTTCAGGGTCAGGGTGTCAGGCGTCAGAATGATCTCCGTTACCGTGATCTCTTCCCAGCCCGCGTACAGGGTCAGGTTGGCGGTCACGGGTGTGTCAAAGTCATAGGCGGCCGTGCAGGCGGCGTCCGTATACCAGCCGGTGAAAGTATAGCCGTCTTCCTCGGGATCCTCAGGCTTCTCCGCCTTGCTGCCTTCTTCCACGGTCTGGCTCACAACAGCCGTGCCGTGTCCGTTCATTTCAAAGTCCACCGCGTAGCAGGGGATCAGGCTCCACACCGCGTACAGCGTCACGGTGCCGTCCTGCTCATCGGTCAGGTTGATGACCTTCTCGCCGTCCGCGTATCCGGCGGCCGTCGCGTCCTTGTCCGTGCTCCAGCCCAGGAAGCTGTAGCCGTCTCTGGTAAAGGCATTGGCCGTCAGCGCTTTTTCTTCATCATAGGCGAAGCTCTCGTCCGCCATGCTGCCGCTGCCGCCGTTGGCGTCAAAGACAACGGTGTAGCTTCCGGCACCCCACACCGCGTACAGCGTCACGGTGCCGTCCTGCTCATCGGTCAGGTTGCTGACCTTCTCGCCGTCCGCGTATCCGGCGGCCGTCGCGTCCTTGTCCGTGCTCCAGCCCAGGAAGCTGTAGCCGTCTCTGGTAAAGGCATTGGCCGTCAGCGCTTTTTCTTCATCATAGGCGAAGCTCTCGTCCGCCATGCTGCCGCTGCCGCCGTTGGCGTCAAAGACAACGGTGTAGCTTCCGGCACCCCACACCGCGTACAGCGTCACGGTGCCGTCCTTTTCGTCGGTCAGGTTGCTGACCTTCTCACCGTCCGCGTATTCGGCGGCCGTCGCGGTCTTGTCCGTGCTCCAGCCCAGGAAGGTGTAGCCGGTCTTGGTAAAGGCGTTGGCTGTCAGCGCTTTTTCCTCTCCATAGGCGAAGCTCTCATCCGCCATGCTGCCGCTGCCGCCGTTGGCGTCAAAGGCAACGGTGTAATCGTTCAGGCCCCAGACGGCGTACAGCGTCACAGTGCCGTCCTTTTCGTCGGTCAGGTTGATGACCTTCTCCCCATCCGGGTATTCGGCCGAGGCCGCGGTCTTGTTCGTGCTCCAGCCCAGGAAGCTGTAGCCGGTCTTTGTGAATTCGTTGTCCGTCAGCGCTTTTTCTTCATCATAGACGAAGCTCTCATCCGCCATGCTGCCGCTGCCGCCGTTGGCGTCAAAGGCGACGGTGTAGCTGTTGGCCGTCCACTTGGCATACACGGTCACAACGCCGTGCACGGCCTCGTTCTCAAAGTCATATTCGTTGGTGCAGGACGCTTCCTTATACCAGCCGCCGAAGGTGTAGCCGGTCTCCGTGGGATCGGTCGGCTTCGTACCGGTCTCGCCTTCGTCAACATCCTGCTTTTCGATCGCGGTTCCGTGGTCCTGCATGTCAAACTCAATGCCGGGATGGATATAGCAATCGTTGGACACGACCTTGAATTTCGAGAAACCGTAGAAATGCCATGACCAGCACTTTTCCAGGAAGTAATTGCCTTCCATGGTGGAGAAATAGTTCCAGTGTCCGCTCGAACCTTCGTAATAAAGCGTCAGGTCGCCATCGTCCGTAAAGCAGATATTCGCGGTGTTTACGGGCTTATTATTGGTCACTGTCACATGTTTCCCGATATAATCCCCGGGAGCGATCTCGGTAATATCGACCGTGCAGTCACACCATACCTTGGGCGCCGCGGTGTTGGAAACAACTTTGAACTGGGTATAGCTGTTTCCCCAGCCGTTGATCGTTTCTATGAATTGTTTACCCTTAAGGTCCTCAAAGGGATTCCAGTGGGTCTTCTGTTCATCGGTAACAAGCGTCAGGTTGCAGTCATTATCCCAATGAACATTACGGCCTGCGCCTGTTTTGTCAGTGATGATCACGCCCCCCGCGATGATATCGCCTGCCATGATCTCGGTAATGTCGACCGTGCAGCTTTTCCATACTTTGGAGGCGGCAATATTTGAAACAACGGTGAGCTGGGGATAATTATAGCCGTAGGAAGCGAAGGTCTCCAGCATTTCCTTGTCTTTGAACTGACTGAAATACGTCCATTTTGACTCCGATTGATTTGTGAGGAGCGTGATATTACCGTCATTATCCCAGTGGATATAGCATGTGATCCCATCCTTATCGGTGACGGTCACGTGTTCCCCGATGACATCGCCCACAGCGATATCGCTGACATCAATGGTGCAGTTTTCCCACCTCTTGATATATGCCGTGTTGGAAACAACGGTAAACGAGGTATAGGACCAGCCCCAGCTGTTGATCGTTTCAATGAACTCACAGCCCTCAACCATAGGCATGGAGGTAAAGTGTTCCTTCATCTCAGTGGTAACGAGGGTCAGATTGCAGTCATTGTCCCAATGGATCTTTTTGCCCGCGCCGGTCTTATCGGTGATCGTCACATGCTCCTGAATGATATCACCGACAGCGATCTCGGTAAGGTCGATCGTGCAGTTTTTCAACACCCTCGCTTCCGCGAGTGCGGGCAGCATCATCACAAGGATGAGCAGCAGCGCGGCCGAAAGGATCGTAACGAGCTTCTTATTCATACGGCAACTTTCCTCCACCGGATATAATCGATTTATTGTATCATAACATCATTACTGTTCCGGTTCCGTTTGTTGCGTATATATTACGTTTCTGTGTTGATTGTTCAAACTCTCACACAAATGCAAAAAAGCGGACCGCGCCTTGCAGCGCGGTCCGCGTCATCAACAGTGCTTAATCCTTGTAGGGTGCCCAGGGGAAGCGGAATTCCTTCACGCCTTCAGCGAAGGGGCCGGGCAGCGGAGCGATGCCGCGATGCTCGCCGGTCACGTCGTAATCCAGCCTGATGTCCGTTCCGTCCGGATTCTCATAGCGTTCTTCGGGCTCAAAGGCCTTGCCCAGCGTGTCGCTGTTCATCACACCGACGCGGAAGTCGCCCAGGAAATCATACACATTGGTCTCCAGCACAAAGTCATCGCCGTCCTGCTTCCAGGATACGGTCACCTCATGCTCGGTGTCGTTGAGGCCGTGCGCCTCGTGCTTGCTGATATCCGCGCCGTTGAAATACGCGTTGCCGCTGATCCACACCGGCAGATGGCCGAAGTGCGCGCCTGCCAGCTGGCCCATGTGCGGCTCCTCGCCTTCATTGCCGAAGGGCACGCGCCAGTCCTCATAGCTCGGGAAGATGTCGAACGAAGCGGTGCCGACGACCTCGTAATCGTTGTCCGTGGGCTTCTTCTCCGCGTTCGTGATCGGGTAGTGCTGGATCAGGATATTGTTGTACACGCGGTCATCGCCGTGCAGGATGGTCATGAAGCCGGCGACCTCGGTGCGGTGACGGATGTGGTAGGGCGTGAAGCGCGGCTCGCGCTGGCCGTTCACGATGCTGTCAACACCGCTGTTGATCAGGGTGAAGGCGCCCAGCATCAGGTTGTTCACGCAGGCGATGCCTTCACTGGGCATGGCCAGGCTGCACTTGCTCAGCAGCACGTTGTTGTCGATCAGCGTGGGGCCGTGGCCGACCTCGATGAAGATATCCGTGTTGAACATGGCGCCCATGCCGTGCTGCACGCCGGCGGGCTTCATGTTGTCATGCATGATGTTCTGGGAGATGCGGGCGCCCTGGGCTTCCCAGTCCAGCCACACGCCCTCGATGCAGTTGTGGATGTGGTTCCGGCGGATGATCACGTCGATGGCGGCATGCAGCTTGATACCGGCGGTCTCGGCGCCGCCCAGCTGGGTGGAGTTGCAGATGTGGTGGATATGGCAGTCCTCAATGATGGAGAACACGCCGCCCTGCCGGCCCACGATACCGGTCTGCTCGCAGTGATGCACATGGCAGCGGCGCACGATATGGCCGCCCACGTTCTCCTTCAGCCAGCCGTGATACTGCCCGCGGCACACCGCGTCGCGCTCCATCTGGGTGGGGCTCTTCACGTGCTTGGTGTAGAAATACATGTCATTTTCGGGATCGCGGTATTTGCCCAGGGAGATGCCGCAGCAGCGGCTGTTGCAGATCTCGCAGTCCTCAATGATCCATCCGCGGCTCCAGTGCGGGCCCATCAGGCCGTCCTGATACGCGGCGGGCGGAGCCCAGGTGGTGGCGGCGATGGTCATTTTGAAGCCGCTCACGGTGATGTAGCCGATGCCGTTCTCCGCGGGCATGAACACGTTGCGGCGCACGGCGATCTCCACATCCTGGGTGTTCGGATCCAGGCCCTGGAAGTTGGCATACAGCACGGTGAAGTTCCCGTCCTGCTCGGTATACCATTTATATTTGGATTTTTCGGTCTCCCACGCGCAGGGATCCGCCTCGCCGGCGATGCACTCATCCAGCGTCACGGTCTCATACATCATGTTCTGGTTCAGATACACGCTGCCGGTATGGCGCACGGTGGGGGCAAAATACCAGTCGCCGCACACGAAGGTGGTGTAGGGGTTGTAGGCGCCGAACACGGTGTTGTCGACCTTCACGGTCCACACATTGCCCTGATAGGGCTGCCAGCCGGTCACGACCTCGCCGCCGGTGATCACGGCGCCGAGCTTTTCCGTGCTGCGGTAGGTGATGCGGTTCTCCTCGGTGCCGGCATGCACCGGGCATACATACTCGCGGTATACGCCGGGAGCGACGAGCACCTCGTCACCGGGCATCGCGATCTTCGCCGCGTCATTGATCCGTTTGAAGGGCCGCTCCGCGGAGCCGTTGCCTTCGCGTTTCGCGTTGATGTCAACATAGATCGTCATTTGTGAAATCCTCCCAGATATTGGTATTCATGTACGAACAGATTCGCTGTTTTTATTATACACGGTTCCCGCGCGCATAACAAGCGCGAATCCTGCTTATTTCTCCCCCGTCAGCAGGCGCGTGCGGATCTCCGGCAGATATTTTCTCCGCAGTGCAAGATACACCCACAGCTCGATCAGGCTCATCAGGATATAGCTGTTGATGCCTTCCGCCGCGTTCTCCGTGCTCACATATTCCATGCTTACGCCCGCCTCCGTCAGCAGCTGCGGCAGGCTCAGCAGCAGGTCATACAGGGCGTGGGCCGCCGCCGGGGCCCACACGGTGCCGGTGCGCGCGTAGATCAGCATCATGATCAGGCCGATGATCCCCGTCTGCACGATCTTCAGCGCCATTTGCAGCAGCAGCGCCGGATCCGCATACATGGCGGGGTCTGTCAGCTCGTTGAGCACATGGGAGACGCCGAACACAAAAAAGGTCACGATCGCCGATACGGTATATGTCTTCCGGCCGTGGTTCAGGAAGCCGCCGATCCCGTCATAGATCACGGCGCGGTACGCCGTTTCCTCAAATATGCCTACCGTAAGGCAAAACAGCGTGCCCGGCAGCAGCCCGTCGGTCACGCTCGCCGGTTTGCCCCTGTCCGGGGCTGTCAGTGAGAGGCAGGTCACGGCGCCGGCAAAGATCAGCAGCGCGGCGCACATCTTCAGTGCGGTCTTCACCGCGCCCTTTTTCCACTTAAGGTGCTCCGTGCCGGAGATGGTATACAGGCAAAAGATCATCGCGGCGCTGAATACGACGCGGATGGCGGTCTCTTCCCACAGCCCGCCGCCGAAGCCGGTGCGCGCGTACAGGAAGCCCGCCAGCAGCAGCAGGATGAGAAGAGCGAGGTGCGCGAGGATCAGGCGCACCAGCGGAGCAGGGTCTTTGCGCGGTTCATCCATACGCCGCGGTCCTCCCTTCCCTGTTATACGATATTATCCTGATTATACCGCCCGTGCGGTGCGTTGACAAGTATCGCGCCTGCGGGCGCGACCCGGGGGCTTTGCGATCGCCCCCGGGACCCCTTCGCATGCCTTCTTCTTACTTTTGGGGCTTTGCGATCGGTCCGGGTCGCGCCGGAGGCGCGAAAAAAACGGGTTCTTCATGGAAAACCGGGCTATAGTTAAGGGAATGCGGCGAAGGTTTCCAAAGGGCGATCGCAAAGCCCTTTGGTCGCGCCGTTGGCGCGAAAAAACCGGAGCTGCCCGAAGGCAGCCCCGGAAAAAGGAGTGTAGGGTCTCTCTCTTACTCGATGCTCAGGATGTCCATGCAGTTTCCGTCGCACACGAAGCAGAAGTACAGGTCGCCGGTGATGGCGATGCCCTTGTAGTTCTGGAAGTGCTCAGCGCCGGAGGGGGTCACGACCTTGTACAGGACATCGGCGGTCTCGCCGTTGTTCACCACGGTCACGGTGAATTCCGCGCCATTGGTGTCAGCAACGAAGGTATCCCAGTTCCAGTCGCTCTCAAGCTGGGCGATCCCTTCATAGCCAGCGCCCCAGCCGTAGTTGTCCGTGCGGACCACGGCGTATTCGGCATAGCCTTCAGCCTGATCGGCGGCATGGCCGGCGGGCGTTGTCTGCAGCACCACGTTGGGGGTGTTCCAGTTGGCGGCTTCGGCGGCGTGGTAGTTCACCAGCTTCACGGTCTTGCTTTCACCGGCGGCAACGCCCCAGATCTCGGAATGGGCGCCCCAGAAACCGGTGCTGAAGTCGGCTTCGCCGACCTGCGTGCCGTTGATCACAACTTCCACGGCAACGGGTTCGGGTTCGGGCTCGGCGGCGGCAGCGTCAGCGGCGGGTCCGCCCTTGGGGCTTTCGATGGTGGCATCGCCCATGGCGTACAGCGCGGCGACCTGCTCGGCGGTCAGCGCGGAATCGAACACATACAGGTCATCCACATATCCCTTGTAGATGGTGTCCCAGTAGTTGATGCCGAAGAGGCTCTCGAAGGTGTATTCACCGGGCTGCATGATCGCGGGGGCCAGGGAGGCGTCCCAGGTCATGTTGAAGTAGGTGCCGTTCAGATAGTTCTCCTGGCTGTCATAGCGCAGTTCGCCGTTCACATACAGCTTGGCGCCCACGCCCTTCGCGCCGGAAGGCAGGTTCTGCTCTTCGCCGGTGGCAACGATGGTGAACATCGCCCACTCGCGCTTGCCGATCATGGCGCCGTCTTCCTGGAAGGGAGCCATCCAGGGCCAGCAGTCCACGCCGTCAGCGGAGTCGAAGCCTTCGTTGCGACTCCAGATGGTGGGGAAATATTTGGGGGTCCAGTTGGTCTGGGTCACGTTCATCCAGGCAACGTTGTTGCCGGCGTCCGCGGCGCGGCCCATGTTGTAGCCGATCTGCAGGGTGGCGCCGTAATCGCTCAGGCGGTCGGCGTTGACCCAGAAGCTCACGGTCCAGGTGTCGGTGTTGGTGGGCTGCAGGCCCAGATCCAGGCCGTAGGTGCCGTCGATGTACAGGGCGTTGCCCACGGGGCCGGCGCCGTACAGATACTGGGCATCCTCAGCGGGGATGATGGACTTGTTGGCGCCGTCCAGCAGGTCGGCGTCGCCGTTGGTCACGGCCTTGTAGCCTTCGTCCGCGCCGTCAAAGGTGATGTGCGCGAAAGCTTCGGGGAGTTCGGCGGCTTCAGCGCCGGCGAAGCTGACCACGGTCAGCAGCATGGCGGCAGCCAGCAGTACGGACAGGAATTTCTTCATACTCGGGTTCCTCCTTCAATTATGTTAAGCAACAGTGCTTAAGATACGGTCTCATCCGCGCCTTCCGGCACGGGGTCAGATGGAGTTGTCCTCCACCATCTGCTCATACTTGGCCACTTCTTCATCGCTCAGGATGTCGTATCCGTCCTCGCCGAAGTAGTCCAGCATGGCCTGCGCGTGATACAGGTTCGCCTTCAGCGTGGCTTCCTCCGCGTAGTCGGCGGCTTTGGCCTTGCCCAGGTCCACCAGGTCATGGATGCCGATGCTGTTGAAATACTCATCGCAGTAGTTCCAGTAGCCGGCGATGGAGGTCCAGCCGAAGGGGATGGGCTGCATGCAGCTCTCAAAGTATTCGCGCCAGCAGTTCACGTGCTCCTCGTCCATGCCCTTGCAGAACATGTCGATGTAGGCGTTCCACACATCCTGATCCTTGGTGATCGGGCAGGGCATCACGTCATGCTTCAGCGGCAAGCCGGATTTGTTGGTGATGCTTTCGTCGTTGTAGATCTCGCAGCGGGTCTTCCAGCCGTCCACGCCGAAGGCCATGAACTTGATCAGCTCATACGCTTCACGCGGATGCTCGCAGCTGGTGGATACGCCGCCGAAGTCGATGGTGGCGATGGTGTGATGGATACCGCTGGCGTCTTCCTCGCTCACGGCGGGCACGACGTAGGGCACGATATCCAGGTTGTACTGCTTGTATTCATCGGTGTTCCAGGTGTTCTGGAAGGTCCAGAAGGCTTCGGTGAACAGGGCCACATGGCCGGTGGCGCCGCACCAGGCTTCCCAGTCATCGGTCCAGTCTTCCATGGCCTGGGTCTCGGTGCTCGGGGCGATATAGCCGCCCAGCTTCAGGTCGGAGAATTCCTGTTCGCCCACGGCCCATACGCCGAGGTCGAAGTCGGTGCCGTCAAAGCCGAATTCGCCGATGATGTCCTGCGAGGCGGCGATGCCGTAATAGCTGTCCAGCCGGTTGTAGTAGCCGCAGCCGTAGTAGGCCATGCCGTCGGGGGAATCGAGCACCGTCGCGTCCTTGATCAGCTGGATCATGTCAGCCCAGGTCCAGTTGCGGCTCGGGGCTTCGATGTTCAGGGCTTCCAGCACGTTCAGGTCAACATACATGCCCGTGGGGAAGAACTTGACCGGCACCGCGAAGCGGGCGTTGGTCATATAGGTGCCCACGCCGGCGGTGGCCAGCGTATCGGCAAGGTTCTTCGTTTCGGGGTCGGCATCCCAGTATTCGCTCACATCGGCCAGCAGCATGTTGCTCAGGGCGAAGTCGCAGTCGGAGAACATGATGCAGTCCGGGCAGTTGCCGGCGGATACCAGCGTCAGCAGCGTGCTGTTGTAGGTAGACACGTTCTCATACTGCACGTTCACGGTGATGTTGGGATACAGCTGCATGAACCGGTCAGCCAGCAGCTTCACGGTCTCATCCTGATCAAAGTGGAAATAGGTCAGGGTGATAGGTTCAGTGGTCATATCCGTCGCCGGATGATAGGTAATGCCGTTGATGACCACACCGTCGGCCTCATCAGCAAGGGCGCCGCAGCAGCCGAGCAGCAGGCACAGGGTCAGCAGCATCGCGAGGATCTTTTTCATAGCAGAGCCTCCTTTGTCGAATCTGGTTTACATTACCGTTAATGTTAATTGTTAAAGTTATTATAAACGCAACTCCCCCGAATTGCAATACGTATCGAAAAATTTTGGATTCCAAATCAGATCTTGAAATCAATAAAAAAACAAAACTGAATTGATTATTCTTGTAGTTGGGTGACCGAAGGGTCCCCAGGGGAAATCTCACTTTTGACCGCCGGTGGCGGAAATTTCAAAAGTGAGTTTCTCAAGCGAAAAGGAGCAGTCTCAACAGTGTTGAGCTGCGACTATTGAGCTTGCGGACCGATCGGAAAGCCCCTGGGTCGCCCGCAGGCGATCCCCAGAAGGAACCGATCGCAAAGTCCCAAAAGTAAGGAGATTCGCGCCGAAGGGGGCGGTGGGGGGCGATCGGAAAGCCCCCCACATTTTGTTATTGTATCGGTACGGGCTGAAACTCCAACAGCCCGTCCTTCACCCGCACTTCCGCCACATACATCCCCCTGTTGGGATCATGCAGCGGATCCCCTTCGATCTCTCCATACGTCCTCGCGTGAAACGCGGTCATCAGTCTCCCGTCCTCATCCCTGAAGAACGTATTGTGCCCCGGGCCGTACAATCCCTTTTCCTCATCCGTCACCATCACCGGCCGGTTCACCTTGTGCCACGCGGCAAAGTCCATCGGATCCGCGTCCGCCTCCGCCCACAGCAGGCCGATGCAGTACGCCCGGCCCGTGTCGCTGGCGGAAAAGGCGATATACATCCTGCCCTCTTCCTCGGCAAACGTCGGTCCCTCGTTGACCCAGAACCCGTGCCGCTCCCACGCGTAATCCGGGCTGGAAAGCAGCATCTGCGGCGTCGCCAGCTCCACCGCGCTCTTCATCTCCGCGATATACAGGTTGGAGATCTTCTTCCCCGCGCTCACCTTTTCGGCCCACACGCAGTAATGCTTTCCGCCGTGCTCAAACACCGTCATATCCAGCGAAAAGTCCGTAAAGGAATACTCATCCCCGTCCGCCCGCGTCAGCATCCCGCGCTCGGTCCACTCGCCCGTGAGCGGGTCCTCCCCTTCGCACGCCAGCACCCACGGGCGTATCTTCCATACGTCCTCCTTTTCGCCGGCGGCGAAATAGATATACCATTTTCCGTCGATCCTGTGCAGCTCCGGCGCCCAGATATGGCTCGCCATCACGCCGCTCTCATGCGCGCGCCAGATCACCTTCTCCTCCGCCTCGGCAAGCCCCTTCAGCGTCGCCGCCCCGCGCAGGATGATCCTGTCATACTCCGGCACGGTGGCGGTAAAGTACCACACGCCGTCCTCACGCGACACATGCGGATCCGCCCGCCGCGGGATCAGCGGAGTGTTCCATGGCGTACGGGTCATATTTTCACTGTTCATCGCGTTCCCCTCCGTTCCCGTTATTCACCGGTGATGCCGGTGCGGTCGATACTTTCGGTAAAATACTTCTGCAGCACGAAATACATGATCAGCAGCGGCAGCACCGCCAGCAGCGTGCCGGCCATCTTCAGCGCCTCGTTCAGGCTGGTGGCGCCGCTCTGCGCCGTCACCTGATAGGTGTTGTAGTTGCTCGCGAAGGCGCGCAGCTGCAGCACCAGCGTGGTCCATCCGCTGTCCGTGAGCACGCCGTGCACATACAGCTCCGTCAGGTAGCTCTCGTTCCAGTACCACACAAAGGAGAACAGGCTCACCGTGATGAACGCGGGGATCGCCGCCGGCAGGCTGATGCGCCAGAAGCTGCGGAAATAGCCCGCGCCGTCAATGCTCGCCGCCTCGATCAGCGCCTTCGGCACCGTGCGGAAGAACTGCCTGAAAATGAGGATGAAGATCGGCGCGTTCAGCCCCTGCCCCAGCAGCGCCGGCAGGATGAACGACCATACCGTGCCCAGGATCTTCATTTCGGAATACATCACATAGGTGGGGATCATCAGCACCTGCCCCGGCAGCACGAATGAGAACACGATGATGCCCATGATCACCCCGCTGCCAGGAAAGCGGAACCGCGCCAGCCCGTAGCCGATCACGCTGCAGCTGAGCAGCGTGCACAGCGTGGGCAGCCCGGCGATCAGCACGCTCTGCCCGAAGCTTTTCCAGAAGTCCATGCTCTGCCCGGCCTGCACATAGTTGCTCACGTTCAGCCGGCTGGGGATCCACTTGATGCTGCTGTCCAGCAGGTCATCCAGGCTCATGAAGCTGGCGCTCACCATATACAGCACCGGATACAGATAGATGAACCCGATGCAGATCAGCAGCGCGTACACGGCGATGGTCTTCGCCGCGCCGTTTTTCGTGCGGGTGCCGATCAGAAACTTGCGCAGCTTGTCCTTCGTCAGCCGTTTCGCGGCAGGCTTTTTCGCGTCATGTACGCTGATATCGCTTTGCATGCTTCGCCTGCCTCCTTTGCACCTTTCTGATCTTCCGCGCTTCCTTCCGCAGCTCGCGGTCGGTCCTGCGCGCCTCTTTTTCATACTTGTCCTTCCTCGTGGTCAGGATCAGGGCAAACAGGCCCACGATCAGCAGCACCACCAGGGAATACAGCCACGCCATGGCGCTGGCGTATCCGTAGCCCTTCTCCTTCGTGCCGGAGAACATGCTGGCCTTGATCAGCGCGATCAGCGTGTTGTTGTCATTGGAGGATACGAACACGATGGTGTACACGCAGCTGAGCAGCACGATGTTCTTCAGCTGCGGCAGTGTGATCTTCCAGAAGGTCTCCCACCCGCCGGCGCCGTCGATGTAGCTGGCCTCATACATGCTGCTGTCGATCTTCTGCAGCCCGCTGAGGAACAGCAGTATCGGCACGCCCGAGTACCACAGGATCGTGACCATATTGGCGAACAGGCCGCTCACGGGCTTCGCCAGGATCTCCGGCAGGAAGGACCCGATCGCCGCGGAGATCGCCTGCGTGTCGATCGCGGAGATGCTGCCGGCGTTCTGCTCCGTCAGCATGCCCAGGATCGGGCCGCTCACGATGATCACCGGCAGGAAGAAGATCACCCGGAAAAAGCTTCTTCCGCGGATCTTCATGTTCAGCATCATGGCGATCAGCAGGGCGAACACCACGATCACCGGCACGCTGATCAGCGTGCTGATCACGTAATCCGCCAGGTCCGGCAGGAACGCGGTGTCGCTCAGCAGGATCTGCGTATAGTTGCCGTATCCGACATACTTGAACTTGTAGCCCTTCGGGGTGATGCGGATGTTGTTCAGCCCGTAGGTGAAGCTGGTCACCAGCGGATACGCCAGAAAGATGATCGCCCCGATGATCCACGGCAGCACGAACAGCAGCCCGGCCAGTGCCTCGCGCCGGGCCAGCTTTCCCTTTTTGATCCGCACATGCTGCCGCGCCTTTTTCTCATTGCGGATCCGTTCCTTCGCGGAAGCGGTCGTCACTCTTTTTCACCCGCCTTCCAGCTCAGCGCGCCCACGGTGATCCCGTCGATCTCCGCGTCGGTCTCCGAGTAGTTCACATACACGGTCACGCCGTTGTCATAGGTCACCTTCGTGACCCCGTTGTCCATCCGCTCGTGCCCGGTGATGAACGCGCCGTCCGTCATACCGGCCAGCCGCTTCAGCTCCCGGTCATATTCGATCACCGTTTCCCGCCAGGTCTCCCACCCGGTGGAATACAGGTCCGCGGAGTTGGTGTAGATCAGCGCCGAGGAGTCCTCCGCCGTCACATAGAAGGAGGGATACACGCCGGTCTCCGCCAGGCGCAGGTAAAACTCCGTCTTGTTCGCCTCAAAGTTCACATAGCTGCTCCACATGGGCAGCACGCCCTTGAGCGCGATGGACAGGAACGGCACCTGCTCATCCTCATACATGTAGTCGGAGGTGTCCAGCGGCAGGTCCAGGAAAGCGTCCGCGTACCGCCACAGCGGCGCCGCCGGCTCCTCCAGCGCGGTAAAGTCCATCGCGTCCGCCGTGTTCTTCACGGCTTCCTCATAGACCCGCGCGCAGTCGCCGCGGGTATAGTAGCCGCCCTTCAGCGACCAGCTCATCAGCGTGTTGCTGATACCGGCCACGGCAATGCCGCCGACCCCGTTTTTCCGCATGTCGGAAACCAGGTTCGCCAGCTTCTCCGCGCTCTTTTTCGGTATCAGCCGGTAGAAAAGGCTGTATACCTGCTTTGTGTTCTCTTCCTTCAGGGTACGCTTGTTCACCATCTTCACCGCGTCATAGGTAAAGGCGGTGGTGGACGCGTTCATCCGCAGCGCCTCGTCATACAGCAGGATCAGGTGTCCCTTCGCGCCCTCGTCCGATATCAGGTCCTTCAGCGCCTTTGTGCCGCCGATGACCCCGTCCGCGTTCAGGCTGTCCGTCGGCAGCGCGTTCACGCCGCCCTTCTGCCAGCCCTTGTACACGGTCAGCGTGCTCACCGCGCCCGCCGCGTGCAGCTCATCCAGGATCTCCCGCGCCTGCTCCGCCGTGGTCATCGTCACGGCGCGTGTGCCCATCAGGAACTTTTCCCGGTCGCTGCCCAGAAAGTCCACCCGCGTCCGCCAGGCCGTATCGCGCTTTTCCGCGCGGCCGGTATCCAGCAGATACTCGCGGTAGCGCACCGCCATGCCGGTATAGTTCGCGTTCTCCCCGCTCAGCAGGCACCAGCGCACCGTCATGTCATGGCGCGTGCGGTCCTTTTCCACCGTCTTCACGGATCCGCTGCTGCTCTGGTTCAGCGGCTGCTGATAGATATCCCGCACCAGGAACTTCGCGAAGCACCGGTTGTAGTCCACCATGGCGCCGTTGGGGTGCGCCTCCACGGAGCAGCGGTCCTCGCCTTCCTCCGCCACGGCCAGATAGCCGATGCCCTCCTCCGTGTGCGCCATGCCGTACACGGGCGCCGTCACGCGGTTCGGCTTCACCACCGTTTCATACCGGTCCCACAGCAGCGTGTTCGCCGAGCTCTCGCTGAAGCCGCTGTCCGGCCCGTAGATCATCTGCGAAAAGCCGGTGGCGAAGCGCCCTTCCTTGTCGGTCAGGCTGATCAGCGCGCCGTTGCCGTCCGGTATCAGCATATACCCGGCCGTGTCGCCCAGGTGCGTGTATCCCATCATCGGAAACAGGCTCACCGTGGCGATGTACACGCCGTCCATCTCCTCGCGGATGCTGTCGTCCGGCACGCGGGCGATAAAGTCATTGCCCTCCAGCCGCGCCTCCACCGCGAAGCCGATGCCGTATTCCTCATAATAAATGTCCGCGCGGAAGCCGTTTTCAAAATACGTGTATCCGATCGTATGCTCATTGTTGATCAAGTCCGCCTGATAGGTGTTGTTGGCGTCCCTGATCACGCTCAGCACCACACCGGAGCGCAGGTATCCCTTCCAGGCCTTCTTGTTTTTGCCGTCATCCTTCTCATCGCTCAGGGTGCTTTCCAGCACGGCGCCGGATGCCTTGTTCCGCAGCAGCACGGACAGGGTCGGCTCGCTCAGGTACATCTCCCATTCTTCGCTCTCCGCCGCGAGCCGGTATCCCTCCGGCATGCCATCCGCGAAAGCGCACGCGGCAAGCAGCAGCACGGCCAGCACCGCGCAAAGCGCGTACAGTCCTTTAGCCCGCACGGTAGCTCACCTCCCCGATCACCGCGCTGATGAACTCGACCACCTGCGCCCACAGCACATACACGATAAAGATCAGCAGCGCCAGGATCAGCGCCGTGAACAGCGTCAGCAGGATCACCTTCGCGGTCTCCTTCGCGCTGTAGTTGTTCACCTCGCGGATGCCGGTCACCAGCAGCACCGCCATCCAGCCGTAGGTGATCACCCGCGTCAGGGTGATCAGGAACTGCTCGTTCCCCGTCAGCACATGGGACAGCGCGAAGCTCACCGGCGTCAGCAGGATATACGGCGTCAGGCTGAAGCAGATCACGGTGAACAGGCGCTTCACATTGCCCTCGCCATCATTGATGGAGCAGATCAGATAGGTGCACAGCGTGACGCCGGCCGCCGCCAGCAGGATCGCGCCGATGTCCGTGAAGAACTCATACCGCCCCTCCTGCACCGTTTTCTGCAGGAAGCCGCACAGATACTTGTTCACCAGGAATTCCGCGATAAACAGCCCCAGCAGCGTCAGCGACGCGGCCCAGCTCGCCTTCCCCTCCCGCGCGATGCCGTAGCTCGCGTCGATGGGGTGCCGCGTATAGAAGAACGCGTACCGCAGGGAGGAGATGTACTTCGTCTCCCCCGCCTTTCCCAGCGCGCGGCGCGGGGTCTCAAAGATGCCGTGCTTTTTGTCCAGCGCCTTCAGCACCCGCAGCAGCACGAAAAGCGCGATCAGGATCACGATCACCGCCGCCAGGTTCTTTTTCAGCCAGGCGTTGCGCACCTCCCAGTACGCGTCCGAATAACCGGTGCGGTCCTTGCTCAGCCGGGCGTAGCGCAGCGCCTCGGCGTAGTTCTCCTCCTGGAAATACGCGCGGCCCATGGCCTTGTTCGCCAGGTCGAACAGGCTGTTCATCCGCAGCACCTGCCCCAGCGGCTCCCGGCTTTCCGTATACTGCCCTTTGGAATACAGGTACAGCGCGCTGTGCAGCAGGTCCGTGAACTCCGTGGGCTCATACACCTGTATGGTGGCGCTGTTGGCGTCCAGCACATACAGCGCGTCATCCGCGTCCACATCCAGCCCGCTCACCATGGTGCTCAGGCCGATGCGCTGCGTGCCGTCGTCCCGCCCGCCGAACACGAAGATCAGGTCGCCCTCGTTGTCATATTCGTAGATGTATCCCTGCTGGTCCGCCACATAGATGTTGTCATGGTTGCCGGCGGCCACGGCGGCGGGGTTGTCGATCGGCTCCGCCTTTTTGATCAGGTTCGCCCCGGCGATGTTCAGCCGCTTCAGGCTGTTGACACCGTCGCCCCGCGTCACGGTGCAGATCAGCCCGCGGCTGTCGATGTCCAGGTTGTCCGGCGTGGCCGGAATATTGCTCACCATCTTCGCGCGCTGCGCGTCCGTCAGGATGATCCGGTAGATGATCGTCTGCAGGCTGCGGCTCGCGTAGTTCGTGCCGAAATAGCCCAGAAAGGTGCCGCCCTCCAGCGGGCTCAGCTCCACGATGCCGTTGGTGTTGCTCTCGCACACCACATACATCAGCCCGGCATCGTTCACCGCGATCTTGATGGGCAGATAGCTCATCGTTTCGCCGTACAGCGGATTGTCCGGCTTCAGATACCGGTGCAGCTCCGTGCCGTTCTCGTCAAACTCCACCACCGCGTTCAGGTCGCGGTCAGCCACATAGATATGCCCGTCCGCCGTCACGTCAACGCCCTTGGGCGTTTTCAGCACGCCCTCGCCCACGATGCCCAGCAGCTCGCTGTCGCTGTTGCCGATCAGGATACGGCCGCTGCCGGTGTCCGCCACATAGATCCGTCCGTCCGCCGTCACGCAGATGTCGTTCGGGCTGTTCATGGCCTCATCGCCGAACTTCAGTATCGTCTCATGCGCCAGATAGGCGGTCTGCGTTTCCCGGATCTCGCCGTACCCGTTCACGGTATACGTTTTATACGGCGTGTCCGCGCGCGCCGGCGCGGAAAGCAGCGCTCCGGCCGCCAGCGCCAGGCAGGCGGCAAACAGCGCGATCCGGGTCAGGAATCCCCTTTTCAATGCTTTCCCGCCTCCTTTTACTTGATGCCGGATGTCGCCATTGTGTTCATCACGCTGCTCTGGCACAGGATAAACAGCAGCAGGTTCGGTATGAACATGATCAGCGTCGCCGCGGCGGCAACGCCCTGCCCTGCCACGCCGTTGGCGGCGTTCACCAGCGTGTTCATATAGAAGGTCACGGTCTTCATGCTCTCGTCATTGATAAAGTAGCTGCTGGTCTCCATGTTGGTCCACACCTGCTGGAACACCAGCACCATGGCCGTGGCGATGGCGGGCCGGATGATCGGGATGATCACCTTCAGATACACCTGAACGTCCGTCGCCCCGTCCAGATACGCGGCCTCGATCAGGCTGTCCGGCACCTGGTCCACGAACTGTTTCACCAGGAAAAGGCTCACCGGCATGGCCGCCAGCGGCAGCACATGCGCCCACACGGTGTCGATCAGCCCGAGCTTGCAGATCACCAGATACCGCGGTATCAGCACCGCCGTGGCCACAAACATGATGGCCAGCTGGTTGATCTTCAGCATCATATCCCGGCCGCGGAAGCGGATCTTGCTCAGCGCGAAGGCGCTCATGGTGGTCAGCGCCAGCGCCAGCACCACAGTGATCACCGTCACCAGCAGGCTGTTGAACAGATACCGGCTCAGCGGGATGCCCGCGTTCCGGCTGAATTTGATCAGCTTCGTAAAGTTTTCCAGCGTCGGGTTCTGCACAAAGAACCGCGGGGGAAACGCGAACAGCTCATCCATGGGCTTGAACGCGTGGTTGATGATGAACACGATCGGCAGCGCCATGAAGGCGGTCAGCGGCAGCAGGATCAGCAGGATCTTGATCTGGCTCCTGTCAAACCGCCGCGGGTTGATATGCCGTCCCTTGTATGCCATGCTCCGTTCCCTCCCTTCAGTCCTTCTCCGTCAGCAGCCTGTTGGCCGCCTTGGAGAAGATCTGCACGATCAGCAGCAGCACCACGGACACCGCCGCGGCGTAGCCCATCTCGTAGCGCAGGAAGCCGTAGTCCTCAATATGGTTGGCGATCAGCTGCGCGGCGTAGCCCGGGCTGGGGTTGCCGGTCAGCAGCGTGCTCACCATGCCGTTCTGGAAGGCGTTCACCACCGCCATCACGGCGGCGAAGAGCATCTGCGGCTTCATCTGGGGTATGGTGATATAGATCATTTCCTGAAAGCGGTTGGAGATGCCGTCAATGGCGCCCGCCTCATACAGGCTCTCATCGCTGTTGGCAATGCCGGCGATCATGGCCAGGAAGCCGATGCCCATGCTGCTCCACAGCCCGATCACGATCACGATCGGCAGCAGGAACCGGGTGTCCGTCAGCCAGATCACGGGCTCCGTAATGATCCCGAGGCCCATCAGCCAGCTGTTCAGCAGTCCGGTCTGGTCTCCGGAGAAGATCACCTTCCACAGCACGGTCATGGCCACGCCGGTGGTCATGCTGGGGGAATACAGGATCAGCGCCAGCACGGTGCGCACGCCCTTTGTCAGGTTGCACAGCAGCCACGCCAGCAGGAAGCTGAGGATATATCCGCCCACGCCCACCACCACGGCATACACCACGGTATTGGGCAGCACGTACTGCATAAACACTTCATCCGAGGTAAACAGCGTGATGTAGTTCAGGAATCCGACCCACTGGGGAAACTGCACCGCGTTGAAATTGGTAAAGCTGAGCGCGACGGCCAGCGCCACCGGCACCAGGATGAACACCAGGAAAAGCAGCGCGTACGGCGCCACGAACAGGTAGCCGTTTCTGTTGTTTTGCTTCACTGCGTTCACTCCGTTTCTTCTTTGGGAGGAGAGTATTGACCGAAGGGGTCCAGGGGGAAATCTCACTTTTGACCGCCAGTGGCGGAAATCTCAAAAGTGAGTTTCTCAAGCGAAAAGGAGCAGTCTCAACAGTGTTGAGCTGCGACTATTGAGCTTGCGGACCGATCGGAAAGCCCTTTGGTCGGCCCGCAGGCCGAAACCCTGCTACCGACCCAAAATTTTATTTACGCTATCTATTGTCGGAATATAATACTCCTCTATCACCGAGCCATCGGCTCTGATATAGCCGAACTCCTCGAGTTTGCGCTTGATCTCCCGATTAATAGTCTTAACAGCCTTATCGATCCGTGTTTGCTCATTATCGCCGTTCACGACGATATCATTGAACGCATTGCTCATCTCGCGTTCCAATAGATACGTCCCCGGCACCCTTGCCACATCCACCACGCTCTGCGCGAACTCCAGCACCACATTCTTATCCGCCGTGTCCCACGGCAGCCTCTCCAGCGCTTCCAGATTCGCCGTCGGCCATATATACTCATCGCCGTAGATCACCTGCATCGTCTGCCCGAACTCCGCCTGCACCTCCGTGCTGCTCCACCACCGGATAAACGCCCAGGCCATCTGCTCCCGTTCCTCATCCTTTTTGAAGATCACCGTGCTCTCCGCGCACCCGCAGCTGGTGCGGTCAATGCTCCCGTCCTCCTGCTCCGTGCCCGGTATCAGCGCGATGCTCCAGCTTCCGTCCAGCTCCGGCGCCGCGTTCCTGATCAGGTTATACGTGTAAAAGTCCGCCACCCCGATGGGCAGATCCCCGTTGCGGAAGTGCTGATAAAAGTTATCCACGCTCTTGGGTATGTTGTAGATGGTAAACAGATCCGTCAGTGCCGTGAATCCCTTCACGCTCTCCCGCGATCCCAGCGCCGTGCCCTGCGCGGCGGTCTCGTAATACAGGTCGCCGCCGTTCTGCCGCAGGATGGGCGTTGTGCCGTGGAAGTTGCGCATGCTCAGCATGCCGGCCGGCGCGTAATAGAAGTTCAGCCCGCGCATCTGCAGCTCCGGCAGCATGTCGGTCACATCCCGCATGGTCTCCGGCACCTTCAGCCCCAGCTTCTCCATGATGTCCGTCCGGTAAAACAGCACCCAGAAGTTCAGCGTTTCCGGCATGCTGTAGATCCCGTCCCCGATGGTCCCCGTGAGGAAGAACCCCGTGCCGTAATGCTCCGCCACCTCGCGGAAGTCCTCAAACTCCGTCATGTCCTTCAGCGCCCCGCGGATCGCCAGCTCATACGGTATCGTGTAGTTGATGCCCGTGGCCACATCCGGCGCGTTCCCGGCGGAGTTGGCCAGCACCAGCTTGTACTGGTCCGGCATCACGCTCAGGTCCACCTCGATCCCCGTTTCCGGGGTGAAGTACTCGTCGATCATCTTCTGCATGATCTGCACATACTGGTTGCTCCGGTTCACCCACACCTGCAGGTGCGCGGGATCCGTGCCGCTCACGCTCCAGCTCTGGTCCGTAAAGGACCCCGCGAACCGCCCGATATCCATGCCCAGGCCCTGCAGCGCCCCCGGCGCCTCCGGCAGCTTCGCCCCGGTCTGGTAAATGTATACCCGGTCAACGGCCAGCGCGTTGCCCAGCATGTTGTCAATGGTGTTCGCCAGATACCGGTTGGCGCTGTTGCTGCCGGAGCTCAGCTCCGCCACGCGGTAAGGGATCTCGTCCACATTCTCCGCCAGGCTCTGCAGCTGCTTCGCCGCGATCACCATGCCGCTCATCACGGCCACATTGCCGCTGCCGGCATTGGTATACCGCGCGTACTTCTGTTCCGTTTCCAGCAGTCTCTCCGCGTATCCGTTCAGCTCATCCCCGATGCCGGGTATATAGCGGCTCAGGCTCAGGTCGCGGTACTTGTCCGCGTTGGTGCCCGCCACCTTGGTGATCTCCAGGCTCAGGTCGTTGATGCCGTACATCACCTCATCCAGCGTCTCCATCACCTCGCGGATGGGCGCGATGGTGATGCGCAGCGTCAGCGTATGCTCTCCCGCCGTCAGGTGCACGCTCAGCGGCGCGCCGTCATCATCCTCCAGCGTCCGCGTCTGATATCCCGCGCCGTAGCGCATCGGATACGCCTCAAACGCCCGGTCCGGCACGCGCCCGTCCACCAGCACATCCGTGAATACGGGAAAGTCGGTCTTGTCGCTCTGCCGGTAGTTCAGCGCGATGGCGTAGTCGCCTTCCTTTTCGGCGGTAAAGGTCCATGTCACGCTCTGCCCGGCGGTGTCAAAGCTGTCGCTGTCGATCGTGTTCAGCACGGTGTCCCCCACCAGATAGGGATCCACCGCCGTGTCATATTCCATCACCGCGTGCACGGAGGAATCATTGCTGTAAGAAAAATCCTCGCCCTGCAGGATGATCAGCGCGTCCCCGTCCGCGGCGGGGCATGCCGTGTGCTCCGGTATGCTCTCCGGCGCGGCCAGCGTCATTCCGCCCATCAGGAAGCTGCCTTCCTTCACCGTCACGCCGAATTCATGCGTCCCGGCCGTCAGCTCCAGCAGCAGCGGCTCCGTGCGGCGGTATGTGGAATCCGCAAGATACTTGGTCTCCCACTGTGCCGCCTTCTCCGGCACAGTCACCATCTCATCGCCGTACCGGTCATACGCGGGCTCCGTGTCCTGCACCCAGGTCGTTTCAAAGGTCAGGTTCCGGCATTCGTAAAAGGGATACGCGCCATCCACGGTAAAGCCCATCTTCAGCGGCAGCACGCTCGCGTCCGTGCTGTAATAGTCGAACCGCAGGCTGTACAGCCCGTCCTCCGGCACCTCCGCCGTCACGGTCATGCTGTCGCCGTAGTTCAGCTGTATGTTTTCGTCCGCCGGCACGTCAACAGGCTCTCCGGTATAAGCCTCCATTGTATACCCGGCGCTCACGCGGGTATAATTCCCGGTCACCCGTTCACTGACATAAGTGCCGTTCACATTTTCGCCGAAAGCGGCACCCACGATCAGCAGCCCGATCAGCACCATGCACAGACACGCTTTTTTCATGCTCAAATCCTCTTAATAAAAACAACATTAACGTTATTGTTTTTTCTCCGGGTTCATGATATAATGTTTATGGTTGCTTGTCAACAAGATTTTCACAAAGGCTTTTCTTGCTTGTATTATGATGTTTATTTTAGAAAAAAAGAGATTTAATTTTAATTCATAATTTTATTGATTATCGTATTTAGATTCCAGAAGTAGGGTATCCGAAGGATTCTTAAGGGCGATCGGAAAGCCCTTAAGTCGGTCCGCAGACCGAAACCCTTGCTGCTGATGAAAAAAATAGAGGCAGTGGCCGAAGGGTCCCCGGGGGAAATCTCACTTTTGACCGCCGGTGGCGGAAATCTCAAAAGTGAGTTTCTCAAGCGAAAAGGAGCAGGCTCAACAGTGTTGAGCTGCGACTATTGAGCTTGCGGACCGATCGGAAAGCCCCTGGGTCGGCCCGCAGGCCGAACCCCTTGCTTCAAGAGAAAGGAGATTTTTATGAACCTTCTTCTTCGAACAGCACTCATCCTGCTGCTCTGCGCAGCCTTTCTTCCGTTCCAAACAACAACTGCTTTAGCCGAAGGCTACGATTTTGATGCAGACCTCTCTGCATTCAAAACCGGCAATGTCAACGCTCGCGCCTCCGTCCACGACCCCTCCATCATCCGCGCCAACGGCACCTACTACATCTTCGGCACCCACATGACCGCCGCGAGCAGCACCAACCTCCGTAATTTCGACCGCCTCGCCAGCGACTACACCCCCCGCAACCCCGTGTGGGGCAACCTCTTCGACCCATCCCTCCACGTTTTCGACTACGCCGGCGGCCCCAACTCCCTCATCCCCACCGATGACGGCCAATACCACGTCTGGGCCCCCGATGTCATCTATAACAAGACCACCGGCCAGTACATGATGTATTACTGCACCTCCTCCACCTGGAACGCCAGCAACCTCTGCTTCGGCACCTCCGACACCATCGAGGGTCCCTACACCTGGCAGGCCAACATCCTCTGCTCCGGCTTCAGCAAGAGCAACATCGATCAGACGGATGTCAAGCTCTACGCCGACGAAGCCTGGATCAAAAAGAACCACCTCACCCTCGGCGATACCTATAACTATAAAAAATGCCCCAACGCCCTGGACCCCACCGTCTTCTATGATAAGGATGACCGGCTGTGGATGGTCTACGGCAGCTGGAGCGGCGGCATCTTCCTGCTGGAGCTTGACCCCGCCACCGGTCTTGTCATCCATCCGGAAGCGGATAAGGACAACGATGTCGATCCCTACTTCGGCAAAAAGCTGATGGGCGGCAATCACCAGTCCATTGAAGGGCCGTATATCCTCTATGATCCGGACAGCGATTACTATTACCTCTTCGTTTCCTACGGCAGCCTCACCGCCCACGGCGGCTACCAGATCCGCGTGTTCCGCTCAAAGGAAGTCGACGGCGAGTATCTGGATATGAACGGCAAAAAGCCGGGCAATGCCGGCCATGTCCGTTTCGGCCTAAAGCTCAGCGGCAACTACACCCTGCCGGGCGTCCGCGTCGCCTACATGGCCACCGGTCACAATTCCGCCTTCATCGATGAGGACGGAAAGAAATATATCTGCTATCACACGCGGTATAACAACGGCACCGAAGGTCACTCCCCCATGGTGAAGCAGTACTTCCTCAACGCGGAAGGCTGGCCGTGCATGCTGCCCTATGCCACCCGCATGGAGGAGATCGCCCCCGTCACGGCGAATACCGCATCCGGCAGATATTATGTGATCGATCAGGGCACCGCCATCAATGATGAGATCGCGCAGCCGTTCATCATGTATCTGAACGAAGACGGCACCGTGGTCACGGAAAATGATACCGGCGTCTGGACCCTGACCGGCGATTGGTATATGACCATCACCCTGAATGAAGAAACCATCAGCGGCATCTTCTGCGCGAGCCAGGATGATGCCGGCACCCCTGTTCTCACCTTCTCCGCCGTCGGCAGCAACAAGAGCGTCTGGGGTGTTATGTATCCGGAGAATCCTTGATTTAATCATATATTTCACCATTTTACTATCTCATGTTGTTACTAAGAAGGGGAAACCGAAGGTTTCCAAAGGGCGATCGGAAAGCCCTTTGGTCGCCCGCAGGCGAAATCCCCGAAGGGGTCCCGGGTGGCGATCGGAAAGCCCCCTGGGTCCCGAAGGATCCTTAAGGGCGATCGGAAAGCCCTTAAGTCGGCCCGCAGGCCGATCCCCTGAATCCTATCGAAGGAGGAATCGTGATGAGCGCAAAGCGAATCACATTACAGGACATCGCCGACGCTACCGGCGTTACCGTCAACACCGTCTCCCGCGCCCTCAAAAACAAATCCGACATCTCCCGCGCCACCTGCGAGCGCATCCAGCGCGTCGCGGCCGAAATGGGCTATGTCAAAAACTTCATGGCCAGCAGCCTGCGCAGCGGCCGCACCCGCATCATCGCCATGATCTGCGGCGGCATGATCAACCCCTATTACGGCATCCTTGCCGACAGCATCCAGCTGGAAGCCCTGCGCCTCGGCTACTCCCTCATGATCCTCGCCTCCCGCGACGATCCGGAGCTGGAGCGTCAGGCAGTGGAGATGGCCATCGCCCGCCAGGTGGACGGCGTCCTGCTGTTCCCCGGCATCGGCAACTGCACCTCCCTGGATGCCCTCAAGACCTCCGGTCTCCCCTTTGTGGTCATGAGCCGTGATCTGGAAAACGAGCCGGATGTGGACCGCGTTATCTGCGATGAAGAAAAGGGCGGCCG
Source organism: Clostridia bacterium (assembly GCA_030536295.1). GTDB lineage: Bacteria > Bacillota > Clostridia > Christensenellales > Aristaeellaceae > Aristaeella. Next base: position 20,513 of record JAUNQH010000010.1, on the reverse strand, counting down.
CCTGGCCGCCGAACACCTCATCGCGGAAGGTCACCGCAAGCTCGCCTTTCTCTCCTCCTTTGATGTGGTCTATTCCACCCGCATGCGCCTCAAAGGCTTCCGTGAAGCCTGTCTGAAGGCGGGCATTCCGGAATCGGATATCTTCAGCGCCACCTGCTGGAGCGCGGAAGACATCACCCGCACGCTCCTCTCCTGGCATGAAAGCGGCGTCACCGGTCTCTTCACCTTCTGTGATATGGAAGCCTGGAACGCCATCGACCTGCTGCGCCGGCAGGGGCTCTCCGTCCCCGGCGATTTCGGCGTTGTCGGCTTCGATAACATTCAGGGCGCCATCAACCTGTCCACCCCCGTGTGCTCCGTGGACGGCAGCCTGCAGGAGGAAGCCGCCCTGGGCATCAAGATGCTGCGGGACAGGATCCACCATCCGGAGCTTCCCCCGCAGACAAAGATCCTGGATGTATCCCTCGTGTGCAGAAACAGCTGCAAGAAAGCCTGACCCGCGCAGACAAGCATAAAAAATCACCCGGATCCTTTTTACAGGATCCGGGTGATCGCGTTTCATACAGCTTTCACTGTCTCCCGTGCGCACGGGAGACTTTTGCTTTGCCGATATTACTCGCAGTAGAACAGCAGCATGCCGGCCAGCATGGAAACAACGATGCCGGTCTCGGTCTTCTGGATGACGATGGCGGAGCTCAGATCCAGACCCAGGTCCAGACCCATATCATCCGCGGCGTCGGAAACAGCCTGATCGATCGCCAGGGTGCCGTCAGTCAGGACCATATCGATCGCTTCGGCGCCGAAAGCGGTAACTTTGCCGTTCTCGATCACAACATCCAGGCTGGTCATGCTGTCGCCCATCAGAGCCTGCAGTTCGCCGGAAGCCATCATGGATTCGATGTTCGCGGTGATGTCAAAAGCGTTCAGATACTTCGCGGTGTAGGTGCCATCGAACTCGGAGATATCAGCAGCTGTGATGATGGCGGGCAGTTCAATACCGGAGATCTCGTTGGTCGTGAAGTAGTAGATCATTTCTTCGCCTTCAACACCGGCATCAGCGATCACGGTGGTGGGATCTTCGGGATCCACGGTCATCGTCATGGCGCTTCCGTCTTCCAGGGTCACGATCAGGTTTTCACCGTCTTCGGCCCAGGTCCCGGTCGCGGTCTCGCCCATAGCGCTCATGTCAACAGTGCCGTCATCATAGAAGGCCATGGTGATCACCATGCCCAGATCGGCAGCGGAATAACTCTGTTCTCCGAGGACGATCTTGTCCAGATACAGGGTCAGCATAGTGGTCTTGGTAGCATCCTCTGCCAGGGCGAAGCAGCTCAGGCACAGCATCATGGCAGCCAGAACGATCGCAAGAAACTTCTTCATTTGATTTCCCCCTAAATAAATAATAAATATCCGGCGCGTTTCGCACCGGATAAAGTATACATAATGGAAATGATGTTGTCAAACGGGATGATCAATGTAACTGTTCAGCTCCCATATCCCGGCCGGGTCTGAAGACTTCTCCGTCCACAACGTTCAGCACCAGATCAGCCATTTTCAGGGGCGCGGGTCTGTGCGTCACAACGATGCAGGTCCTGTCTTTATATTCGCGTATCCGCTGAAGCACTTTCCGTTCCGTTTCCATATCCAGCGAACTGGTCACTTCATCCAGCAGCAGGATCGGCGCTTCCCTCAGCAGGGCTCTGGCCAGCGCCAGCCGCTGCGCTTGACCTTCCGACAGCCCCGCGTTGTTCTCGCCCAGCACCGTATCCAGCCCCTGCGGCAGCTGTGCCACGCACTCATCCAGCGCGCTGGCATAAAGCACTTCCTGTATCTCCTTTTCATCCGCGTCCGGCTTCACCAGCAGCAGATTATCCCGCAATGTTCCGCTCAGCAGCAGGTTTCCCTGCGGGGCGTAGGTAAACATTTTCCGGGTGTCCGGGCTCAATTCGATCTGCTTTCCGTCTTTCATGCGCAGCAGGAGTTTGCCCTTGTCGGGAACATACATGCTCATCAGCAGCTTCAGCAAAGTGCTCTTCCCGCTCCCGCTCTGGCCGACGATAACGGTCAGCCCGCCCTTCGGGATCTCAAAGGATACATCCTTCAGCACATACTCATTTTTGTAGCCGAAGCACAGCTGTTCTCCGGCAATGCGGTCCATATCGCGGTAGATCGCGTGTACATCGATATCGCTTTTTCTTTCTTCGGGCCGGATGGCATCGATCTCCATCAGCCGCTCGGCGGACGCGCTCATATTGATCAGCCGGATCAGCAGATACGGCAGCATCGTGACCGGCGCCTCCAGGCGCCCGACCAGCTGCGTTGTCGAAGTCAGCACACCGAAGGTGATCGTTCCGTTCAGCAGTTTCGCGGCGCACCAGATCAGGGTCGCGAACTGGATCCCGCCGCCCAGGATACCCATTCCCATTCCGCTCAGCAGGCTCAGATTCTTCCGTTTTCTCATCAGCTGCCAGCGTTCCTCCAGCAGCTCATCCGTCCTTTTTTCAACGGTCTCCCCGGCTTCCAGCGCCTGCACGATCATCAGCCGTTCAATCACTTCCTGCAGGAATCCGGACACGCGCCCGCCCATATCCTTCACTTTCTTATGGATATCCTTCAGCATTCTCTGCATGAAAAAGGTGACCAGACCGATCAGCAGGCAGATGCCCGCGAGCACGATCGTAAAGATCTTATCCAGTTTTCCCAGCACGATCACCACCGCGACCGTGCTCACTGCAAGCGAAGCGACTTGCTCCGGCAGACTCAGCACAACACCGTATACCGTGGAGATATCCTCATTCAGCCGGTGCGTCAGGTCCCCGCTGTGATACACGGACAGTGCCTGATAATTGCCCCTCAGGATCTGGTGCATCATCTGCTTTTTCAGGTCCCGGTCCATATCCGCTTCCACCTTGGCATGGCCATGCTGGCTCACAAGGCTCAGCAGCAGGTTTCCCAGCAGCATTCCGCCCAGCAAAAGCGCGCTGCGGAGCAGGTTTTCCGCTTCGCCGGAGACCGCCGCGTCGATCACTTGCTGGGTGCCGAGCGCGACAGTGACCCCCAGATAAGACTGGATCATACTCAAAAAGATCAGCCCCGCCAGCGCGGGCGTGTATTTTCGCGTATGTTTCCAGACCCATCTCAGTGAATGGGTCTTGACTCTGTTTTTCAGCACGGATTGGATCAATTGCATCGGATACCTCCGCGAAGGGCAAAATAGGGTACAGGAAACAAACGCCTCTGTACTATTTTACTCTGTCACGGATAAATTAACAACTGTGTTTATCGCGGTATCTCGCCATATTAAAGCACGCGGGTCACGCAAAAAGCACCTTAAGCAGCAGTATAACCGGTACAGTATAATGTCAGCGGTCGAGAAATATTAATGATCTTATTTATAAATAATTTATAAATAAGTTACTTCTTGATTATATTTTTATTACATTATTGCATTACTGTCAATTTCATGCTATCTTCTTGTATGTATTCGGTCCTGCCTTGTATAACAACAAATGATCAGGCGGAGATTTTCCATACAGCAGGGGGGCATCTTAATGAACAATGAAAAGGAAAAGTATCAAAAAGCACAAGCCAACGTTGTTATTTTTGATGATGAAGATATTCTGGTCTTCACCGGAGAGTGCAGGGATTTTTCTATGGAAAAACACAATGAAGACTGCACCTCCGGTGCATGCACAAAGGTCATAGGAAATCTTGGAATATGGAGAAACTAAGCGGGTGATACGATGTATTTAGCCGTTGACCGTAACTATCGTTTATGCGTATGGGCGGACAAGACCCGCGTTTTGATCCACAGGGTACTCAAAAGTATGTTTCCGGTAAGCAAGCATCAGATGAGATTGCTGCTGATGGCTGACGGAAAGAATAACATTCCAGACGATACTTACGCAAAGTATCGTCCGTTTATTTTACAATTGATCGATAAAAAGATCATACTGGAAAGCAGCGAACCGGTCGAAAGCAGTGAAGACTGGTTTGTTTATTACAGCAACAGATTCATTGAGAGTGTCTTTTTTTCCATCACAGGCTGCTGCAACGCGCGCTGCCGTCACTGCTTCATGGATGCCTGTGATAACCTGCTCGGCGAAGCAAATACATCCGATATTCTCCGTCTGATCGATGAGATCGCGGATTGCGGCGTGCAGATCGTGGATATAACCGGCGGCGACCCGCTGGTACGTAAAGACTTCTGGCAGATCACTGAACATCTTCAGCATCGCGGCATCGCGATCAGGCAGCTCTATACCAACGGTTTTCTCATTGATCAGGCATTTATTGATGAGCTGATCCGCAGGAACATCAAGCCGCACATTATCATCAGCTTTGACGGTTTGGGCTGGCACGACTGGATGCGGGGCATTCCCGGCGCGGAAAACAAAGTGCTCGAAACCATGCGTTTATGTATTAAAAACGGCATTACAGTCAGTGCCACCTTATGTCTGTTCAAAGGTAACATTCCTTCCCTGCTGAAAACAATACACTGTTTGTCTGATCTGGGTGTATCAGTGTTGAAGATCGGTCCCGTTTCCGATACGGAGCTTTGGATAAAAAACAGCTGCGGCAATCAGCTTTCGCAGCAGGAATTTATGCAGACAGCGCTTGATCTTCTTCCGGTCCTCATCAGCGATCCTGTCCCGATGGAGATCACCTGGGGCGGAATGTATGAGCTTTCCCCCAACGCCGAAAGCTGCAGGGTGCTTGCGGCAGAGTACTGTGACAACTGCGGCAAAGAGAGCGGAGACTACTATTTGTGTGAAGGCGCGAGAGCAAGCTGCTATATCACGCCGGATCTGCGTCTGCTGCCGTGTATGCCCATGACATCGGACGAGAACTATATACAGTTCCCCACGATCACTGAAGCAGGCGGCTTCAGAAAATGCATCTCCGAAGGTCTGTACGCGACTCTGATCGAAAAACGAGTATCAGAGTTATTCGAGAAAAATGAAGTCTGCGGCACTTGTGAATACCGTTTCAAATGCCGCGGTGGCTGCAGGGCAAGCGCGTTTCTCGGTGATGATCATGATTATTTCGGCACGGATCACAGGCAATGCTTCTATTGGAAAAATCATTATGATGAAAAGATCAAAGCGATGATCGAAACAGCCTATAGCAGTCGGAATAACGGATAAAATAAAAGCAGGATGATGCCAACCGCGTCATCCTGTTTGCTTTCTTATGCCTTTGGAGACCTGTATCTTGCCACGGCTGCGTCCGCGACGCTCTTGAGCTGTTCATCCAGCCCGTTTTCAAAAATATAACAGGCATCATAATCACAACCCCAGATGCTCTGGTCCTTGCCAAGCAGCGCTTTTGCCCTGCACCCGCCGCCGCAGACAATATTATTTTTACATGCCGCACATTTTTCATTTTTACTAAGCAGATCACTCACTTTGGCATCAATAGCATCAAAGTAGGAACTGTCATGCAGGCATTCTTTCAAGGGCGCTTCACGCAGAGAAGGGAAAATATCACGGTAAGGGATGGAAGCCATCGGCATGCAGGGGATCACACGCATGTCCGGAGAAACATAGCACTCATATCGAGCAGCACCACATAACACTATTTCGTTACTTTGCTGAGTGGGATGATTTTTTACCGCATTCAAAGTGTACGGAACAGACATGTCCTCAGGATACAAAGTAATGTATGGACATAGTGTGACCTTCATGGGGATATGATTTTTATAATAATCCGGAATATATTCCAGAACGTAAGGTAATAATTCTTTGACATTCATTTCATTCCCTTCGGCGTTCTTTTTCCATAGTTCCGTTGTATCCACACATGCAATTTTTAAACATATTGCACCCATCTGGGAAATATAGTCAATGTTACGTTTCAGGTCTGCTGCATTTCCCTTATGAACACACATATCAATCAAAAACGGGAACCCATGTTTACGGCATAGCTTCATTGCATTGATTACAGCTTCTTCCGCACCGGCAAAGCCACGCATCCAGTCATGCCAATCCAATCCGTCAAAACTGAAACAAAGAACCGGTCTGATCTTTCTTTGTTCAAGCCGACTCAGAAATTTCTCATCAACAAGCTGTCCGTTTGTATAGATCTGACTGATAATGATCTGTTTTTCGATCAATGCATCAATGATGGTCCAAAAATCATCACGTACCAAAGGTTCACCGCCACTGATACTGACGACCGGAATTCCGCAATCCGCAATTTGATCAACCAGATTCAGTGCCTCTGTAGTTGTACATTCGCCAAAGCATCCATCTGGTGCATCAAGATAACAGTGACGACAATGATAATTGCATTTCCCAGTAATAGACCAATATAAAGAAGGCATACATCTGTTCTCAAAGATCTGAAACCAATCATTCACTGGTTCAACAGGCTCGGGAGACTTTTTCACATAACCATCATCCGTATATTGCCGGATAATGCTTCTTAATGCCGAAGGAACAGCATTCTCCTCGGTTATTCCGTCCAGAAAGCTTAAAGCCTGATAATCCTTGAATTCCAGATCAGTTATAATTCCTGTTTTTCTATCCAGCAGGCAGCATGACCGGTTATTCCAACTACGCAGTGCATAACGATCATCTAAGCAATAATACATACTTAACCATCCACTTTGTTTTTTATACTATAACATAAATACAACAGTTTGCATAATATACTGACTACATCTGTGATTCCGACAATTTTATAATAGCATCGATTCCCGGATTTGTACATTTATACCCGGATAACGCATTAATAAATTTTGCTGTATAATTTCCTTCAAAAAACGCGCACTGCCATGGATTATAACCCCAAAAATCACCATAGTGGTCCGGTGTGACACACGATATTGCCGGACACCCGCCTAAACAGATCTCGCGATATTTGCATATGCGGCACTTGTTACTGTGTTGGATCCGTTCCTGTGATTTTTTTGACATCCAATCGGCATACTGTCCTTCATGCAAAACTTGCTGGAGAGGTTGTTCCAATATATTCTCGTATTTGATTTCCATCATATCCATGACACCGGAAATCTCCGGGCAAGGATACAGATTCCCAGTTACACCAATCGTCAACATATGTCTTGCATCATTACAAACGGGAGCATTAACACATGAACCGACACAGCCAGATATGGTAGCAAGAGCGAATGTCTTTTCCCGAACATTCATGCGCAATAACTGGGCAATACGAATATGCATATATCGCGGCTTTGATGTATACTCTTTAAGTAGATCTATCAGAAAATCATAATAGTCCTCAATGACCATACTTTTCCCTTGATTCGCTACCCATCGAGGGGATTCCGATGTTCGTATTAGCATTGCATCGGAAACACCCATTTCATCAAGAAGTTCCAACGTCTCCAAAATGACATTTTTGTTATCTTCATTGATATTGACATTAACGCTAACAATGAGCTGTTTATCTATGCATTTCTTTATAGCAGCCAAAGTCTTCTTTTCTGATCCCGGAACTCCTCGTAAAGAGTCATGATATCCAAGCCCATCAAAAGAAATATGGCATTCCGGGGAATAGCCATGATCAATAATCCTGTCCAGCAAAGTGTCATTCAGCAAAATACCATTTGTAAATATCTCAGCAAGACTCATATGATGTTCACTTATCAGATCGAGAATGCGCGGAAATTCCCTATGCAGCAGCGGTTCGCCGCCGGTCAGCGCGATTTTCTTAATACCACATTGATAAATACTGTCCAGTAATTTATCAAAATCGCGAACTGACATTTCCTGCTGATTTGATGTATTATCCGAGTATATAAAACAATGTCTACATTTCATATTGCAACGAAAGGTGATTTCAATCAATGCAATCTCCATAAAATAATTATCGCAAAGCATATAATCCTGTGCCGGCAGTAATGATCGTTCACCCTTCTCACATCGCAGAAGCATGCCACGAGCTAATAGGGTATCTGTAGTTACCGATTCCTCAATATCATGCATTCCGTCTGCCTGTATCAAAACAGAGAATTCCTTTGATGTGAGAATAAACACCTGATTTATCTTACCCATACCAACAGCAGCAAAAGGTAAATCAACCCATGATCTGAGCGCATAGTCCGGATGCAATATGCAAAACATGGCCAATGTCCTTTCAATAATTAAGAAGCCCAATCTTTTATTGATTGGGCGTAGAAAAAACTTCTGCGTAAATACTTATTTTTTCGAAGAATCCATGCAACGATTACACTGCGTTGAGGCTGTACTATCACAGCCTTGCGAATATGTACCCGAGCACTCCTCATAATTAGTAGCAATACAAGACTCCGCGACAATATCTTCTTTAATGAAGCAGATCACTCTTGCATCAGCCTTAACATACTCCATTTTGCTGTTCATATTTTCCATAACTGTCCATTCCTCCTTAGCGCTCCCCGATAACTTTATGCTTCACTTTACTGAGTATAATTCTCATTTTCCGGTATCCCCGATATATCCACAATATTCTGCAATATCTTCGATACCATCTATCTTCACAGGACACGAATTCAGAATCCCTTGTCCTGAAAAATCCCGTCATGAATCCAAGTACATCCGTTTCCGGAACATACTCATTGAAGAAATTATTGTCTCCCCGGGTAATGATGACCGCGTCTCTGAAACCGATGACTCTGTGCAGGATGTTCAGGTCACCGCTGCGGAACAGGATCACATCACCTTTTGCAGCCGCCCGCGTCAGCTTCTCGATCACTACCGTGCTTTCGCCCTGTGTCAGCAACGGCTTCATGCTGGCACCCTTTGGCTGGAAATAGCATCGCTTGTTCTTATCCAATGCTTCTTCGATGCTTAGCCGTTCATTCTTCATTGGTCATCCGCCAGCGCGACTTTTACCGTTTCGATAAACTCATCAAGATCCCGCTTCGCGGTCTCCTCATCCAACCCGCTGTACATGTCCAGCATCGAGGTCACGATCTCCGGTCTGGTCTTTCCTTCGGCCATCAGTTTCCACAGGACCGCACCGGCATCATTCAGACGGATCATACCGTTCAGTTCGGTATCTTCATCGCCAATGTAAAGAACAATGTTCTCCTGCGCGGCTTTACGAAGCAGATACCCTTCTTTAATCTTCATTCCTCATCACTTCCTGCATGCTCTCCCACGCGATCCTCGCGGTATCCGGATCCATGTCACAGCTCAGCCTGTACATTGATACCAATGCCATTACCCGGTCAGCAAGTTCAAACACTCTCGCACGCTGCTTTCCGTTCTTTGTGATCAGCAGTTGGCTTGCGATCCGTTCCGGTATCTTCTCGCCGGGCATCTTCGTGACTGTTGTCCCTTGCCCGCGTTCCAGAAAGAAGATTGCTTTCAGCGGCACACCGGTGTTGGCATTGAGATTTTCCTTTCCGCACCATGGTGTACCATAAGCAATGACCTTATCGCCGTAGATGCGCAGGATCGGCTTGTCCCCATTCACCATGAAAGCCCGGCTGCCGAAGTACTTCAGCCAGAACCGCGCGTGGGTCGACTTACCCGTACCGCTCTTTGCCAGAAACGCGTAGCCTTCACCATCCACCGCAACCACCGCGGCATGCAGGAGAAACGCGTCATAATCCATCAGCTTCAGGCAGATCTTGCGGTAGAGTGCTGTCGCCTCGTAATACCGCCGTGTAAACAGTTTCGGTTTCCGTTTTTCCGGTCGTGGATTCCGTTCCCGGTCCGCACGGATCTCATCATCGGTAACGCTGACGGTGAATTCAGGATCATCATCAACGATGTATTTGCTGCACATTTGCTTCACCCGTCGGTATCTGTGCACAACTTCGATGTTGACATCCGCAAGCCTGATTACGAACTTTCCGGCCATGAATTCCTCCGTTTGGATATAGGGGCAACTTCACAGTTCGCAGTTTAGCACATATCACTTCCAAAATCAATAATGTAACCAATAAATAACCCTTTATTTTCAACGGTTACAGCCGTTTTGGCCGATTGTTTTCGTGTAACTTTTATGATATCATAATGATGTCAGGAGGCATGACTATGCAACCGTCTTTTCTTCCGTTTATTCGCTGTGCCCTGTGGGGCGGTGAAGCACCTGTTATTGACGATTGGGGTGCCTTGTTTGCCGACCTCCGGAAGCATTGTCTCACAAGCCTTGGATACAAGAATGCCGACATCAGCAATATGCCGGAAGCATTGCGTCAGGCTTGGGATAAGGAACGGGCGTACCTTCTGATCGAATACCTCCGTATTCTTGCCGCCCAGAACGAAATAACAGATCTACTAGGTGGGCAAAACATTCCCCATGTGATCGTGAAGGGACTTGCCGCCGGCCGTTATTATCCGGATCCTGCCAAACGGACCTACGGCGATATTGATATTCTGATTCCAACTGAAGCAGATTTCGATAAAGCGGAAAAGCTCCTGCTTGAGAATAAATATATCTATATACCAAAAAGCAATGTTTCAGATGATGATCGACCGGATGAACGTCATCACGCGTATGAAAAAAAGCGTGTGAATTTTGAGATCCACCGTTATTTCAGCATGGGCAAGGATGAGACCGATAAAGAACTGGATAAGACTTTGTCCGCCGTTGAACCCGTTCTGATCCAAATGGAAGATCACAGGTTTTACGCGTTTCCGGAACCATACAACGGCATCACGATCCTTGAGCATATACGCCATCACCTGATCACCGGCATCGGTTTCCGGCAGATCATCGACTGGTGCTGCTATGTTGATAAGGTGCTGACAGACGAATGCTGGAAAAGCGATTTTGAACCGCTGGCGGACAGGCTTTCCCTGCGGGCGATGGCCATCCACCTGACCCGGCTGTGTGAGATATATTTCGGGTTATCCCATCGCGCCTTCGCGGAAGAAGCGGATGACGCGGTCTGCACAGCGCTGTTTGAGGAGATCGACACCGCCGGCAACTTCGGCATGACCCTCGACTACGGTGATTTTGAAGTGCGTTCCGCCATTGTGAACGGAAATATACTGAAGCACCTGCAGAAAAACGGATTGAATCAATGGCCGGCAGTAAAAAAACATAAATGGCTGCGCCCGTTTGCCTGGCTGTGGCAGGGGTGGAGGATCTTCATCAATCTGCTTTCGAAAAAGCAGCTGTTGCATACGCTCGGCGGCTTATTCAGGCACAAGGCAAAAGAAAAGAGCGCCGGCCCGGATATGTGGGAAGTGCTCGGGATCGGGAAGTATCGGAAGGGTTGATAGGTGTAGACGGTGTAGAAGGTGTAAAAGGTGTAAAAAAAGCGGCTCCTGTCGGAGCCGCCCCGTCACTCAGCGCGCAAAAGCGGCAGGATCACGCCGTTGAGCACGGCGGCGATGCCCGCGGCGCCCGCGCTCAGCAGGGCGCCCACGGTGATCTCCGCGCTCAGGGTACCGTCACCGTAGGTCACCCCGGCCATAGCCGTGGCAACATAGGTCAGCACCACTTCCAGAAATGTTTTGATGCTGCGGATCAGCACATCTTTACGGTCAATGCCCTTCATGTTCCTTTCTCCTTTCACACAGTTCCTCCACCTTGTTTTCCACGCGGTACATCCGCTCCACCAGGTTGTTGTGCGCGGCGACCTTCTTTTCCAGCTGCTCCAGGCGGTACACCGTCATCCGGTTTGCCGTGATGATGCCCGTCACGGAGCCGATCGCCGTACCGGCCAGGCTCAGGATCGCCACGATGATCGATTCCTTCATTTTCGTCACTCCTTCAGCGCGGTGCTGAGCGTCTGCTCCAGCTTTTCCGCGTTTTCGCGTATCGCCCGCGCGCTCTCCAGCGCTTCCGAGATCGCCGCCCGCGTCAGGGCGGCGTCTTTTTCTTTGCTTTCCGCTGCCGGCGCGGCCGGTTCGTCCTTCAGATACTTCAGCTTCGCGCGGTATTTCCACTGCCCGATCTTCGTGTCCGTTTTGATGCCGCCGGAGGTGCAGTGCGTGATCCGCAGCGGATCCACCGCCGTCACCACGCCCACGTGGTAGTAGTCCTTCCTGTCCTTTGAGGAATTGTACCGCGAGGGCAGCGCGTAGCCGGCGTCGCCGGGGTCATACGCCTTGAACAGCAGGTCGCCGGGCACCGTATCCGCCGCGGATGAGACCGCGGCTGTGTCCTTCACGGCATTGCGCCACGCCCAGTTTGTGCCGTGGATGCCGGGCCAGCTGATACCGCCGCGCTTCAGCGCGCCGATGATCAATCCGATGCAGTCGGATGTGCCGTCCGCCGCGCTGCCGCCGAGACGGTAGCTTTTCACCTGAGCCGCGGTCTCGGCGATCAGCGTCAGAAATTCCGTTGTTGTCATGTTGTTTGTTTTCCCTCCCACTGCCTGCCCCGGATGCTTTCAGTCATCCGCGTCAGGTCGTCTTGCGCGTGAATTCATCCGCGATGGTCGTCTGCTGCCAGTGGGCCGCCGTCCAGGCTTCCCCGCTCGTGATCGCCGTTTTGCACTTATACAGCCCGTCATGCCACACAAGGTTTCCGATGCTGTAGGCGGATGTTTCCGAATACACGGGGGCAAAAGCCGCCGCTTCCGGCGCGGTGCCTTCACGGATCTTTTTGCGGTCAACGACCTCGTGCACATCCATCCCGGCAAAGCTCGTATCATCTTCGATCGCCCACGTCTCGACATCGTAGTTCGGTGAATGGAGCATGATGCTGAACTTGCGCGGTTCACCTTCCACGGTGAAAAGGGTGACGCAGGAAGGCATGTAATAGGAATTGCAGTCCTGCCCTCTTGTGCGGATGATCGGCACAACGTGTCTCTCCCACGCGTCAAGCACCTGATCAAACAGATCGCAGTTTTTCGTGCGCTCGGCAGTCATGTTCAGGTCGATCATCGTCATGTTGCCGGCCATGGCGTTGGCGGCAATGGTGCCGAGCATCTCCGGCAGGGAGTAGGCCTTGCTGTCCGGGCCGATGATCAGGCCGGACCAGGGTTCGTAGTTGCGGACTTCCCATTGTGTGTCGGATATGGGCTGGGTGCCGCCGAGGAGGGTGACGAGGTTGGTGATGGTGTCGTTGGAGCCCACCATGTTGCCGGTGATCGGCTGTGTGTTAACAGTTTTTCTTTCCATAGTATTATCCTCCAGTAAAGCAGTCAGGGGGTTCGCCTGCGGGCGACCCGGGGGCTTTGCGATCGCCCCCGGGGCCCCTTCGCGCGTTCCCCTTCTTCATGGGCTTTTCAATCATTCAATTTGATAATTGAGCTTCTTGTGGTCTTATTGCGTGATGAGCCTCACACCGGCGGGGACGGGGGCAAGGGTTGTGCCGGTCACAGTTACAGTGAGGTCCTGGTTGTCGCGGAAGGTCGCGGACGGAGCGTATACCGCCAACAGGTCCCGCAGGCCTTCGTTTGTCCCGTTCCACGCGTTCCGCATAGCCGCGGCCACGATCCGCGCGCGGTAAGCCGCGTCCGTTTCGCCCGTGTTCCTGCGGCACCCGCATATGCTGCCGGTCATATCCAGCTGTTCGCCTTCGGCCTCCGGCAGATAAAATGCCGTCTGCAGCTGTTCCGTCAGATCACGCAGGTCCAGCACCTGCCGCAGCACGGCGATCACCAGCGCGATAAAGGCCGGCTGCCCGCGGCGCGCCTGCGGAAGCAGGTCCGTATACTCGTCCATACACTCACCTCAATGTCAGTTCACACACCGTTTCGCCGGCCGTATCGGCTTCCGTTCTCACGCGCAGCACGCGGCGCGGACGGCCCTCATACAGCAGCGCGCCGCCGGCGGGATACCCTTTCGGTGCCGCGGAAACGGTGATCAGGTCACGGCCTGTCACGGCCGCCTCATACAGGTCCCCCGGGGCGGGGAAAAGCGACGCGCGTTCCGGCACCGGCGGCACGGCGTGCACCGCGCCGCCGCTGAGGAAGGGCACCAGGCCGGCCTCAGCGCACAGCTCACACAGCACATCCGCCGTGTATCCGTATACCGGCCGGTCCGCTTCCAGCCGCGCTTCCGAGCGCGCGTTCGCGCTCAGCGGCACGGAGGAAGCGGCGCATACGCGCCGGACCGCCTCACCGTAATCAATGCCCGCCGGCAGCAGCAGGGATACGCGCGCGGCACCAAAGTCAGGTACCGGGGAGAATAGCACCGTGGTCTGCCTGCGGCCGCCGGTGCGGTCATCGATCACATCCGTCACGGTGCCTTCCGCCAGCACGGATCCACAGCCGTCCTTCAGCGCCACGCTGACCGCGCGGCCGCACAACAGCAGCACGCGTTCGCTTTCACTGAGCCCGTCCAGTGTCAGCCGGTGCAGCGGCGGGTAAAGGGACATCCGCTCCGCGGCATGCAGGCGAAGGCGCGTATAGCCCTTCACTTCCCTGCCGTCCAGGCGCACGATAAAGCTTTTCATCCCGCTCAGTTCTCCACCACCTGCACATAGGCAGGCAGCACGTTCAGCCGCTGCCGGTAGCCCGGCGTGATCTGCGTTGAGGAGCTCTGCCCGCATCCGCTTACAGTGATGCCGGTCACGGTAAAGGTCACCGCGCCCACCGCCTCATAGATCGCGCCGTAAAGCACCGGCACGATCAGGGGCTCGCCGATATCCAGCCCGCTCACATATTCCGCCGCGGCGTTTTTGATCACGTCCGCGGTGCCGTCCGTCCAGCCCGTAAGGCGCTGAACCACCACGCGGCAGGTCGCGGCGCAGGTCTCCGGGCGGGAGAAGCGCACCGTTGTGTTCACGCCGTACAGGTCCGGCACGGTCACGGAGGTCGCGCCCGCGGTGGGGATCCCGGGTGCCTTTTTGGCGAGGATCGCCTTTGCCACATCCGCGTTGTTCCCGCCCTCGGCCAGCACGGTCACCGAGTGAGCCGGAAGATCGCCGTTCGCGGCGTCCGCGTCGTTCACAAAGACCTTCACCCTCGTCACGCCGGGCACTGCCCGCACCGCAGCCTCAATGCCGGCCGCTGTCGTTACGGAGGAGAGGGCTGCCAGGGCCGCGCGGCGGTCGCGCAGCGCCTCGTCCGTCTCGCCCGTCTCGCGGCGCAGGCCGGTCAGCGGCAGCAGCAGGTCCAGCGCCTGCCCGCGCGCCATGTCCGGATCGCGGGATACGTACACATCCAGCAGCAGCGAGCACATATCGTCCAGCGCCTTCGCGAAAAGGGAAAGCAGCTGGTAGTCCATCGTGTCCGGCGTCAGCACCGCGTCCTCGCCGAAGATGGTCCGGTAAGCTTCAAGCATGTCTTCCATCCGGTCGTCATAGGTGGGCAGGTGCATGCCGTCATCATCAAGATAAGGGGCAAAGTAGCTCATAGGTTTCTCCTTCACAGATCCACATTCACGTCCGCTTCACCGCCGGAAAAGCGGACGGTGCAGCTGTAGGCCGCCTCGCGGCCGTGGGTATAGCGCGTGTTTGTCACCGCCGTTATGCCGGCTGTGCCGGCGATATACGCGGTGATCATCGCTTCCGCCTCCTCCGGCGGCAAGCGGCCGGGCAGGTCAAAGCCCAGGCTTCTGTTTTCCCACCATTCGCCGCGCAGCAGCGTAAAGCGGGACCGGATGGCTTCCGCGGCCGCCTCGCGGCCGGTCAGCAGGTCATCGGCGGTGAGGCACGGGGTAAGATCACCATCAGGGCTTCTCGCGCGTATGCGCATAGAGACCACATCCTTTCAGATCACACAGATCACATATGCTTCGCGGATGTCATGCCCGGCAAAGGCGATGAGGCAGCGGTCACCGGGGTGCAGTGTCAGGCCCGCTGCCGGCTTTGCCGCCGGCAGCGGCGGCAGGGGCGGATCCGGCTGCACGCGCACGGTGCCGGCAGCGGTGTCGACGGAGGTGATCTGCCCGGCAGAGATGCAGGGCAGGGGCTGAGCTGAGCGGGCGAGCATACGGATCCGAGAGCTTTCCGTGGGAAGGTATTCATCGATGTATTCCATGGGTTTTGCCTCCGATGTCAGGGGGTGGTCTGGCGGTCCATCCATATGAGGGTCGTGCCGTCGGGAAGAAGGAAGAGGGTGCCGGGAAGGCGGTGGCGGGCGGTGGCCAGGAGGTCGTTGATGCGCGTGCCGGAAGGAACAAGGGGGATGTTGTTCAGAAGGACATCACCGGTCAGGATGTCGGTGATGGTGATGAAGTGCCTGGCGGCAGCGTTGTGGTAACGGATGTTCACTGACAATGTCATTGGGACATTGTCAGGAGCAATGGAGAGGAAGAGGGTTTGGTTGCCGATGGCAAGATCAATATCAATCATTATGGGAGTCATAATTTTCTCCGGGGTTCGCCTGCGGGCGACCAGGGGGCTTTGCGATCGCCCCCTGGACCCCTTCGCACACATACTTTCTTTCTCTTAGGAAACTTGGCAAAGGTTTCGGCCTGCGGGCCGACCAAAGGGCTTTCCGATCGCCCTTTGGAATCCTTCGGTGCATACCTTTTCTGACTTTTGGGGTTTTATTTCAGCATTTCGAATTTACCCGAATATGTCAGTTGGAGGCCGGCGTCTTTAAGTTGCTGAAGGGTGACCGTCTTTTTGGAGGCGGTGCCCTTGCCTTCCGGTTGGCTGGTGTTGCCGCCGGTTGGGGTGGGGTCATTTTGGGGGACGCGGCGCAGGACAATGGTCGCGGTCCAGCCGTTCGGGGCTTTGCTGTCCGTTACGGCGGTCACTTCCGTCAGGATCAGGCCGGACAGCGTTTCCAGCGGCGATACCAGCGTCAGGCGCGTAAAGCTCTCCTTCAGCGCGCGCAGCTCCGCGAAAAGGCGCGCCGGCTCGCCGTCCGTGTCCGAGCATACGGCGGTCAGGGTGATCCGGTCCGCTTCGTTCACCGCGGTGAACACCGTTTCCGCGTCCATGCTCATGTTGCTGTCCGTGTTCACCTTGGATGTCAGGCTGTGCTTCACCGAGGTCACCCCGGAAAAGGCGTACTTCCTGCCCGCGGCGGAGTCATACAGATACGTCACGCGTAGCCGCCCCCGCCCAGGCGCCGTTCAAGCACATCCGCCAGCGTCTGCGACAGGCCGTCCGCGCCGGCTCCCACGCTCTCCACGGTGATGTGCAGGCTGTCCTGCGATCCCCCGCCCTTCGGCGCGGAGCCGCCGTTGCCGCCCGATCCGCCGGATCCGCCCAGGCCGTCAAAGGCGCTCATATCCGGCATCAGCTTCACGGGGATCGTCAGCATCATGCCGGCGGCCATGCTCCGCGCCTGGTTCAGCGCCTCCTCCGCGTTTTTGAGAAAGTCCGTTGTATCCGCCTTCAGTTTGAGCACGGGCGTCAGTTTTTTCAGCTCGCTTTCGGTCAGGATGCCGTTTTTCCTGAGTCCGTCCGCCGTGTTCAGCGAGGCCGCGGATTCGGCAAAGGTCTTTACCGCGGCGTTCAGCCCGGTGAAGGCGGCGGTCAGCCCGCCGGCCAGCGTGCTGTTCTCCGCCAGCACGGAATGCATGTTTTCCGCAGCCGTGTTCAGCGCGGTGAAGGCGGAAGCCGCCTCACCTGCCAGCGCGCCGTCCTCCGCCAGCACGGAAAACAGTTCTTTCGCCGCCGTGTCCAGCGCGGCGAAGGCGGCAGCCGCCTCGCCGGCCAGCACGCGGTCCTCATCCAGCACGGAAAACAGCCTTTCCACCGCGGCCTCATCCACCTGCACGCCGTAGCTTACAAGATATTCACGCAGTGCCACCGTGTCTCACCCCCGCTCACTGCTCGGACACGGAGGCCGCCAGCAGGGTGTACACCACGTTTCCCGCCGTCCGGTCATATGTGATGTCCGGCCACTTCTGCGGCGTCACGCCGGTCAGGATATACGTATGCTCGCACGCCGCGTCACGCACGGTAAGGGTGGCCGCCGCGTAGTCCGCGCCCTTCACCCGGCTTTCCATGTAGCTGATCCATCTGCGCATGAAAAGGTCGGCAGCCGAGTTCTGCGGTATCTCCACGGTCACCGTGCCGTGGCGCGAGCACAGGCGGTTGATCACCACGGTGCCGTCCGGCGTCACGGTGTGCGAGCTGAGGTCGCCGGAGCGGGCGATGGTGATCCTGCCCGCTCCGCCCTCGCTCAGGGAGTAGCGGCCCACCGCCGGGTGATACAGGATCACCGCGGTGTCCGCCATTGAATAGATCGAAAAGATGTTCCTCACCCCTCCGTTATCACATTGATCACAACCGACTCCACCGAGCCGGCAAGGTTCAGGCACACCGATACGGGCACAGCCCTGCGCGCCGCGCGGTCCTCATCGCTCTGCAGGTCATACGGCGGCGCGTACAGCGCGTAGCCGTCCTTCAGCAGGTCTCCCGTGCATATATTGCCCACATCCGCGCCCTTCCACAGCCCGGGCGTCAGGATGCCGCGGGCGGCGTAGCCCTCCAGCACGCCGGATATCGCGCTGAAAAAGCGCGCCGTGGCGGTGTCGTTCATCGGCAGGCGGTCCGCGGCGGAGATGAACAGCCGCAGGCACGCGTCACGCAGTTCCTCGGCGATCTCATCCAGATACAGCCTGGTGTCAAACCGCGTGCCGTCGCTCAGGCACCCCGGTTCCAGCACCTTCATGTCATACCCGCGGATGATGTACACATTGCCGTTCAGCGCCCGTATCGCCCGTGCCTGCGCGCCGGTCAGGGCACGCGGCGTCAGGCCGTCCGCGCTCCGGTAGCACATGGCAAAGGCATCATTGGCGTGAGCGCGGTTCAGGCCCATGGCCAGGCCCGCCCATCCGGCGGCGTCATCCGCCTGCGCGCACAGCACGGCGAACACGCGCGCGCGGCCCGTGTTCTTCATCCGGGCAAACAGCCCGTTTTCCCCGGCGGCCGTGTCCGTGTTGGCTGTCACGGGGCAAAACAGCACCGCGCAGCCGTAAGCGTCCACTGCCTGGGCCAGGGCCAGCAGCTGCGAGGTGTCCGCGCCGGCGGCGTACACGGCATAGAAGCCGTCCGTTTCCGCGGTGATCTGCTCAAACGCGGCGGCAAATGTCTCCCCCGTCCGCACGGCGCCCACCAGCAGCTTCCGCGGCGCGGGATCCACGGCAAAGTATTTCACAGCCGCCTTGTACGCAGCGGCGGATTCGGCAAACCCGGCATCCGCCAGATCCCGCGCGCGGGATACGGGGATCACGCGGTCCGTCATGCCTGACGGCGCCTCCGTCAGCATCAGCCCCGTTACAAAGCGGTCCGCGTCCGTGCTCAGCGGCGGATCCGCCAGCACGGTCACATCCACGATATCGGATACAGGCAGTCCGCTCACGGTTCACCCTCCCTTCCGGCCCGCATGGCCGCGATCACCTCAAGGATATCCAGCAGGTCATCCAGCGTGTAGGTCCCGTCCCACAGTTCATGCTGCCGCCAGCAGCCCAGCACCACCGGCAGAAAAAGCACCTCGTCCGTGTTCGGGCAGGAGGATCCTCCCCCGCGGCTCATGCCTCCTCCCGCGTAAGCAGGCCGCTTGCGGCAAAAAAACCGGCAAGGCACCACAGGATCTCGTGATAGGTCAGGCGCAGGCATGTCACCGTGTCTTCCTCCAGCTCGGGGATGCCGAAGCGGTCCCGCAGGTGCACGGGATGAAAGCCCGCCGGCAGTTCCATGTCCACATGGCGCAGGCAGCGCAGCATCACGCGGCGCAGGTCCTCGTCGCTCAGCTCCTGCAGCACCATGGGCAGCGCCTTTTCCACGGCGGCAGGGATCGCGCTGTCCTCCGCGCCCTCCGTCAGCGGCGTAAGCACGGGCGATACCTTTTCCACAATAAACTTCAGCAGGCATGCCCCGGTCATCGCGTCCATCTTCCGCAGGCGGAAGCGGCGCTCACCCTCCGGGGTCCGCAGGGTGATCATCTTTGCGTTCTCTCGCATGATATCTCTCCTTGTTCTCCATTTTCGTTATACAGCGTCACGCGCGGCGGCGCCGTTACGGGGTCCTCCGGACATTCCCGCGTCAGCTTCAGAAGCCGGAAGGGCAGCGTCTGGTCCGCCCGCAGGCGCCATTCGTTTCCGTACCCCTCATACATCACCGCGGGCAGCGGCGGCTCCGGCAGCGGCACGATGCCGGCCTGCCGCAGGATCGCGCGCGGACTGCGGGCACCGTCATCCCGCAGGATGCCGGTGCGCGCGCGCAGCGCGTTGATCATGGCGTCCGGCCCGTAAAAGATGAGGTGCAGCGTATACGGCACAAACACGTATTCCGTCGCGTTCCGCCCGGTGCCGCTCCGCTGCGTGTACACGGTGCCGCCGTCCGGCTCGATCACGGCATAGCGGTAACAGACATTCGCGTCACAGGGGGTCCGCGGCTGCCCTGTCCAGGCAACGCGCATCATCCGCGCCGCCTGTTCCCCGTCCGGGTCCAGTTCCAGGGCCGCGCACACGGCGCGGTACATGATGCCGTCAAATTCCGTCATACGCGCAATCCACCGCCGTTGCCACATTGAAGCCTTCCTGCATCCGGTCCTCAATGCCGGTCACCCGCCACCGGCGCCCGCAAATGGTGAAGCGGTCCGGCTTCATATATACGCTGCCGCCGTCATCCCGCCCGGCGCACAGGGGCACCGTGGTCCACAGCCGCATCGCCATTCTGCGTCCATCCTCCGCGTCGCCGGGCAGCAGGGTCAGGGATTCCAGATAATTCACCAGCCCGCGGCCTTCCAG